>NZ_WMDN01000007.1:0-183252 GCF_021236965.1 Photobacterium carnosum | reverse complement strand
TGCTTGCGCCGCTGTCCGTGTCAGTGAGGTCGCATTATAGGGAGATTTTTGATCCTGACAATTGTTTTTTTACAAAAAAAAATCGTTTGAACATTTTTTGTTCAAAACGATTTAATTTGGTTTAAATTATGTCTTTTTAGCGATGATAGCTGTTGTTTAATCAAATTCACTGTATTTAGAGATAGCAGTCTTTAGAGATACCGCTTGCGAGTCACCACGGCGATCATCCCAACCGACCTTTACATCTATTGTTCTTAATGCTCCTGACAATTTAGGAGACGAAACATCACATATCAATGAAAATCCGCTACTCATTGCTATATCTTCCATACAATATGTAGGATCAGCCATACTCGCAAAAGCAATCAATCCAGTAGCACCACTGATATTACTGGCACGGGTTTGATAAAACTCCATCTGCGCTTCTGCTATATGAAGTGCATCTAAAGTCTTTAATGCGTTTTCTGCTTTTACTTCCATATAGGCTTGCATCTTAACCAAACCCAATACGCCAACAGAAAGTACACCAAGAGCAATCACTACTTCTAATAAGCCAAAGCCTGTTATTTTTTTGATATTAGAAGTCATGCCAAGATCCTTGCTGCCACGATAAATTACTTAAATATTTACCAGATTTCCCTTCATTATAAGCAGGAATTATTGCACCAAAAAATTTAATGGTTCGATTTGGAGCATCGATCCCTATACCTCCATCTAAAGTTAAAGATGTATATGTATACAGAGCCATATTATCGTGTTTACCATTTATAATATCATCTTTAAGTAACTCACCTGTTCCAACACCTATAGACGTATTACTATCAAAAAAATCTTCCCAACCATCCCTTATGTTAAAAGATGGTTCAATATACTGATAAATAAGCCCATCAATATAAGGAAGAGCATTAACTGTAAATAGACCATTAAAAATAACTAATTGAATTGCTTCGTCATTAGTATCAAAATTCTTAGAACCTAATATATCTCCTGTAAGAGCGCAGCTACCATTAATCCAAAAACGTCTAATATCATTATTATAAGCAACTTTAACTTTATCACTACAGTTAATAACCCAGCCATCAGCTGTCTTCTCACTGAGTGACTCTCCTAATACGATACCTAATGGATCCTTTCTAAACTCTTCTTTAACAGAATCAGCATCAGAAATTTCTTTACCAAAAATATTTTTAAATATATTCGTTGTTTGATTCTCTAAAATATCGCCGCCTTTAACGTTTGTTGCATTATTTATTGGCTTATTTACATCAAAGTAATTGGATTTATAATTATTATTACAAATAAATGGTACAACTCCTGAAGAATAACCAGGATATGAGACAGCTGGACCACTTGCATGTCCTTTGCCATCATAATCCAAAGTAAAAAAATGCTCATCTCCGCCGCTTTCAGATGCAGTAAATGTTACCGTTCCTCCTGAAATAATAGAGCGACACTTATACTTACCATCAGCAGCAATACTATTTGTTTTATTTGGAACAAAATGCTGAGATCCCGTTAATTCGACTGATGCACTCGTTTCTAAGGTACTTGAAATCCCCACACCACCATAATTAATCGACTTAGAAACATCATGCTTTATTACTGCATTAGAATAATGACTAATTAATTCATACTCTGGTTGATCAATAGTTAATGGAGAATAACCAATGCTAAGCTCTGATATTGGAGCTAATACAGTGCATTTTTTACTAAAGGTAGGATCTGTAGGACGTATATTTTTTTGCTTTAGTTCTACAAACCCACACTCTAGCCCACCTTCAGCAGCCCAATGCGCTTGTCTCGCTAAGACTTCATTTTGAGTGCGCTTAATCTGATAGAATAAATTCTTATATGAAGCTAATGAAAATAACAACGCCACTATTAATAACATGCTAGTAATTAATAATGTCGTCATCCCTGACTGTTGATGTTTATTCATTATTGCCAATTCCTTGTTTTAATCTGAATCGACTTCGCGGTACTTACTGAATCATCATTTTTTAAATGTGCAGCAAGCGTTATTTTAATTAATTGACTGGTCGCACTGGCTGAACTTATTGGTGTATTTTCAATTTTAAATTGATTTACAGAGATCTGCTTATCATAAATTAACGAATAAGATCGATCTGTAGATAAAGAGCATACATTTGCTATCGTTTTTACTGCCGAAGATACGCGATAAACTAATTTTTTATCTTTTTTGTTATACATTACTTCATTATATCGACGCCCATCAGGAGCATCATAAGCGTAAGATAAGCAGTTATTATCAGGATTTACATAGACAACATTACTTGCCCCTGAAATTATCAAACTTGAAGCACCACTCGACACATACCCTGCTCGCAGTACATCTTCTTTAATTAGTCGAAAAGCATCGTTGACATCTTGTTGAAGCAACAATTCTAAGGATCGCTTATTTGCAGCTTGATAACCGGATAAAAAAACAGATCCCACAACACCAATGGCAATTAAACCCACTGATGAGGCTATGAGTAATTCAATTAAGCTAAAACCTTGATTAGCACTCTTCATAAGTACCCAACTTTTCAGAACCAGCTTCTAAGCAGGTATAAATACGCCCAGTAATAGTATAAACCGTTGTTTTTAATTTATAGTCACCAATGCTATAACGATAACTACCATTAGCACTTGGTTTACCGTAAATAGGATCAAAATAGAACTGTTTTAAATGCGAGCTATTAGTTATTGATATTTTACTAAAAGAAGTTGATTTTATTGTTGAGAAAACGGGAGTTCCAGCCTTTAATGATGATGTTATGTCCCATGAAACTGCCGATCGAGGAGACATATTTGGCGCAGTGCTTTTAACATAAACCTCCGCCCCACGCATCACCGCTTCTGATTTAGCTTGCACCAATAACCACTCTATTTCTGTCGCCAAGCGTTTAATTTTATTAGATTCAATTAATCCATTAAAACTCGGGGCTGCCATTGCAATAACAATGCCCATGATCACAACCGTGAACACCAATTCCAGCAGCGTAAATCCCCGCTGACTGTCACCGTTATGATGTATGTAATGAAAGTGCGTGATAATTTCTCGAGCCATTCCCCAAATCCCTATTAACGTCATTCTGATCCCTAAGAACAACTTGCTTCAGAGTTTATCACCACCGCAAAATAGCAGAATAAGGATATCAACCAGTTATCGAGGCAACTCGAATATTTAAGAGATTACGGAAGATGATTAAACAAAAAGGCGTGACGCTGATCGAAATGTTGATTGTAGTAGCAGTCATTGGAGTATTAACAGCCATTGCTTACCCTTCATATCAATCGCATGTATTGAAGGGGCATCGTACTCAGGCTATGGGGGATATGATTATGATCCAACTGGCTATGGAAGATAAACGTACAGGGGGAAAGGCTTATTCAGATTTTAATGATCATACCCATACTGAAATTGAAACTGACCTTTGCGGTAATTGCGCAAATGGAGAACGCTATAGCTATAATATTAGTGCGTCTGACGCAACATACACCATTACAGCAACACCAAAAATAGTACAAGAATCAGATGAGTGCTCTGAGCTAAAGCTAAATCAAACGAGTAAAGGCTTGCCTGAGCGTTGTTGGTAATATTTTCACTGACTTCTTTTGTGCTCAAACGCGTGATAAGTAGATCACGGATAGCTCGTACCTCTCTTCCGAGATGACGGATAATAACCCACATTATTTCCTTTATGATGAGGGGCTTAGTTCTACTTATTCCATTAATTAAGTGGTCATATTTAAAAAGCTAGATTCCCTATCGCCCTTGATGACATTCACTGTAGGGAATGACGATATTGAGCCACAAAAAAACCGCTACTAGCATTCACTAATAGCGGTTTTTATTTATTCTTTTTTACAACTGATTAGTTGGTTAAATCGTCGAAAAACTTTTTCACACCGTTGAAGAAACCTTCAGATTTTGGCTTGTGCTTACTCGCATCTTTGCCACTAAACGTTTCTTCCAGTTCTTGCAGTAATTCTTTTTGACGCTTACTTAAATGTACTGGTGTTTCAACCACCAATTTACAGATAAGATCACCGCGTAAACCACCACGAACAGAATCAACACCTTTACCACGCATACGGAACATACGGCCCGTTTGCATTTCAGCCGGTACTTTTAAGCTTACACGACCATCAAGGGTTGGTACTTCAACTTCACCACCTAATGCTGCCATTGTGAAACTTACAGGCACTTCACAATGTAGATTATTACCTTCACGCTGGAAAATGTGGTGTTCTTTAACATGAACTTGAACATACAAATCACCCGCTGGTGCACCGAGTTCTCCAGCTTCGCCTTCGCCAGTTAAACGAATACGATCGCCAGTATCAACACCCGCAGGAATTTTAACTGATAGCGTTTTAGTTTCTTCTACACGGCCTTCACCATGACACTTACTGCATGGATCTTTGATAATTTGACCACGACCATGACAGTGTGGACAAGCTTGCTGAACCGCAAAGAAACCCTGACGCATCTGTACTTGTCCAGCACCATGACAGGTACTACACGTTGTTGCAGATGAACCTTTTTTAGCGCCTGAACCGTCACAGCTATCACAACCAACTAATGTGGGTACACGGATTTCTTTCGAACAACCGCGAACAGCTTCTTCCAACGTTAGTTCCATGTTGTAGCGAAGATCTGATCCACGCTGTGCGCGTTGTTGACGACGACCACCGCCACCACCAAAAATATCACCAAACACATCACCAAAGATGTCACTGAAATCTGCACCGCCGCCGAAGCCGCCGCCACCGCCCATACCACCTTGTTCAAAGGCTGCATGGCCGTGTTGATCGTAAGCAGCGCGTTTTTGGGCGTCTGTTAGAATTTCATAAGCGTATTTCACTTCTTTGAATTTCTCAGCAGATTCCGCATCACCCTGGTTACGGTCGGGGTGGAACTTCATTGCTAAGCGTTTATAAGCTTTTTTAATGTCACGCTCACTTGCGTCACGAGCCACACTTAACACTTCGTATAAATCACGTTTCGACATAACTTGATTGTCACCTAGCTAGATATAGTTACGGGCGTTAGAGTAACCTCAAACGCCCGTAATTTAAACAAGATGTTAATTAATAGATATTAATAACGTCTTATTTGTTGTCTTTAACTTCTTCAAACTCAGCATCAACAACATCGTCGTCTTGCTTAGCTTGTTGCTCGCCAGTTGCGCTATCAGCTTGTTGTGCTTGCGCTTTTTGTTGAGCAACTTCCATTAGCTTTTGAGATGCAGCAACAAGCGCTTGAACTTTCGCGTCGATTGCTTCTTTATCTTCGCCTTTACGTGCTTCTTCTAGTTCAGCAATAGCAGCTTCGATTTTTGCTTTCTCATCAGCAGGAAGTGCATCACCAGCTTCTTCAATTTGCTTACGAGTACCGTGAACAAGTTGGTCAGCTTGGTTACGAGCAGTTACTAGCTCTTCAAACTTCTTATCAGTTTCTTTGTTAGCTTCAGCTTCCTGAACCATCTTCTCGATGTCAGCATCGCTTAGGCCGCCAGACGCTTGGATAGTGATCTTCTGCTCTTTACCAGTAGTCTTATCTTTTGCTGAAACGTTTAGGATACCATCGGCATCAAGGTCGAAAGTTACTTCGATTTGAGGCATACCACGTGGTGCAGCTTGAATACCTTCTAGGTTGAACTGACCAAGAGACTTGTTGAAGCTCGCTTGCTTACGCTCACCTTGAATAACGTGGATAGTTACCGCGTTTTGGTTATCTTCAGCAGTAGAGAACACTTGGTTCGCTTTTGTTGGGATAGTTGTATTCTTCTCGATAAGTTTAGTCATCACGCCGCCCATGGTTTCAATACCAAGAGACAATGGAGTAACGTCTAGAAGAAGAACGTCTTTAACTTCACCAGCAAGTACACCAGCCTGAACAGCAGCGCCTACAGCAACAGCTTCATCAGGGTTAACGTCTTTACGTGGCTCTTTGCCGAAGAATTCAGTTACTTTAGCCTGAACCATTGGCATACGAGTTTGACCACCAACAAGGATGATGTCGTTGATGTCGCTAACAGAAAGACCAGCATCTGCAATAGCTACTTTTAGTGGCTCAAGAGTACGTTGAACTAGATCTTCAACTAGTGCTTCTAGTTTCGCACGAGTCACTTTAACGTTCATGTGCTTAGGACCCGTTGCATCAGCTGTGATGTAAGGTAGGTTCACATCAGTTTGCTGTGCAGAAGACAGTTCGATTTTCGCTTTTTCTGCTGCTTCTTTTAGACGCTGCATTGCTAGCGGATCGTTCTTAAGGTTGATACCTTGGTCTTTTTTGAATTCGTCTACTAAGTAGTTGATTAGACGTGTATCAAAGTCTTCACCACCTAGGTGTGTATCACCATTAGTTGCTAGAACTTCAAATGTCTTCTCGCCATCAACTTCATCGATTTCGATGATTGAGATATCAAATGTACCACCACCAAGGTCGTAAACAGCGATAGTATGATCACCGCCGCTCTTATCAAGACCGTAAGCAAGTGCTGCTGCTGTTGGTTCGTTGATGATACGTTTAACATCTAGACCTGCGATACGGCCAGCATCTTTTGTTGCTTGACGTTGTGCATCGTTAAAGTATGCAGGTACTGTGATAACTGCGCCAGTTACTTCCTCACCAAGGAAATCTTCAGCAGTTTTCTTCATTTTCTTAAGAATTTCAGCAGATACTTGAGGAGCAGCCATTTTTTGGCCTTTCGCTTCTACCCATGCATCACCGTTATCAGCCTTAACAATTTTGTAAGGCATGATTTCAAGATCACGCTGAACTTCTTCGTCTTCAAAACGACGACCGATTAAACGCTTGATAGCGAATAATGTGTTTTCAGGGTTTGTTACCGCCTGACGCTTTGCAGGTTGACCAACTAGCGTTTCGCCATCTTGCGTGTATGCAACAACTGATGCTGTTGTACGCTCGCCTTCTGCATTTTCAATTACACGTGGCTTACCGCCGTCTAATACAGCTACACAAGAGTTAGTTGTACCTAAGTCAATACCAATGATCTTACCCATCAGACAATCTCCGAAATTCGTTATATGTTCTTAACTATACCCAAAATCATAAATGGGTTAGCGGTTCGGGATAACCCCGTGACAAATACATTTAATGTCTTATGACTACTAAATAAGGCCGCCAGATTACTTTTCAAGGGGAGATCCCAAAAAAAATGCAAAAAAATAAAAAAACCCACCGAAGTGGGCCTTATTTTGCGACATTATCAAGTAAACCTTGATTCCCTTATCACAAATTACGCTTGAGTATTCACATTACCTGCAGCGGCTTTTGATACCATTACCATTGCTGGACGGATCACACGGCCATTTAGCTCGTAACCTTTTTGCATTACAGCCATCACTGAATTGGGTGCAAAATCAGCACTTTCTTGCATAGCCATTGCTTGATGGAATTCAGGATTAAATGCTTCACCTTGTGGATCAATCACTTTTAAACCAAATTTGCCAACAGTTGATGTCATTGTCATCAATGTTAGTTCAACACCTTCCATCATTGCTTTAGTTGCTTCGTTATTCTTGTCGGCCATATCAATAGCGCGCTCAAGGTTATCAATAACTGGCAATAGTTCTTCAGCAAATTTGTTTAATGCGTATTTACGTGCTTTGTCCATTTCTTGCTCAGAACGACGACGAACGTTATCGCTTTCAGCACGAATACGTAAAGCCATATCTTTCACTTCGTTCACTTCAGCATCTTTTGCTAATAAAGCAGCTTCTAGTTCTGCAATACGAGCTACGTATAACTCTTGCTCAGATTCAACAAACTCACCCTCGACAGCTTCGACTTCAACAGCTTCGACTGCATCGTTTAGCTGCTCATCCTGTACATTGTGTTTTTTGTTAGTCATGCGTTGGTTCTCCGCCAAGATAAAAGGGGTTTTATTCACTTAGTAGCCTTATTGGATAAGCGCCACTTTTTAAATAGTCTTGAGCATATTATGGGGATGAACTTCAATGATTCAAGCCAATATTGACAACAAACCACGACAAGTTGTTTTTTCTAAGGCTATACTGACCTACCATCATTTGTCGGAACAGGGACATGAAGCGTATTTTTGACACTATCGCGTTAATTGGCAAACCACGTAATCCTGAGGCATTGCAAACGCATACTAGCCTTTATGAATGGTTAACCGCACAAGGTTATAACGTGTTAGTCGATCATCGATTAGCCAACGATATTGACGTACCTGAGCATTGCTTTTGTGATTTACTCACCATTGGCGATAAAGCAAATTTAGCAGTTGTTGTAGGTGGTGATGGCAACATGCTAGGTGCTGCTCGCGTATTATCACGGTTTGATATTTCAGTGATTGGCGTTAATCGCGGTAACTTGGGGTTCTTGACTGATCTTGATCCTGAAGATTTTGAGCAACAACTCGCGCTCGTACTTGCTGGCGAATTTATTAAAGAAGATCGATTCTTACTTGAAGCCGAAGTGCACCGTCATGGTCAAATTAAAAGTCGTAATTCAGCCTTAAACGAAGCTGTGCTACACCCTGATAAAATTGCCCACATGATCGAATTCGAAGTCTATATTGACGATTGCTTTGCGTTCTCACAGCGTTCTGATGGCTTAATTATTGCGACACCAACAGGCTCAACAGCCTATTCACTTTCTGGTGGCGGCCCAATTTTATCAACCAGTTTAAATGCCATCACACTGGTGCCAATGTTTCCCCATACTTTATCATCACGGCCATTAGTCGTAGACGGTGATCGTTGCATCAAGCTACTCGTGTCGCCCAATAATGGCAGCACCTTAGAAGTTAGCTGTGATGGCCAAGTCTCGCTTCCCGTAAGCCCTGGCGATGAAGTTCATATTTATCAAAGTGAAGATCGTCTGCAATTAATCCACCCTAAAAATTACAGTTACTACAATGTACTACGTAGAAAATTAGGTTGGTCGAGCCGATTATTTTAAGACCACAACGCCCCTCTTCCCTTAGACCAGCACATTTTAGTGGCTGGTTTTTTTATAGCTGCACAAAAAGTTAACCTAAGTCACATTTCATCTAAATAATTATCACCTCAGCACTTTACTGGTTGTGGATACAGTATATACTGTATGAAAAAACAGGTGTTGATTTAAACAGGTGAACACAATGCTCGCGCATATGACGATCTCTAATTTTGCTATTGTCAAAACTCTTCAATTTGAACTAAAACCAGGCATGACCACCATTACAGGTGAAACTGGTGCAGGTAAATCTATTGCAATTGATGCATTAGGTTTGTGTCTTGGTGATCGTGCTGAAGCTTCAATGGTAAGGCCGAATGAAGATAAAGCTGAAATTTCAGCGTCATTTTTATTGGCAAACAACCAAGCAGCTCGACGTTGGCTCGAAGATAACGAACTCAGTGATGGTGAAGAGTGTATTTTGCGCCGAGTGATCACCAAAGAAGGCCGTTCACGTGGCTTTATTAACGGCAGCCCTGTTCCCGCATCACAACAAAAAGCGTTAGGGCAACTGCTGATCAATATTCATGGTCAACATGCTCACCAACAATTAATGCGCCCTGAATATCAACAACAAATGCTTGATCAATATGCAGGTCATCATTTATTAATCAATCGTACTCGCAGCGCCTATCAACGTTGGCGTCAAGCGCATAACGAGCTAAAGCGGTTAACCCAAAGCCGTGATGAGAACGAAGCGCAAAAACAATTACTGCAATACCAAGTCAAAGAACTCGATGAATTAGCCTTAGGCGAAGAAGAGTTTAGTGAAATTGAAGAAGAGCATAAGCGCCTGTCAAATTCAGGTGAGCTCGCGATTTCAAGCCAAACAGCACTGTCGGTTCTGTATGACAATGACGATGGCAATGCACTGCAACTATTACAACTCGCTTGCCAAGAGGTAAACAACCTTGGTGAATATGACAGCAGTTTAAGTGCGATTCCACAAATGCTTGAAGAAGCAATTATTCAAGTTCAAGAAGCTAGCCAAGAATTACGTAGCTACCTTGATAACTTAGATATGGACCCTCATCGGTTAATTTACCTTGAAGAGCGCTTAACTAAAATCATATCGATGGCACGCAAGCACTATGTAATGCCAGCAGAGCTTTACCAAAAGCACCATGACTTACTGAAAGAACTTGAAAACCTTGATTGCAGCGATGAACGTTTAGAAGACATGGCAGCTAATGTTGAATGTTTACGTCAGCAATGTATTGAAGCCGCTGAAAAATTAAGCAAAAGCCGCCAGCGTTACGCTAAAGAGTTAGATCAAAAAATCACCGAAAGTATGCATATGTTAAGTATGGAGCACGGTGAATTTGAAATAGCACTGACAAGCGATCCTGATCGCATGTTAAGCCCGCTAGGCTACGACAGCATTAATTTCTTAGTATCAACGAACCCAGGCCAACCGTTACAGCCATTAGGCAAAGTGGCATCGGGTGGTGAGCTTTCCCGTATCTCACTCGCGATTCAAGTGATCACTGCTCAAAAAGTTGAAACCCCAAGTTTGATTTTCGATGAAGTCGATGTCGGCATCAGTGGCCCAACAGCGGCTATTGTCGGCAAAATGCTACGAAAGCTCGGCAAATCAACCCAAGTTATGTGTGTGACTCACTTACCGCAAGTCGCAGGTTGTGGTCATCAACAAATGTTTGTTGCAAAAAAAACCACTGATGGTCAGACAGAAACCCAAATGCGCCCATTAAGTACTGATGATCGTATTGCAGAGCTAGCACGCCTATTAGGTGGCAGTGAGATTACTGAGCGCACTCTCGCAAATGCAAAAGAACTGCTGGTTACGGCTTGATTTAATTTCGCATCTTGCGCGAATATGAAATAAACTAAAACATTGATGCAACTATTGCCATCAGCAGTAGTCGAATATCAGAATATATTACTTTTTTTCTTTACCGCTTTTTACTTCTGCCAAGACCTTGTTTATCATCGCAGCAGTTAAAGCTAAAAAGCCAGGATGCTATGAGTTGGAAAAACATTGCAGCCCTAACCTTAGTGTTGGGCTTACTTAGCGGCTGTTCGGTCGCTGAACGTTTGGTTTATCGTATTGATATTGACCAAGGTAACTATGTAGAACAAAAAAGTGTTAATACCTTGCGTGTTGGCATGACGAAAACACAAGTTCAATATGTACTGGGTACACCTATGTTAGTTGATCCAAGTTACCCCAATACATGGAACTACATTTTCTACGAACAAAATGGTCATGATAAGCCAGTTCAAAAGAACTTGTTCTTAACCTTCAACCAACAGGCACAGCTTGTTAGTATGAAAGGTGATTACAAACAAGGTCCTAACTTCATGGATCCTATGAATTAATTCTATTCATAGAAAATGGTTGTTTTCAAAGTAATAAAAAAAGCTCGCTAATGGCGAGCTTTTTGTTGTCTGCAAGAAAATAAATATTACTTTTCTGCGTCTTTTTTCGCTTGTTCTGCGCGCTTACGGCGGATCTCACGCGGGTCAGCCACTAACGGACGATAAATTTCAATTCGATCGCCATCACGCGCGGTCGCATCTAATTTCACATTACGGCTGTAGATACCAATTTTATTGATATTCAAATCAATCTCAGGATACATAGTTAATATCCCTGATTGCTCGATGATCGCTTGAATAGGCGTTTCAGCAACAACCGCCAGCTTTAACACCCGCTGTACGTTGGGCAGTGCAAAAACAACCTCAACATGAATTAAGGGTTGATCAGAATGCATACACTTCTCTTGCTCGCTGTGTGAACGCCTGCACCATATTACCGGTCAGATCACGAAAAATTTTACCAAAGGCAATATCAATCAGCCCACTGGTAAATTCAAACTCTAAGTTTAATTCAATTTTACACGCTGTCGCATCAAGTTCAGTAAATGTCCATCCACCAACTAATTTTCGAAAAGGACCATCCACCAACTGCATTTGAATCTGGTTAAAATCAACCAATTTATTATGCGTCACAAATGTTTTGCGTATACCCGCCTTAGCAACATCAACCGAGGCCATCATATGGCTGGCTGAACTCTCAATGATTTTACTGCCTGCACAGCCGGGTAAAAACATCGGGTAAGATTCAACATCATTCACCAAGTTAAACATTTGTTGTGCGCTAAAAGGCACCAGTGCCGAACGGCTAATTTGTGGCATAGTTTCTCCTTCATCGAACACATCCTCACCCTGAAGATAAAATCTATTCGTTGCGTTTAGTCAATGATACCATTACTGGGCTATCGACCAAAATAACAGTTACCATCAAGCGGTATTATGGTAACGTCCATAGCTTATTCGACCAGAAAAATCACTGATATTAGATTTTGTTCTGGGACTGCAACAATGACTCTACGAGGTCAACATGGCTAAAAAACCAAAGCAAAGTAGCAATACTATTGCCAAAAATAAAAGCGCTCGTTTTGAATTTTCCATCGGCGACGAATACGAAGCCGGAATGGTACTACAAGGTTGGGAAGTAAAAGCCATCCGTGACGGTAAAGTAAACATGACTGAAAGCTATGTTTTCTTACGTAACGGTGAAGCCTTTATTTCAGGCTTAACCATTGCACCATTAAATGCAGCATCAACCCACGTTGTCGCTGATCCAACTCGTGTACGTAAGCTATTGCTTAACCGTCGTGAACTGAGAAAAATAGAAGATTCAGTGAACCGCGAAGGCGATACTATCGTGGCATTGGTGATGTACTGGAGCACTTCTTTCGTAAAAGTGAAGATCGGTACTGCACGTGGTAAGAAACTGCATGATAAACGCGCTGACAGCAAAGCCAAAGATTGGCAACGTGATAAAGCCCGCATCATGAAAGGTAGTAACCGTTAAGCTACCTATGCAACATGATGTTAGCATTTGAATAGTAATCAATCACTTGGTCAATAAATTATAATATAGTTATTGACCTTGTTAAATATTCTGCTAACATCAATCGCATCTGGGGCTGATTCAGGATTCGACAGGATCACGAAGGCTTGTGGAGCATGTCGAGGTGCGGTTTGCCTCGTTAAACAACCGCAAAAAAATAGTCGCAAACGACGAAAACTTCGCACTAGCAGCTTAATACCCTGCTGAGAGCGCTCCTGCCCTAGCTTCCGCTTGTAAGACGGGGATTAACAGGGGTTCAAACCCAAACGAGATAGCGAGGGATTCTTTGACTAGAGAGATGAACCGCGAAATAGAATTCTGGTATGTATTTGCATAGCGTGTCAATTCGCAGTGACGATACGAGAATAAAGATTGACTAAGCATGTAGCGCCATCTGTTAGACTGATTTTGGACGCGGGTTCAAATCCCGCCAGCTCCACCAAATTCGTATACGAACGTACCTTCGGGTACTTGGGAAGCCCGTTGAGTCAATGACTTAGCGGGCTTTCTTGTTTTTAGACGTAACGTGAATAGCTAGAAAAGGAGACGAACTGTGGTACATAGATGATATACAACAGAGAAAAATAACATGCATCTATATCGTCGTGGTAAAAGCGGTGTCTATTACTACCAACGTCGTGTGCCTGATTTAATCAAGCAATACTACAATAATAAAACCCACATCAAGTTCTCGCTACAGACCAACAATGCTATTGAAGCAAAACGTCTAGCGTCTATTCATTCTGCACGTTTGGCTTATGAGTTTACTCAATACGAATCATCTGTATCTCAACATACATCAGTACCACCAGCAAAGATTTCTCGTTTAGCGTTGATGACAGCGAATAGTTGGTTGTCTCTAGTTAAAGATGCTGCACAGTCTATTGAAGACCAACCAGATAATGTTATTGATTCTTTCCTTATTGGATTAGATGAAGAACAATACTTAACTGCCTCTACCGTTGATAAATACAAAGATAAAGTTAATGTAAAGTCATTTGAACAAGACTTAATATGGTCAAATGTTCTAAATACTATGTCGTCAGAACAGCAGTCATTAGTTACTGGCTTACCGCTTAACCAGAAAATTAAGCTATTCCAATTAATTGCAAAACACACCCATCCATTGTCTCTGCAAGTGCAACAGGAACTTTTACAACTATATCCTGATCTTGCAGCAGTACATCCTTATGATCTTCCCAAAGAACTCCCAACGCTTGAAGACGCTTGTAATCAATTCCTCAAGAATAAACACGCTGAAAAACCAATGAGCCTCAAGCTTGAACAACGTTACTTATCTGCATTTGAGTCATTACAAGCATTAGTAAGTAAAGATTGCATGCTAAATCTTATTACTCGCTCCCATATCCGTGAATTAAGAACGCTGCTGTCTAAACTACCGACCAATATCAAAAAGAAACCTGAAACTCGTAATCTATCGTTATGTGAGGTCTTTGAATTAGTCCAAGCAAATAAACTCATCCACTTACCATTACTATCTGTTACGTCCATTAACCAACGACTAGAAGCTTTAAACTCACTATTCCAATTTTGTATTCAAGAATCATGGTTAACAGTTAATCCTGCCGAGAAGATCCGAGTACAGAAGACTGTAGCGAATAAAGATATGCGCCTACCCTATTCACCAGAGTTATTGGATAAGCTGCTACAGCAAACAGAGAACACAGAGCACTATTGGACTGTACGCTTAGGATTATGTGGTCTACGAATGAATGAGATCGTACAGCTAACACCAAATGATATTAAACAGTCATCAGATAGTGTCTGGTTTATTGATATAAATAAGAATGATGGTAAGGCTGTTAAAACACTATCTTCAATCCGTCAAATCCCTATCCCTAACCGTTTACTGGAACTAGGATTCATTGAATTTGTTACGCACTGTACGACAGCTACCTTATTTAATGTTCAAGTATCGAAGACAACAGGCTACCGTTCAGATGTATACAGTAAACGATATGCCTACTTTACTAAGTGCCGTGACCTAAAAGCAGACAAGGTTTCATTTCACAGCTTACGCCATAATTTTAAAGACTATGCGTTAATGGCTGATCTACCAGAAGCCGCTTACAAGCAGTTAGGTGGATGGACAGATGATAGTGTAAGTGCCGCATATGGATCTGGATATACCATTAAGAAGCTATCTGATTATATAAATAGCCTGCCATATCTTCAAAGTTTCTAAAGCAAAATCATGTTCTTATTTTTGTTTAATTTATTGTTTGTTAACTGGACATACTGACTAGAGGTTAGGGACTGAAAGCCCATAGGGTGTAGACTGTATGTCTATACCCTAATTTGCGATCTAATAACAATGCGTAAGACCTCTACTCAATTTGAAATTACAACTGCACTCTTAAGAACATCAGCAGATGAGCTTGGTATTACTGCAACAGAAAAAACAGTTCTTGTTACTATGAGTACCTTTCTCCCAAATATTGCATGTAGCCATTCAAAAGTTGCATTGTTATCTGGTCTCTCTACGAAAACAGTTCAACGTTCTATTGCTAACCTTGTTAAAGCTGACCTCTTAAAAATTACATCGCTATTTGATAATCGATTAAATAAAGCTTGTTCTTATATTCTTGGTAGTAAGTTACAATTAACTTCAGATGATAAAAACATTGATCTTTCATGGTCAATTATTCAAACCCCAACACATAGCTTCTATAAATATCGTTGTTATTGGACAAGTGAACAGGCAGCAGAAGAAGCAAAACGGAGAACATCTTAGTCATGACGCAAATAGCAGGATGGATATACGCAACAGACGGTACTGCATTTTCTTTAGAAAAAGATTCTTCAGGTAAAACTTGGTTAGTAAGTGCCGATGAAGAGCGTATCTGCGAAATGTCTCTTGAAACGTTTAAAGAATTAGAACGAGATGTGATTCATACTGTTCGTTATCCAAAACTTGATTCATTGCTGGTTAAAAATGCTATCCAACAATTAAAATCAATCTAGTAATAGATGAATCTATAGCGGACTAATGTTTGTCCGCATCGATTTAACTCTAACTATTGATATCATCAAAAAGTCCACCAGCAGAAGTAATGAAATGACAATTATTCAACTCTTTTATTTATATGCCCATCCACTCTAGTAATCTATTGTAATAAGAACTAGTAAACTTATTTCTATGCCTTTTTATTCATTGCTGTCTTGTAATCTTTAATTTTAAATATATTAGCGATTACCTTCAGTGTCAGCCCTTGCTCAGCCATCATCATAAATGCCGTCATGGCATTATTTAGTTTATCTTGTCCTTCAGAATTTAAGAGATTGCGCTCTACGCTTGTAATCCCATTACCAAAGGCTATTTGGTTAACCAAACGCTGCATTTCACGTATATATTTCTGCATTTTATCTATAAAACTCATAGCTGACAGGTCGGCTTTAGCTGCTTCAGTAGCTTTCTTTTTCACGAACCTCTCATAGTCAAATTGAGGTTTTCGTTTCGAGTTCCAAACCATTAAATAGCCGACTAGCTTTTCCATATTAATGAAGTAATCACGGACTGATTGACCTTCTTGTGTTCGTGTCTGCATGGCAATAGATTTAGCTGCATCAACTGTTAGTAGGTAATCAATGCTAGGTCGTCCACCAAGGTTTTTATCTTCAAAGGTATTAACCTCTGGAATGGTTGTGATGCAGTAATCTGATTGGCTTAGATATTCTAATTTAGGCTTTAACCATTGGCTAAAGGTTTTCTTTATCTTTAATTGTGTATGAAGTGTTCGGGCATTTACAACCGGATTTTGCTCCATAAGTCCATGTTCGGATAAACAAGGTAATTTGGTGCGGTACTTTCTCAGTGTTGTCCACAGAGAGCCAAGACCAAGTTCGATTAGTAGCTTTTGTGAGATATTGTTCGCGGTAATGTATTGAGGATTGATAACTGTTAATGTGTTCATTTTGATTTCCATTTATTAGGTACGCACTAAGTCACACCCTTGCCAGTACTAATGCTATGGAAATATAGCTAAGGCAAAGTGCGTACTTAATAACGCATTAGTTAGATTTGATTGGTTAGATGTGAATGACCTTGTGAGTGGTCATCCATTGGTGGGTATATATTTTTGAATCCCTAGTGCAAGTTTATTATTGAGTGGAATTTTTAAGACTCGATTAGGTTGCTAAACAATGTGTGAGGAAGACACTTTTATTATCAGGATATACATAAAATATAGTCAGTGTGGGTAGGTATGTTAAGTGCATGGGTATATGATCTTTTAATCCTTAAATATACTTAATAAGTCTGCGAAAGTTTCTTATGCAAATTAATTTAATTAACTTATTATTTATCCCAGCATATATAGCTAGTGCTAATTACTAACAATATACAATTACGTCATAGTTCCTAATTTACTCAGTTGTAGTGGTCTATCATCGATGATGAGTTATGTACTCGTTAACAAGAAAAGTCTTAGCATTACCTTTTATTTTCTTCATCCATAGGACAACCTAATTGGTTAGTGTCTTAGAGATATACTTTAAGAATACTTAGAGATTGAGTTAATTCTCTCCTTCCCTAGTGCAAGGAAATAGAATCATCCATTCTTACCATCACTTCACCACGCCCTGTACGGCTCTGTGATAAGTTATAGGCTAAAATTGTATTACGGTTACACATAAAACATTGTAGTTAGCCATACAGGAGTCATTTGAACCACTTACGTATTGCAGACAACAATTAATTATTAAACAGGGAGTGATACAGACACAATTAACCTTGCTGCTTAATGAAACGGTACAATGTAGCAACACCAATACCATTAGCCTTAGCTGCTTTCTCTTTGCTTAGACCTTTATCAATATCAGCTACAGCAGCCTTACATGCCTTGATAGTCTTATCTGATTGCTGCTTACCTTTGTACTTACCCTCAGCCTTTGCACGTTCAATACCAGTACGCTGTTTGTCTAGTATTTCTTCACGTTGCATCTCAGCCACAGCAGCCAGTGTGGTTAGAACTAACTTACCCATTGAGCTTGTTACGTCCATCATCCCTAAGTCTTGTACATAGACCTTAACAGCCTTGTCTGTCATCTCAGCAATGAAGTCTAATACCTCTCTCGTGTTACGACCTAGACGGCTAACAGACAGCACTAGAATTGAATCTGAGGGCTTTACTGTAGAACGTAGGGCATTCAGTTGTTCACGGTCTAATGTCTTGCCAGAGATCTTCTCAGCGTAAACGATAGCATCTTCCCAACTTAGTTCACTCTGTAACTTCTGTACTTGCTGCTCTACGTTCTGGTCGGTAGTAGACACACGAGCATAAATGAACCGCTTCCCACTAACCACCTCAGTGATAGACTCTGCTTCCCACAGTGCTAACTCTTTACGCATCTCAACAGCACCATGATAAATAGTTATACCAGTATCAGTACGAGTTGCTTCAATCTTATCAGTCTTTGTTATCTCTACGATTAAGCCATTACTCAAATCTATAGTAGTTACGTGGTCTTTCTTAATATCACGAGCATTAAAGTATTTAGTCATTGTTATTATCTCAGGCATCTATCATTAAAGTATCCTTACGATAAACCCATCATATAAGTCTTGTCAATATTAAATGATAGTGTATCTATCACATATCAATAGACCATACCCTTATGATAGATAACAATCAGTAATGATTATATTGTCATGATTAATTGATGGGTACGGTCTTAATTTCTTGGACGGGGGTATTCTCAGCTAATACCTATAGATATATCTACTCAGAAATTTTTGCTCTAAATTACAACATCGTCCTTAGAACAGTCAAAAATGCACATTTAATAAATAAGAATATATTTCTTTATAAAACAACAAGTAAATATTAAACTAATTGTATATAACCACTTGATTTATATCTATATCAGAGATTTCTATGCAATTATATATTCATGATGTTGGTCTAAAAGGATCAACGACTGACTTTCCAAAAACTATAAATAGTAATATATCAATACAAAAAATCACTGAACATGTACCCGATAATTTAAAACAAGAAGTATATGAAACATTAATTACTAAATTTCCTAATGGCTTTTGTAATGCATGGGGAGTTCCACTAGGAGCTAGTTCTGTGATTAATAAATTAGCAATTAATGATGTAATACTTTTAATTAAAACAACAGGTGGAGATGGTGAGATTCCTGCATTATGTCATGTTCAAGGGTTTTGGAGAGAACCATTATTAGAGCTATCAGATTTTTTATGGGGAAATACTCACTTCCCATATGTTTTCTTTTTTAAAACTGAAGATATAAAGCTAACTTGGTTCCAACTAAAAACTGACTTAGGATATAAGCAAAATTACAGACCTAGCGGTCAAGTTTCTAGAGTAATAGAATCTCGTCTGACTGACTTTGGCGGTGTGAATGCCTATGTTGATATGTTGAGACATGGTATTGAAAGACCATCATTAAAAGATATTGAAGAAGAAGAAAACGAACAAAATAATGAATATGAAGAAGGTGAACGTAAAACTCGTGAATATTCCTACTTTAAACGAAATCCTAAATTAGCCATCTCAGCAAAGAAACATTATGGCTATACCTGTCAAGCATGTGGATTCAACTTCCAATCTGTATATGGCGATATAGGTAAAGAGTACATTGAATGCCATCACTTAAATCCGCTTTCAGAGAGAGATGAAACTTTCGTATCAACACTGAAAGACGTCTGTGTTTTATGCGCTAATTGCCACAGAATGATCCATAAGAAAAAACCAACTATCTCATTAGATGTATTAAAAAGTACGATAAATAAGGGAACTGAACCAGCATCCAGATGAGGAACTGAACTGAGGTACATTTTAAAATTGACACTGTACAACACCTTATCATTAGTTCATATTTAACATACAGTTAAATACGTATCATCTGTGTACTGTACTCATCCCGCCAGCTCCACCAAATTCGTATACGAAGACATCCTAGGATGTCCTAAAAGCCTCCTAAACCATTGGTTTAGAGGGCTTTTTTGTATCTGTAAGATTCTAAGACGTCCAGTAGCATCTTTGATTTATAGGTACACCAATGGGTACACTGCTATAACGATGTTTATTTGGTGTACCCATTATGGCAAAAGTAACTACTCGGCTTACCGATAAAGAAATCAAATCAGCAAAAGCAGCAGACAAAGAATACAATCTATTTGACGGTGGAGGTCTTAGGCTTCGAGTCAAACCAAATGGTGCAAAACATTGGCTGTTGAACTACTACCGCCCCAATAGCAAAAAGCGGGCAAACCTAAGTCTAGGTAAATACCCCGATCTCTCACTCGCTATCGCCCGTAAGCTATCTCAAGAAGCGCGTGAACTCCTCGCCCAAAATATCGACCCTCAAGAAGATAAGAAACGAAAACAACAAGAACACAAAATCATTCATCAACACACTTTGCTTAATATCGCTAAAGAATGGTTTGAAATTAAGCAAGGTGACATTACGCCTGACTATGCTGTTGATATATGGCGTTCACTTGAGCTACACATCTTCCCCAACCTATCAAATACACCAATTAAAGACATCACTGCGCCTTTGATCATTGAACAACTCAAACCGATTGAAGCAAAAGGTAGTCTCGAAACGGTGAAACGATTAGCGCAGCGTTTAAATGAGATTATGGATTTTGCGACCAACTGTGGTTTAGTTACTGCGAACCCATTAACAGGTATTAAAGCTGCTTTCAAAAAGCCTAAAAAAGAAAACATGGCATCATTAAAATCTAATGAATTACCTGAACTCATTAATGCGATTGCTTATGCCAGTATCAAACGAACTACACGCTGCTTAATTGAATGGCAATTACATACTATGACACGACCATCTGAAGCGGCAGGAACTCGCTGGGATGAAATAAACCTAGAGACTAAAATATGGACTATTCCACCAGCTCGCATGAAAAAACGTCGTGAACACCGTATTCCACTAACAGAACAAGCTATCACCCTATTGGAAATAATGAAGCCCATTAGTCAACATCGGGAATTTGTTTTCCCAGCAGACAGAGATCCGAAAAAGCCATGTAATAGCCAAACGGCAAACATGGCATTAAAGAGAATGGGATTTGCAGGAAGGTTGGTTAGTCATGGTTTGCGCTCACTTGCAAGTACGACACTTAACGAACAAGGTTTTGAGGCTGATTTGGTCGAAGCAGCATTAGCGCACGTTGATGATAACCAAGTACGCAGTGCTTATAACCGCACAGATTATTTGGAAAGACGTATTCCAATGATGGTTTGGTGGAGTGGACATATAGAAGCAGCCGCATTGGGCAGTCTATCTATTACAGGTACTAAACAGTTAAAAGTGATTTAATACGATTGTTTAGTCTCACACGAGGCTAAACAATTCTTTCATCAATTATCCCATAGCCCCTCACAAATGCTCACAAAACAACCAAACAGTAACATTAGTCAAAAATAAATAGACGACAGTTCAACTCCCGAAATACACTAATAATATAATCCAACAACGTCCAACCACATCCAACCACTTCCTAAGTTAAAAATAAAAACATTAAAAAACATTAAGTTAATGAATAACACCACATATTGACACTGCCTTTTTACGGGTACACCATAAAATCAATCAAACAAAATGGTGTACCTATTATGGCTAAAATAACAACTCGACTAAGCGATAAAGAAATCAAAGCAGCAAAGCCAAAAGAGAAAGAATATATGCTCTCTGATGGTGACGGATTACGTGTAAGAATAAAGCCTAATGGTTCAAAGCTATGGCTGCTTAATTACACTCATCCAACAATACGCAAACGCACTAACTTTGGATTAGGTAAATACCCTGAGGTGTCACTTGCTAATGCGCGCAAAATCGCTTTAGGTGCGAAAGCACTTATCGCTCAAGGCATCGACCCACAAGAGAATAAGAAACAGCAGCAACAAGAACAACAAGCTACCCACCAGCATACTTTGTTTAATGTGTCTCAAGACTGGTTTGCTATCAAACAAGATGACATCACTGCTAATCATGCTACCGACATATGGCGTTCACTTGAGCTACATATCTTTCCTAACTTGGCAAATACACCTGTTAAAGCAATTACCGCCCCAATGGTTATTAAGTTACTAAAGCCTATCGAAGCCAGAGGTAGCCTTGAAACTGTAAAACGATTAGCACAGCGTTTAAATGAAATAATGGATTTTGCAACCAACTGTGGTTTAGTTACTGCGAACCCACTAACGGGCATTAAAGCTGCATTCAAAAAGCCCAAAAAAGAAAACATGGCTTCCCTACAACCGAGTGAATTACCCGAACTCATTAATGCCATTGCCAACGCCAGTATAAAACGCATCACTCGTTGTTTAATAGAATGGCAATTACATACTATGACTCGTCCATCAGAGGCAGCAGGCGCTCGCTGGGACGAAATAGATTTAGATGCAAAAGTCTGGACGATTCCACCAGCAAGAATGAAAAAACGTCGTGAGCATCGTATTCCATTAACTGAACAAGCCATTGCCCTATTAGAAATCATGAAACCAATTAGTGGGCATCGAGAATTTGTGTTTCCATCAGATAGAGACCCATTAAAGTCGTGTAATAGCCAAACAGTAAATATGGCATTAAAGCGAATGGGATTTGAAGGAAGATTAGTAAGCCATGGTCTACGTTCACTCGCAAGCACTACACTCAATGAACAAGCCTTTGAAGCTGATTTAGTCGAAGCTGCATTAGCGCATGTAGACAGTAACCAAGTACGTAGTACCTATAACCGTACCGATTACTTAGAAAGACGCATTCCTATGATGGGCTGGTGGAGTGAGCATATAGAAAATGCTGCACAAGGTAGCCTCTCTGTTACAAGTACTCTAGCATTACAGGCAACAGCAATTTAATTCACTTGAAGTCGCCAGTAATACTGGTGACTACTTAACTATATCAAAACACGTTTTGGACAAAACCTTATTACGAATTTCATGAGTCTGAAAAGTTTCAGATAGCCTCTGTTACGGAAAGTATTCTAATTAGCTACATTTCACTCATCTACTACAATGTGCTTTTGCTTACAACACTGAAATAAAGTCGAATACCATAAGATGTTCGGCTTTTTCTATATTAAAATTCAACGTATTATATTAAAAACAAAATTAAACCATCATATAGAGTATCAGTATGAATGATATAACAGATCAAGAAAGTGAATCGTATCCGATAAATGAATTTCAACTAACAACCACACCAAATGATTTCAACATATCGACAATCATTTCTTTTATAAGCTCGAAAGTTTTTAAGATACCAGCGTTTCAAAGACACTATGTATGGGACATAAAAAGAGCATCAAAACTAATTGAATCTCTTTTAATTGGTTTACCAATCCCTCAAATATTCTTATATGAAAGCGGTAAAAATGAGTTTTTGGTTATCGATGGCCAACAGCGTTTGATGACTTTATATTACTTTGTTAACGGTCGCTTTCCTAAAAAAGAGAAGCGTTCAGAATTAAGAACCATTTTTGATAAACAAGGCCATATTCCTGATGAAATTATGCAGGATGATACTTATTTCCAAAGGTTTAACTTAAGGTTAGATGGCTTAGTTGATGGTCAAGATAATCGTTTTAATGGCAAAAATTATAAAACGTTAGGTGACAACCAAATGGCTCTCAACCTTGCAACAATCAGAAATATGATCATTAAGCCAGTTACAAAAGATGATGAAGAAGATGGTGCTATGTTCGAGATATTTAATCGCCTGAATAGTGGTGGTATGAACCTTACACCGCAAGAAATTAGAATGAGTTTGTATCATTCTAATTTTAATGTCAGCTTGATTAAACTAAACGAAAATGACGTTTGGCGTAACGTGATTTTGGGGAAAAACATAGTAGATATGAGACTTAATGATGTTGAAGCTATACTTCGCACGCTAGCAATGGTTCATTGTCGTGAAAAATACAAAACTACAATATCTGGTTTTCTTAATTCATTTTCCAACGCAACGAAATCGTTTACTCAAGAAGATACTGACTTCTTTAAAGAACTTTGGAATAGTTTCATGCTTGCATGTGATGGCCTGAAAGTAGAAGACTTTAGAACTGGTGCTAATCGATTGAGTATAACTCTATTCGAGTCTGTCTTTTATGCTGCATGTCGCTCATCTGTCGAGCAAAGAATAGTAGCGGTACCACCGATAACCTCTGAATATTTGGCTATTTTAAAAGCTGACCAAAAGTTTATCGAGGCGAGTACTGATAAAACAACCCGCAAAGAGAGCGTGGTAAACAGAACTGACCGTGCGAGAGATTTACTACAGGAATTTATCAATGCCCAGTAATGATTCAGGACATACAGCTATTGCTGCGCTCTTCAATGATTACAGCGATAACTATGCATTTCTGATGAACAATAACCAAGTCAGTATTGCCAATGATTATAAAGCTCAATATTCCAAGGTAATGTTGTTATCTACTGCAAGTTACTTTGAAAATAAGATTATTCAAATTATGCTTGATATTTTGAACCCGAATATGTGCTTAATAAACTATGGATTCATGAAAACCAAGGCTCTAAAGCGGCAGTACCATACACTTTTTAACTGGGATCAAGACAATGCTAATCAGTTCTTTTCGTTGTTTGGTTCTGAATTTAAAGAATTTATGAAAACAAAGTTAAGTGAAGATGCAGCTCTTAATGAAAGTATTCGTGACTTTATGATTCTAGGTTCTACAAGAAATAAGTTAGTACACGGAAACTATGCGACGTTTCAGTTAATATTCACTGCGGAAGATATTTTTGCTAAATTCGAAAATGCAATTAAATTTGTCGATTTGCTGATACCTTTGAGTCAAGAGTTTAGGGCAACTCGATAAAACTTAAATATAGCCCGTTTTATACGGGCTTTCAATTACGAAATATCACAGTTATTTACAATAATTAACATCATAAAGTAAATGATTTTTATTTAAAAAAGGGATATTAATAGAATATGTATGAGTTTTGATTTTAACGTCTTTCGGGATGGAAATACGATAGTCTAACAATTAGGATTCGAGTTGTTCCAATGCCTTTTTACTGTTGCAATACTAATCCCTAATTCTTTAGCCACATTACTTTGTGATAATCCACCAGCTTTTTTTTCTTGTACTGCGATGGTCGTATTACGAGCTTTTGGTCTACCCAACTTCTTACCCTGAACTTTTGCCCGTTCAATCCCTTCTTTGGTTCGTTCTCTTATGCGATTCCGTTCAAACTCAGCAAAGGCTGCAAACATTTGTAGCATTAGCTTTCCTTCAGCACTGGATAAATCGGCAACGGGTAAATCTAAGCAAACGACCTTAACCCCTTTTTGGGTTAATACATTAATCGTATTTTGTACATCAATATTGTCACGCCCTAAACGGTCTAATTTTAAAACGACTAACATATCACCCGTTTCCATTTGGTGATTAATAAGCATTTTAAATTGCTCTCGCTTCATTGCTTCAATTGAGCCTGAAACCGTTTCACTTACAATACGAGAATCAGAGACTTCATAACCTTTTTGACGAATAGCAATAATTTGGTTTTGTGTTGTCTGTTCTGTTGTTGATACTCGACAATAAGCAAAAATACGCATCTATGTTTAATTCCATCTGAATTGGTGTCATAAATTATAGTATCATTTAAAATAAGTATCATAAATGTTATACCCTATATTATTGATACCAGTTTAAGTAATAAAAAACTGGTATCAATAAACGGATGTTTTTTGATACCAGTTAAATTAGGCAAATATGCTGATTTTATTTATATGATCTTAAAATCGATGCTTAACTGTTGCCAATGTTGTTGTAATGCAGCTTTCTGTTCTTCATCCATAGGAAGTTTTTGCAATTGTTCAGGCCACTTATCCCTCGCTTTACTTACCACATCGATTAAATGTGGCTTAATCGCTACCCACGGTGCTCCAACTTTCTCGGCCCATTCTTCAAAGTGTTTCATGGTGATATCAAACCATTGTTTAGTTCCTGTCATATTCAGAGCAAGGTTGTCATGCACTATATACGGAGGAGTGAACACAACATCGTAAAGTGGCGATAAACGCGGTGAATAACCATCATTATAAATTAGTGTCCAATTCTTAAGATGTGCATCACCATTACCAAGCAAGATGTTTATTAATAATCTTCTTGCCATCTGCTGAATATCTTTCAATCGTTCAGAGCTTGATGAATAAAGAACATTGCCCAGAATATCGTAGTTAACACGTTGATATTTGTCTGATGGATAAAGCCCGAAAACTTGAGCGAAATCTTCGGTATGAATACGCCCTTTCTCACAACGATCAAATCGCTTAATACCATAGGCATATCGCTCATCTGGTAATCTAATATTAGGCAAACCTTCAAGATCTTTAAGTTCGATTAGTCGTACTTCAGGTATATCTGCCCCTGCTGTTTCAGCAAGTTTCATACAGGTATACTCATTAACAGGCACACCTTTATGTACAGTCGATGGTGTTTTAATGATCCACATATCCTCAGATATTTCTTGATCTATATGATATCTTCCATCCAAAAGTGATGATGAAAATTTTATCTGTACACCAGCTAAAGAAAATTTAGTATCAGCATGTTTAACATTGATTTGCTGAGGCTCAGTCGATAATCGCTGCTCTAATGCCCAATCAGGTACACTACCCGCTTTTATCGGCTTAGCGATTAGTGCACCAGGCAAGTTAGAACCTAAGTAAGCAAGAATTGAGAATTCATTATCTACGTGGCATTGAAGTACTTTAGCCGTCAACTCTCTTAAAGCGCCTTCTGGTAATAAATTAGATAATACAGGTGGTATCTTATTGGTTCGAATCTGAGGCTTACTTAAATAAACAGGATCGAGCAATTGTCTCAAGGTAAAAACAAACCGTTTATTAATTGGCATTGCGACAAATTCAGGATTGAAGGTCAGTATATTTTTACCGCCAGCATAATGCACAATGATAGCGACATCGATACCGTGCAACTGAAGGTTTAAGCCTTCTACTTTTTCGATCGGCTTAATCATGCATCATCTCCTGAGTTAAACCAAAACCCAAGATCATCAGAGTCATCTTCTAGCTCACTTTTACTTTTTTTATGTTCATTTTGATTATCAGATACATTGTCGATCGAGGAATGAGTCGCTTTTCTTGTATTAGGGACAATGGAAAGCTCTAAATCGAGCCCTTCGAGAACTCTAAGTAATGTCGATAGTTTTACGTCACTCCCCGCTTCAATACGTTGATATTGTTGTTGCTTCATGCCAATTAGCATATACATATCTTTTTGTTCGATACCCAGTTTTTTACGTTGCTGTATAAGCAGCGCTGCAATTTCATCTACATTCTTCACGACACACCTCAAACAACTTAAAAATTGTACCAACCGCCACATACAACAGATTAGTTGTAAATCACCATTCTAACAACTTTAAAGTTGTAACAAGCATCAAATACAATATTTAAGTTGTATTACTAAGAGGATTGGGCGAATTAAAATCGAAGGTTTAACTATTAAAATAAAAAAAGCGCCAGCAAACTTACGTTGCTAGCGCATTAAATAAACCATCATGTTACGAATGACGCACATGGTGGTTAATGATTACATTGAGTGATTACTCATCAATGCCGCAATCAGTACAACTTTGTAATACGATTTCATGTTCAAAAACAGCAGTCTCGCTACCGTCTGCTAGTAGCTCTGCGATTTCTTCCGCTACTTCTTGCTCATCTTCTGCTTTTACTTGATTTGCTAGTGCTTCTTCTGAGTAACCGTAAAAGTTTAATAATAAGTAATCACGCGCTTCATCTTTAGTACAAGTCACGTTCACCAACAATTCTGGCTCAACATTATCTTGTGCGATCATCGCTATTACTTGTGCGATAACCTCTTCTTTCATTGCTGGTGTTAACCAACCAAGATCAGCATTTACTGTGTTTTTTTTGCATTTATAACAAGGCAGTTTATGGAAGTAATATTGAAAGCTAGTCATGAGTCATTTCTTCTTTAAGTTTTGTATAACACGATTATGAGGATTTTCTCACAAAATACTATCTCAATAGGTATTGAAGATAAAAACTCTTGCTGATAAACAAATAAGCATCATCACCGCATTCTTAGATAATACTTATGAGGCATTAATAACCATCACGTTTAATTATAATTGACATATACTATTAATAAATTGAACTAATAAGTAAGTATTACGAATGGATAATATGCAAAAGGGGATCCATTATAAGATCACCCACCCAGCTCATAAACTATGGATGATTGCGTTAGTTGCCGCAGCAGGATCTGCATTATGTATTGGTATTCTTGCCTTTGTAGATGGGGTCGCCAAGGGTGACTATCTATTAGTCGCGCCTTTTGGAGCCACAATGGTGTTGGTCTTTGGTTTGCCACAAAGCCCTTTAGCCCACCCTAAAAATGTCGTATTCGGTCACCTGACGACAGCGATCATAGGCATTATCTTTGCCAATCTTTTACCTGTAACGTTTTGGTCTTTAGGCTTGGCGGTTGGGGTGGGGATTTTTATGATGATCATGCTCAATGTTACCCATCCACCAGCAGGCGGAAACCCGTTGTTGATCATGTTAGGTGCACATACCAGTATTCTGTTCGCGTTTTATCCCATTTTTGCAGGTAGCTGCTTCATTGTTCTTATTGCACTGTTGTACCATGCATTAGTCTCTCGTTTAGAATATGCATGGGTTAATAAACCGAAAGAAGGCAAAGATGTATAAAAAAGTATTGTATGCGCTAGATATCGATTCTAAGCCCTATCTTCTCAAAGCGATTGCTTTAGCTGATCAACTCAATGCAGAACTCTTTGTAGGTTATGCAACGAATCTTGATGAACAACTATTTTCTGATGATGCGTATTTAGGAAATACCGTTGGGGATGATATTGTTAATACAGAAAAAGCCGAGCTAGAAAGTAAAATACAGGCGTTAATTACTGACACGACCATAAATAGAGATCATGTTTGTATTGTTAATGGACCTGTTGGGATGGCGATTGAACGATTAGCGACAAATTTATCGGTTGATCTCGTGGTGATGGCAAATTCTCACCATTATTTTAGTTTTTTATCGAAAAATGCGCTTCTAATAAAATTAGCAACTCACCATGATTTTTTAAGTTTGTCTTAATGGTAAGCGTGTTACATTTTTAGAAAGGCTCTATTTTATAGTCAAATAAAGTAGGGCTTTTTTATTACCTAGATTATCCGAGTTACTCAGCAAGCTATCCTCTTTGCTATTCCCTTCATAGCTAAATCATTCATAGCTGACCACCCATTATGTGCTGTCAGTATCAATCCAGAACAGATGCTCAGCAATAATAGGTTTTAGCTATCGAATGTATCGGCTGTAACGATTTCCTTAAGATCCCTGTTTTGACAATAATGGTTCCAGAGATTTGATTTGCACTACAGCATAAAGAATTAAAATTATATTCAAAAGGATTCCATATTATGATCAACACTGAAATCAAGCCATTTAGCGCTACAGCATACAAAGAAGGCAAATTCGTAGACATCACTGAAAAAGATGTTTTAGGTAAGTGGTCAGTATTCTTCTTCTACCCTGCTGACTTTACTTTCGTATGTCCTACTGAACTTGGCGACTTAGCAGACCATTACGCAGAGCTACAATCTCGTGGTGTTGAAGTATTCTCAGTATCAACTGATACTCACTTCACTCACAAAGCATGGCACGACAGCTCTGACACTATCGGCAAAATCAACTACTTCATGGTAGGCGACCAAGCTGGTAACATCACTAATAACTTCAACGTTATGCGTGAAGGTCAAGGTCTTGCAAACCGCGCTACTTTCCTAATGGATCCACAAGGTGTTATCCAAGCAATGGAAATCACTGCAGAAGGTATTGGCCGTGAAGCTGAAGACCTAATGCGTAAAGTGAAAGCAGCACAATATGTTGCATCACACCCAGGTGAAGTTTGTCCTGCAAAATGGAAAGAAGGCGAAGCAACACTGACTCCTTCTCTAGACCTAGTTGGTAAGATCTAATCTTATTGACCTTAGATGACAATATTCGTTTTTGACGCCGAATCCGAAATAAATATTATTCATCTTACTTTTAAATAATTCACTTATTTAAAAGTAATAAGGCATCAAACATCTCCTCATGTTTGGTGCCTTATTAATTAGAAGACCTTCAAACATATTTACGCCTTTTTATATAGGCAATATGTCGTATTACAGTAGACCCGCATTCATTATCTGCTGTTAAGCCGTGAACAAATTAAAAAGGCAAAATTATGTTAGAACAAAACATGAAGCAGCAACTAAAAGCGTATTTAGAAAACTTAAAAACTGATGTACAACTGGTATTAAGTTTAGATGATAGTGACACTGCACAAAAATTACATGAATTGGCTTACGAGATTGCAGAACTCAACGATAAAGTCAGTGTTATAGAAGATAATAACGCCAGCGTACGTAAGCCCGTAATGCAAGTGATTAACCCAACCAAACAGACTTCAATGAGCTTTGCTGGTCTGCCAATGGGACATGAATTTACATCATTGGTATTAGCACTACTGCACAGCGGTGGTCACCCAATGAAACTAGAACAACCAGTTATCGACCAAATCGCCGCATTAGATCAAGACATCGTGGTTGAGACTTTCATTTCATTATCTTGCCAAAACTGTCCTGACGTCGTTCAAGCTTTCAATATGATGGCGGCGATTAACCCACGCATTAAAGCAAGCATGATTGATGGTGCAGCTTTCCAAGCAGAAGTAACTGAACGTAATATCATGGCGGTACCGACTGTTTATGTAAACGGTGAAGTATTTGGTCAAGGTCGTATGTCGCTAACTGAAATTTTAAACAAGTTAGACACTGGCGCAGCAAAGAAAGCAGCCGTTAGCTTAAATGATAAAGCCCCCTTTGATGTATTAGTGGTTGGTGGTGGTCCTGCTGGTGCTTCTGCTGCCATTTATGCAGCACGTAAAGGTATTCGCACTGGTGTTGTCGCTGAGCGCTTCGGTGGTCAGGTGATGGATACTATGTCTATCGAAAACTTTATTTCAGTTCAAGAAACAACAGGTCCTCGTTTAGCAGCAAGCCTAGAAGAGCACGTAAAACAATACAACGTTGATATCATAAATGAACAACGTGTAAGTAACATTATTGAAGCGGCTAATACTGATGATGGCTATGCTCATATTTACTTAGAAAGTGGCGCAATTCTAAAATCTCGCAGTGTGATCATCAGTACCGGTGCTCGCTGGCGTGAAATGAACGTCCCTGGTGAGCAAGAATACCGTAATAAAGGTGTAGCTTACTGTCCTCACTGTGATGGTCCATTATTTAAAGGCAAACGTACTGCGGTTATCGGTGGCGGTAACTCTGGTATTGAAGCTGCCATTGACCTAGCCGGTATTGTTGAACACGTTACTGTGCTTGAGTTTGCTGACACATTACGTGCCGACCAAGTGTTGATCAATAAAGCAGAAAGCTTGCCTAACATCGACATTATTACAATGGCTCAGACCACTGAAGTTGTAGGTGATGGCACGCGCGTTACAGGTATTAGCTACAAAGATCGTAATACTGATGAAATCAAACACATCGAACTTGCAGGTATCTTTGTTCAAATTGGCTTAGTGCCAAATACTGAATGGCTAAAAGAATCAGCCGTTGCATTAACACCACGCGGTGAAATTGAAATTGGTACTCACGGTAATACTAACGTTAACGGCATCTTTGCTGCTGGCGATGTAACCACCGTTCCTTTCAAGCAAATCATCATAGCTATGGGTGAAGGTGCAAAAGCAAGTTTAGGCGCATTTGATTACTTAATTCGTACACCAGCACCAACTGAAAAATAATTATATCCGTACTATAAATTAATCAAATAAACAAAAGGCCTGTTCTCAATCAGAACTGGCCTTTTTAATATTAAAAAAATAACACACTGAATAATCACCCTTTTAGCTATAAATACTTTATCTAACGTCGAATCAACTGATCTCTAATAATGAAACAATCAAAACCACCATCATATGTATATTTAAACTTAAGCATTAAATGCGTATTTAGCATAAATAACAGTAATAACCATACTTCAAGCCCGTATTATTCTTCAATTAATCAATAATAAAATTAATACCAATAAAAACTATTTAATTTCATTATTGAGTCAATCATCATTAAAAATGTTAATTTTACAAAATAAGGTGCGTTTTACAAAAATAAAAAAACAAATGATCCCATCTTATTTAACACTCTAGAGTTTACTTTTAAATTATTTAAAATCATGTTGTTATAACTTTTTGTTATTTTTACATCTCCCTTTTACGGTCTGTATTCGAAAAGAACCCAGACATAAAAATCACCCGTTTCACAATCAAAACTTATTTCTTTCTGCGTATTTTGTTCCACTTTTTACCCATCTTTCCTCTGGGGTATATTCCTTTAACCAAATCAATCGCACTTTTTAAGTAACAATGATTCCTTTTCTACACTTTTGAGTAATATCTTTTATAACTATTGAGAATTCATATTGTATTCACCCCCCTATTTGAAGCAGGAAGCTAGTTACATGGAATATTTAGAAAGAATTAAGCGTTTAGCTAAAGTTCAAGGCATCAGTCAAAAACAACTTGGTGAAGCGCTAAACCTTCAGCAAGGTACAATGAGCCGTAAACTCTCGGGTAAATACGGTATTGAAGTACGTGAATTAGAAAAAATTGCTGAAACATTAAATACATCAATTGGCTATATTTTAACGGGTCAAATTGACACAGGAACACAAGCAACGACAACTATCAGTACTGAACACGATAGCTCTGCAACCTGCACATATATTCCGGTGATCCATCGTAAAGATTTTTCAGCTTACAATTTAGGTGATTCGGTTGAGGTGATCAGTAAGCGTGCGATCCCCCAGCATTTAGAGCGTGATGCATGTATAGGTCTATTCATTGATAATGAAAACATCTCGCATTGCGCACCAGTGGGTAGCTACGCATTAGCAACTAAAGAAGCCGCTTACCGTCCAAAGCAACCCGTATTTGCTTCTTTACGTGGTAGTGAGCCTGATTTTTATCACATGACTCAACTTGCTGATGGCGTTGTATTCTCGACTTCACAACCTGATTTTCCAAATCTATTTGTCAATAATGGTGAGTTTCAAATTCACGGTTATATTATCCAATCAGACTGGGCTTACGATCGTTAATCACGACAAGCTGCTCAATTAGGGATTAAGGAAGGCTCATCTTTTTAGGTGGGCTTTTTTATTACTTTTATTTCGAACATAAAGCGGTTATTTTTAAACTATTTAATACGTTATTTAACTGAATTTATCATTATGCCTACTATTATTGTCGCCTCAACCAATCCTGCAAAAATTACCGCAGTAATCGATGCATTTAATGCTGCTTTTCCTCAACAAATATTTACCACAACAGGTGTAAGCACTGACAGTGGCGTGCGTGATCAACCATTAACGTGTGAAGAAACATTACTAGGGGCGAATAATCGCGTTATTTCTTGCCGTGAACGTTACCCTGATGCAGATTACATTGTCGGGCTAGAAGCGGGATTAGATGATAATTTCACTTTTGCATGGATGGTGATTGAACACCAAGGTAAAAAATCGACAGCACGTTCTGCTTCGCTACCTTTGCCGCCACTAGCTTTAGCAAAAATAGCACAAGGAATGGAGTTGGGAGATGTGATGGATGAAATGTTTGCTCAACAAAATATTAAACAAAAAGGTGGTGCTATTGCAATGTTAACCCACCATTTATTAAGTCGTAGTAGTGTTTATCAACAAGCATTAATTCTCGCGTTAATCCCTTTTTTACATCCTGAATTATACTAAAGCCAATTCAGTGTGTATGACTAACGCGCGATATTTTAATAACGACTAATTAGCATTATTCTGCGACAGAAGGGGTGTTTTTAGCTAGAAAATCAGCTAACCATGCTTTTGTTGCGTCGTCTTGATGTTTAAGTTCATTTGAACCGCGTGTAATTGTTGCTACCCCAACACCGAGTAACTCACTAATTTTACGCTGACTACGTTCACCATTTAGTAGTTCGTGTACTATGTTCACTCGTGCGATTAAGGCTTCTCTTTCATCATGAGTTAATAATACTTTAAACAGTAACTGATCTCGTTGCTCCATAGAAGCTTGCTGAAGTAAATCTAAAATCTGTTGCCAGTCAGTATATTTTGGTGAGTCTACAACCATTTTCGTTTATCCCGTAAGGCATTATATACGCGATGCAGTGTACCGCGATTTCTACATCAGACCAAGTAAGGGTTATTATCCTAGCCGTTGCTGGCTAAATAATCTTTATATCAATCAGTATGATATTTACGATTAGAACGCTAACACTCATATGGAAATATTCTCTTATTAATAAATAACCGCTACTGTTATTTTTAACATAACAATAGCGGTTAATTTACAACACTCAAGTAATGATTAATAGCGAGCTTTTAGTTCTGAGGGGCTAAATAACACCCCTTTACGTCCCATTAATTCATTATAATAAATATCAAACATCAGCACATTTTGGACATAACCGCGAGTTTCATTAAATGGTATTTGTTCAATAAAGGCATAAACATCAAGTTTACCGTCGGTTACTTTTTTCCATTGTGATACGCGACCAGGGCCGGCATTATAAGAAGCAAAAGCATAAATACGATTATCATCATTTCGCTTTAACATCATTTCTAAATACGCACTGCCTAAACGAATATTCACACTCGGATTAAATAAACTTTGTTTACCCTTGTATTTATAATCAAGTTTTTTCGCTGTTTCTGCCGCGGTTGCTGGCATAAGTTGCATTAATCCACTCGCACCAACATGAGATCGTGCATGAATATTTAACGCACTTTCTTGACGCGCTAATGCCATCATGGTCGACGTTGGAATATTTCGTTGCTTACCAAAGAAATCAAATAACCATTTGTGTGCCAATGGAAAGCGCAACGTCATATGATCCCATAATTTACCCGAAATCGTAGCCTGAACAGCAAGGTAATGCCATTGATGTTTCTCTGCATATACCGCTAATTGACGCTTCGTTTGTACATTGGTGATTTTAGATAACAAATAACCCCATTCACGGTTAGCAGCAGTCACTTTATCAAGTGCTATCAACTCTTTAATACGCACTAAACTCTTTTTATAAGGCTTTAATAATGCGGTCGACGTCGGTGCTTTCGTTAATGGATAGACAATCGGCTTATGTAATATTGTTGCCGCGGCTGCACTGTAAAAGTCACGTTCACCTAATAATGAAGTATAGATTTTATTCGCTTGTTTTTTATTACCGTTTTGCGCTAATAATTTCGCTTTCCAAAATGTCCAACGTGACGTCTGTTGCGCTTCTTTAGGTAAACGATTAACCCATATTTGCGTTTGTTTCCAATCCGCCTCACGAATAGCATTACGCACACGACGCTCTAACAGGCTGGCATTGTCACTCTGTGCTAATTTGCTGTCACGCCATTGCGCTAAGCTCGCATCTGTCGTTGACATAAGACGCGAAGCGACCGCATCAGCCAATGTTTGCTTGGTGGCTTTATCAAAATGCTGTCCGCGTACCACTTGGTCATACTCAGCAACCGCTTGTTGAGTATCGGTACGTGCTAATAATAAAAAGGCATTTTGAGTCAACGCTTGATTAAACGGTGTGACTTTACTTTTTTTAGCGAACTCACCCACATTTTGAGGTTGGTTATATAACGCTAACACAGCCTCACCACTAACTTGCGCATCGCCCGTTAATAACTTATCAAGGTAGCTTAATAAACTTTTATTACCCTTGGCATAGGCTAATACCATGCGATCTAGCACCATCGCATTAGTGCGTTTACCCGCTGCACTCCAACTGTCTAATAAATTATCGCAACTAGCGGGTAACGAACTGCCTGTTTGCCACAATTTACTCGCACCTTGCCACGCTAATTGAGCATGGCCCATTTTCTCTTTGGCGTAATAAAATGCACATTGAAGATCAGTATTACGAGGGACCGCAGGTTGGATCATTAAAAAATCATGCCACCGCCCAGTCCTTACTAATTGGTTTAAATAGCGTGTTTTAATCGACTGACTAAACGGTAACATTTTATATTTATCAATAAACACCTGCACTTGGCTCGATTTTTGAGTCGCCAACTGGGCATTAAATTCACGATACTCCAAATAAGGATAAAGTGGATACCCTCCTAACTTGGTTTTCTCTTGATGAAAGAGTGCCATATCATTGGCTGAAAAAGCAGTTTGGGCTTGTTCATACCATGTACGTTGTTGCGCTAAAGAAGCGGCATGAACAGTCACAGTACTGGTTAACCCAACCGTCAACAAAGCCAATGAAAAAATGCGAGAAGAACTAAATAGACGTGCCACGATTAACTCCATATCAAAAAAACACTAACAAACATGTACAATCCTTGTTCAAAGATAGCAAAAAAAAGCCACATTAACGCAAAATAGTGTTACTTCATAAGCACTAACACACATTCATCGGTAGTAATTACTATAAAGTCTGATTGTGATAGCAACGATAACAATAAACAATCCCTTTCTATCGCTAAAATACATTACTCAACCGAGGAATAAATAACAATTCGGATGAACTTTTAAAGATTATAGGTACTATATAAACTTCATTTTAGAGTAGAGATCACACACGGATATGGCTGATTACGTCTATACCATGTCGCGAGTGGGCAAAATCGTCCCACCTAAGCGTCAAATCTTAAAAGATATTTCACTGAGTTTTTTCCCTGGTGCCAAAATTGGTGTCCTTGGTCTTAACGGTTCAGGTAAATCAACCTTACTGCGCATCATGGCAGGCATTGATACTGATATTGAAGGTGAAGCACGTCCTCAAGCTGGCCTTAAAGTCGGTTACCTACCTCAAGAACCGGTATTAGATGAAACCAAAACAGTACGTGAAATTGTTGAAGAATCGGTTTCTGACGTTAAAGAGGCTTTAATTCGTCTCGATCAAGTATATTCAGCCTATGCTGAACCTGATGCTGATTTTGATGCACTTGCAAAAGAACAAGGCGATTTGGAATCATTAATTGAAACCAAAGATGGCCACAACTTAGGCATGCAACTTGAGCGTGCTGCCGATGCATTACGCCTACCTGATTGGGATGCGGTGGTTAAAAACCTCTCTGGTGGTGAGCGTCGTCGTGTCGCTATTTGTCGTTTATTGCTTGATAAACCCGACATGCTGTTACTTGATGAACCTACCAACCACTTAGACGCCGAATCAGTGGCATGGCTAGAGCACTTCTTGGTCGATTACAGTGGTACTGTGGTAGCGATTACCCACGACCGTTACTTCCTAGATAATGCTGCTGGCTGGATTTTAGAACTTGACCGTGGTGAAGGTATTCCATGGCAAGGTAACTACACCTCATGGCTTGAGCAAAAAGATGCCCGTCTAAAACAAGAATCCACTCAAGAACGTGCTTTGCAAAAAACCATTGAGAAAGAACTTGAATGGGTACGTCAAAATCCTAAAGGTCGTCAGGCTAAATCAAAAGCACGTATGGCACGTTTTGAAGAGCTTAATACGACCGAACACCAAAAGCGTAATGAAACCAATGAACTCTTCATTCCGCCCGGTGAACGTTTAGGCGATAAAGTGATTGAAGTTAGAAACCTCACTAAATCGTTTGGCGATCGCATACTTATTGATGACTTATCATTCAGTATGCCTAAAGGTGCAATCGTCGGTATTATCGGTGCCAATGGCGCGGGTAAATCAACGCTATTTAAGATGTTAAGTGGCGATGAACAACCAGATTCTGGCACTATTGAACTGGGTGATTCCGTGAAACTGGCGTCGGTTGATCAGTTCCGCGATAGCATGAATGACAACAATACGGTTTACCAAGAAATCTCTGAAGGCGCTGATATTCTTAAGATCAATAACTTTGAGATCCCAGCTCGTGCGTATGTATCACGCTTTAACTTTAAAGGCAGTGATCATCAAAAACGCATCGGTGACTTATCAGGTGGTGAACGTAACCGTGTTCACTTAGCGAAACTGCTAAAAGCGGGCGGTAACGTATTACTGCTCGATGAACCCACCAACGACCTTGATGTTGAAACCTTACGTGCACTCGAGGAAGCGTTACTTGAGTTCCCTGGTTGTGCGATGGTTATCTCACACGACCGTTGGTTCCTCGACCGTGTTGCGACCCATATTCTTGATTATCGTGATGAAGGTAAAGTGAGCTTCTTTGAAGGTAACTTTACTGAATACACTGATTGGCTGAAGAAAACCTTAGGGGCTAATGCTGCCGATCCTCACCGTATCAAGTACAAACGTATCACCAAATAATTAGTGTCATCCTATAAAAGAGCTGTTTAAACAGCTCTTTTCATTAAAATAAATCTTCTTTTAAATCAATCGTTTTAATTAAGCATTCATTAATAGATACAATATAACCTCATTTTTGTGATGTGATAACTAGCAATAATGAAAATGAAGACATAGACTGAGTCGCTTATTATTTATCGCTCGTTGGCACTTCTTACACCCAACAATGGCAGCTTAAATTCGTTGTTAATTGTCGACTCTCTCTTACTTATCAATAATAGCTATAAATTATGCCTCATTTAAAACCACCAGCGTCAAAGCCATCATTCATTACTAAATCATCACACTTATTACTACAGCATTATCGTACAGTTATCATCATTGCAGTGTGTGGCCTATTTAGCTACAGCAGCTATTCAATGTTTCACCTTTATCAGAATGCTAAAATTTCGCAGATCAAAGCCCAAAAATTCAGTGCGCAGGCATTAGCATTAAGTGCCTCACTGTTAGAAGAAACGGCAATGAATCAAGATCTCAACCAAGCATTAGCCGCTAAGAAAAAATCATTAATTGCACTGAATCAACGGATTGATGATATGGAAACTGTATTGGGTATTGAGCCACCAGCCGATAACCAAACCATAACCCAACGGGTTGATACGGCAGCGATTAATTCAGCCGTTAGAGCAACATTATTTCAATTAATCCCCAATGGTGCTCCAACCCCTAATGTCCAATTAACATCAAGCTTTGGATCTCGTATTCATCCGATAACCAAAAAACGTAAACGCCATAATGGCCTTGATTTTGCTGCTAAAATTGGCACTCCGATTTATGCGCCTGCCGATGCGGTTATTGAACGCGCCCGTAGCAGTAACTATGGCTATGGAAATCAATTAACCCTTAATCATACCATGGGCTTTATTTCGACTTACTCACACATGAGTAAATTTAAAGTTAACCAAGGCGAGTTTGTTAAAAAAGGTCAACTTATTGGTTTAACTGGCAATTCAGGATTATCAACAGGACCTCACTTACATTATGAAATTCGTTTTTTAGGCAAACCGCTAAATCCGCGACCCTTTGTGAAATGGAACATTGAAAATTTTGATGCGCTATTTAAACAAGAAAAAAATGTCCAATGGGCATCATTGTTAAACACCATCAATAGTATGGTTGCGATGCAGGTGCAGTTAACCGGCGATGAAAATCACAACACGGGTATGACAACAGTCAGTCATACTCAACCGTCACCAAACCACGACGAGCTGTAAACAAGACCAACCTTAATTACCTGTAACGAATAACAAAAAAGGCCGACCACGATAATGTGGTTGGCCTTTTTATTTGAAGCTACTGCTGTTAATAGGATTAATTAGCGCATTGGTATTAGTTAATCAGCTCAATTAACTCGTGGATAGTTTTAACCGCCACAATTTTTGCACCCAACCCTTCCATTGATTTATGGTAGTTACGATAAGGAATAAAGATTTCCGTAAAGCCATGTTGCGCCGCTTCTTTTACCCGAGGCACACCGCTGTCTATCGGGCGCACATCACCGTTAAGGCTTAGCTCTCCCATAATGCAGGTTGTACGCGGCACCACAAATTCATTTAAGCTACTTAATAAGGCGGTTACCAATGCTAAATCGATACAGGTTTCTGATTCATCAATTTTTAAACCGCCGACAATATTGAAAAAAGTATCATGGAAGATTTTGGTCTTCGCGTGCTTACGTAAAATACCCGTCAACATTTTAATTCGATTCATATTTAATCCGACACAAACCCGTTGAGGAAATTCCCCTTCTGTTTCAGTCGTTAAACATTGGATCTCAAGTAAAATATTCCGGTTACCCTTACGAATACAAGTAATGGCAGACCCTGATGATTCAGTGGTTGATCCTGATAAGAAAATTTCACTTGGGTTATCAACACTGAGCATCCCACGCTCGGTCATACGGAAAATACCGACCGTATCGACATCACCAAAACGGTTTTTATTGGCGCGTAGTGTTCGAATTTGACCATCATTGGTATCGATATGCAGTAACGCGTCGACAATGTGAACCAATGTTTGTGGACCCGCAATTTCATTGTTTTTATTAACGTGAGCAATCAAAAACATGGTGACGTTATGTTGTTTACAATATTGCGTTAATGATTGAGCAGCTGTTTTTACTTGTGACGGTGAGCCCGGACTACCATTAGCTAATTCGGTCGATACCGCTTGAATGGAGTCAATAACCGCAAATTTGATCTGTTTCGCGTCTAATTCTGCAATAATAGCTTCAACACTGGTTTCAGCCATTAAATACAAATTATCTTCATTGCAGTCTAATTTAAGTCGATTAACACGGTTTTTAAACTGCGATAACGATTCTTCCGCTGTACAGTATAACGATGGCATTAATTGTGACATTCGCGCCACTAAATCAGACAATAATGTTGTTTTACCTGCACCGGGATCACCCGAAATAATATTGACTGAGCCAGTGGTTAATCCGCCACACAACACCCGATCAAGCTCACCAATGCCGGTTAACATTTTCTGAGCATCAACGGCTTCAATTTCATGCAGTTTTTTAGAGCCACCACCCGCAATACCAGCGTAGCCAGACATACTTGAACGAGCCGAAGTAGCGACCCCAGTTTTGGTATTATGAATTGTAAATTCAGTGATCGTATTCCATGATTTACACCCAGAACATTGACCTTGCCAACGCGCAAAATCCATTCCGCAATCACTACATACATATGCTCGTTTTGCTGCTTTTGCCATTCTAAATCCTACATCATTTATTATTTACAATCGCGAATCATATTAGTGTCAATAAACTATCAAATAACGACAAATATATGTCAGTTAATACTAAATTTTTCACGCTATTGGTCGATGATACAACTAGCCATTTATCAATAGATCCAAACCATGCATCTCGACGATTATAAACCACTGATTGAGCAATTATTGCCAATTTATAACCAGCCTGATTTTGAGGCCGTGTTCCAGTTACTAACTCAACACGAAAGTGGCCCAATACGGCTACAAATAAAAATGGAAATCAATCGCTTAATGACCCCTTGTAATAAGATTATTGATCTGCGAGGGCGCGTTAAAGGCCAATGCCGACAATATACGTTTAAGGGCCTTAATCATTGGCTTGATGATGTCGCGATCAATATTTATCATCACCGTAAGGCGATATTTGCGGATCAATATTGCTATGGTTTATATGAAGAATTAATCAATACCCATAATAATTTTCGTATTCTTCATCAACAACAAAAAATATCACCAAGCAACACGACGCCAACAGATACCCAATATAGCTTATTTCAGGCACAGTTGATTCGATTTGGATATTATCTTAATCGCGAAGAAAAACGACTCAGTATTGCGACGCAAATAGCATTAACATTAGCCAATGAGCAGCAAATCTTAGCCACAACGGTTGATCTTTCTCTTTCAGGAGCAAGATGTAAAGTGCCCACGGCGTTTGACTATCAATTAGGTCAAACCATTACGGCTTCGTTTCCACAACTGGCACAACAATACCAAGATGCTCGACTCAATCAAAGCCACTATTACCGTATTTTAGCTATTGATGATATTCAAGAAAATGACAGTATCAAATGGTTACGTTTACTGGCATTAACTGATAACACGGCCTTACAAGCAATCATTAAACATGATCAACATCAATCGTTAAGTCTTAAAAATCATGATGATAAAATCATTCAGTTACGTACTCAAGGTTATGAGCACTGTTATCTAAAGCACACAATAACGATGCCATTATTTTTTGCTGGAGAAAATCTAAAATACAGCTTATTAACCGATCATAATCAGCATCAATGGCAATATTGGCATGATGAGCGCAATCAGCCAGTGATCAATCATCTGTTGTCTGCAACCCGAATTAAGAATCTTGAGCTAAGTGGTATCTCGCATACCAGTACCCTAATTTATAGTTTCTTCCATGAACATCAAGGCCAACGTTATTTTTACTCGGCAGCGCTGCCTGAAATGACACGTCAACAACGGCTATTATTTTGGCAGATAGGGGCTAAACGCGACAGCTGGCGAGTTATGCGCTTAACGATTTACCCTTTAACGCAAAATGACACCCAAACATTGGCACAACTGACTCCAGAGATGATGCCTTATTGTCAGGACTTATCACACATCGGTACTTTACAAGATTTAACTCATGCTGAAGTACAACCAGACTATCTCTGTGGCATGCCATCGACTTTATCCGCCCAAGAGCTTAATCAATTTCGCCACCCTCGAAACCCAATCAGCCAAGCGGAAGCTATTCATTTTGATCCTAAACCACTGCGTAGTGAATCTCGATTTAATTATAAAACCAGCATTGTATTACAACAAAATCAATATAGGATCAGTGGTTATTTGATTGATTTTTCAAGTCGTGGGCTCAACATTCATTTAGATCAACCACTACGATGTAAGCAAGGCGATATAGTACTGATTGAATTTACTCAATTAGCCCGAAGTACGAAAAATGATATTTTAAAAAAAATGCCATACCAGATTATTCGAACCAGTCCAAATGGTAAAAACATTCAACTCATAACCATTGAAAATGAAGACGGTTTATTAGGCGGGCAATTCCTACGGACCTTAATTGAATTTAACCTTGAAAAATTAGCACTCTGTAAAGAACCTCAACCGTCACCAGCGATGCTATTAACTATGCATCAAATGTTATTAACCCGCCTTCACAGCTTGCCGTATTTTGCAGAAAAAGTAGATCATAAAATAAAGATAAAAGCTGTCGGTTCCAATTTTCCATTATCACCACTTGCCAACATGTTGCATCAGCTAAGTGATAATGACCGCTTGGATCTCGATATTATTTTTAAACAGCGAGTAAAGGAAATGTTGGCCAATCCCATGCGTCCACGAGATAAACCACAATCGCCTTTTATTCATGAATTATATTTAGCGGTTGAGTATCACGATAATCAAATACATAAGATTGAGACTAAACTGCGGGGAGATTTTGAGGATCTTGCCACTCAACGAGTTTATATACAGCAAGCACGTCAGCAGGGTGAATTATTCGCATTACGTATTACGGCGCTACCATTATTAAACCCGCTGACAATACTGATAAGTCAAAAACTCAGTAAATTAGCACGCTTATCGCTGCATCGAGCACGGGCGTTAGAAATAGAATTTACGTCGTTAATGGGCTGTGGTGAAATTTTTGATATTACCGATGAAGTATTGATTAGACTTGAAATACATTAAATCAACCACATTCCGCCCCCTCTGAGCTGCGGAATGTTTGAGGGTAATTAACGTACTCATTGTCTCACTACGCTAACCGCTACCATGCTAATCGCTGTTCGGCTAACGACGCTGATAGAATACAAATAATCGCGCCTAAATCGGCATGTCGAATTGCCACATCCGCCTGCTGCTCAACGTTAGGTTTCGCATGATAAGCAATACCTAATCCAGCGACGTCCATCATCACTAAATCATTGGCTCCATCACCGACGGCGACGGTATTATGGGGTTCAATATCAAACTCTTCAGCAAGCGCCAGTAAAATATCGGCTTTTGATTTTGCATCAATAACATCGCCGATTACTTTCCCCGTTAACTTACCGTCAATAATCTCAAGGGTATTTGAGGTTGCAGAGACTAAATTAAATTTCTGCTTAAGGTGCTCTGAAAAATAGGTAAAGCCACCAGAAGCGATAGCGACTTGCCAGCCATAATGATACAAGGTGGCAATAAGTTGTGGTAACTCGGGCATTAACGGCAACGTATCGCGTACTTGAGTTAAAATAGCGGCATCGGCCCCCGCTAACGTTGCTACACGTTGACGTAAGCTTTGTTCAAAATCTAACTCGCCTAACATCGCCCGTTCAGTCACCGCGGCAACCTCTTCACCCACACCCGCTAATGTGGCGATTTCATCAATACATTCAATCTCAATCGCAGTTGAGTCCATATCTAACACCACAATCCCAGGCATTGATAAATCAGGAATATCGCTCACGTAAGCAAAATCTAACTGCTGATCCAATACTCTCTGTTGGTGCTCTAATGTCAGTTCACTGGCAATCAAAATCGCATCATATGATCCTACTTTCCATGCCGCTACAATCTCAATAGCACTCAAAGCCACACCATTAATTGCATCAATATTATCGGTAGTAATGTGTTTACCATAGACCAACCAATTGGCTTGGCGTTTACTGGTATTGGTGACGGATAATATTTCTGGAAAGCGTTTATATAAGGTCGGGTGTTTGTTGATTTTGAGTACGTTCACAACGTCCATTGTGTCATCCTTAACAATTTAATTACTATAAACCTAACGATTGTACTCTTGAAGAGCAAGGTCAATTGTAAGTTTAGTGTTACATAAATAACCGAATAAAAACCAATTATTGACATAAAATCATCAACTTAAGATTGATTTTATTGACTATTTATTAACGCCCATTATTTGTTAATAAACTTTAACACTTCACTCTAAGGGGAAATAATCATCCATTATTTTTTTAGTGTAGAATAACTGTAATCAACATAATCGAGTGATATGAATGATCCAATGGAACACTAAGCGATGGCAACGTCAGCGGCTACAAAAAGCCATGATATTGTTTGTATGCCTATTAACATCTATTGGCATACTGCAATATGGCTCGATACTGAGCCAACAAAACTACCAAATGCTCAGTGAGCAGACTCAAGCCTTATCACAAATTATTATTCGTCAAGCGGCTAACAATGCTGCGGATGATATTGAAAATAAAAATCAGCGCCAACTGCAATTATTAGTCAATAATTTAGCAGCAGAACCTCTTATATTAGATGCAAGTATCTATAATATTGAAGGGGTGGCACTCGCAAAAACCAAAACAGCATTGCCATTAGAGCAACTGACGGGACTTTCGACACCATTAGCACTTGCAAGTATTGGTCGTCAGCAAATTGCCGAACCCGTATTGATGAATGGTCATATTATTGGCTTTATGCGCATCACTCTAGAGCACGATAAATTACTGGTTAATGCCATTGATCACATGTCGACCATGACTGCGATTATTCGCGGACTTATTATTGCAGCACTAATTATTGGAATTTTACTGACCATCGTCTTTAGTCGTCAACGTTATCAAGGCAGTTTTCCTTTTCTGCATAATCAGCACCCATAATCTTATCTTTCGCACATAAAAAAGCGGCAACAGCCTTAACTGTTACCGCTTTTTTTAATACTTATGACAACTGATATACAGTATCAATCAAGCATTCGATTACTCAGCATCGCCAAGTAATACTGATTCTAGTGCAATTTCAATCATCTCGTTGAACGTTAATTGACGCTCTTCAGATGTTGTTGCTTCACCACGTAGAATATGGTCAGAAACAGTACAGATAGTCAGTGCTTTAGCACCAAACTCTGCCGCTACGCCGTAAATACCAGCCGCTTCCATTTCAACACCAACAATGCCGTATTTATCCATTGTTTTGAAGAAATCGAAATTAGGATTGTAGAACAAATCAGCTGAAAAGATATTACCTACTTTAACAGGGATACCTTTTGCTTTTGCTGCATCTACTGCATTTTGTACCATACCGAAATCAGCAATTGCTGCGAAATCGTGGCCACCAAAACGGATACGGTTTACTTTAGAATCTGTTGATGCACCCATGCCAATAACAACATCACGCAATTTAACGTCATCACGTACCGCACCACAACTACCAACACGGATAAGTTTCTTCACGCCAAAGTCTTTAATTAACTCTGTCGCATAGATAGAACAAGAAGGGATACCCATACCGTGGCCCATAACAGAGATCTTACGACCTTTGTAAGTACCAGTGAAACCAAGCATGCCACGTACGTTACATACTTCTGTCACATTCTCTAGAAATGTTTCAGCAATGAACTTAGCACGTAGTGGATCACCAGGCATCAGTACTACGTCTGCAAAATCACCCATTTCAGCATTAATATGTGGAGTAGCCATCGTTATATCCTTTTGTTAATTGAATCAGCAATCAGTGGCGATAACGTCTTTTTACATTCACGCACAACTGATTACTAATAACCGTTTAATATCGATCTGATGACGATCGTTATCGTACAAATATATCCATTTTTATACTAATCAAGGCAATTAATCCAATAATTCCTCACCTTGATGATTAAGATAATGCCAGTCTATTACGTTTTATAGAAATGACTTACCGTAATCCATATCAGAAGTACCAAAATGTGTCGCTAAGCTTTGACCAATATCAGCAAATGTTTCACGACGACCTAATGAGCCCGCCTGAATTTTTGGTCCAGTTACGATCACTGGAATGTGCTCACGTGTGTGATCAGTACCAGGCCATGTTGGATCACAACCATGGTCAGCAGTAATAATTAATACATCGTCTTCTTTTAGCAATGCTAAAATTTCAGGTAAACGACGGTCAAAATATTCTAATGCTGCGGCATAACCAGCAACATTACGACGGTGGCCATAAGCTGAGTCAAAATCAACAAAGTTAGTGAATACGATGCTGTTATCACCCGCAACATCAATTTGCGCTAATGTTGCATCAAATAAAGCAGGAATACCGGTTGCTTTTACTTTACGAGAAATACCACAACCCGCATAAATATCAGAAATCTTACCGATAGAAATAACTTCGCCTTGCTTCTCTTCAACTAGCTTTTGCAAAATAGTAATTGCAGGTGGCTCAAGAGATAAATCACGACGGTTACCCGTACGCTCAAATTGACCTTTGCCAGCACCAATAAATGGACGCGCAATAACACGACCAATATTATAATCTTCTAGCTCTTCACGGACGATATGACAAAGTTCCATCAGCTTATCAAGACCGTAAGTCTCTTCGTGACATGCAATTTGGAATACAGAGTCAGCCGATGTATAGAAAATTGGTTTACCAGTTCGCATGTGCTCTTCGCCCAAATCATCCAGTATTTGTGTACCCGATGCATGGCAGTTACCTAAATAACCGTCTAAGCCTGCACGCTCAAGGATGCGATCAGTTAGTTCTTTAGGGAAACTATTGGTTTTATCACTGAAGTAGCCCCAATCAAACAATACTGGCACACCTGCAATTTCCCAGTGACCTGAAGGGGTATCTTTTCCTGATGATATTTCTTGCGCATGGCCGTAAGCACCAACGATTTCAACATCAGCATCCATACCTTCAGGGAAATGACCACATGACTCTTCACACGCTTTGGCTAAACCTAACTTAGTCAGGTTTGGCAAATAAAGAGCACCACTACGATCACCGTTATCAGCTTCACCACGCGCACACGCTTGAGCAATGTGACCTAGGGTATTTGCACCTACATCACCAAAATCAACCGCATCTTCCGTCGCGCCGATACCAAAAGAATCTAAAACTAAAATAATTGAACGTTTCATGTTTGCTCCGTTATACGTCTTGTTCGCCAATACGACGGTATACTTCAGGGGTTGGCTCTGACTGCGTATCAGCAATACTGATATTGGCACGAACCGCTTTAGCCGCTTCTTGCCATTGTGCTTCAGTACGGGCGTGTACCATCGCTAGTGGGGTATCAGCATACACTTCATCACCAAGACGAATCATATTTGATAAACCAACTGCATAATCGATACTATCACTAGCGACACGACGACCACCACCCATACCGACAACAGCCATACCTAAACCACGGGTATCCATCGCAGTTGCAAAACCAGTTGTTTCAGCAAAGACAGGTTTAATGATTTCTGCTTTATCAAGATAGTTATCATAATTATCGATAAAATCAGTTGGACCACCAAGACCTGCAACCATTTTGCCAAAACGTTCAGCTGCTTGACCATTATCTAACACAGTTTGAAGTTTCGCACGTGCTTGTGGTAAATCAGATGCTAATTTACTGATAACTAACATTTCAGCACATAATGCCATCGTTACTGCATATAAACGCGGGTTACGGTATTCACCCGTTAAAAACTGTACCGCTTCGCGAACTTCAAGCGCGTTACCCGCTGTTGATGCTAACACTTGATTCATGTCAGTCAACAATGCGGATGTACATGTGCCCGCACCGTTAGCAACCGCCACAATTGATTTAGCTAATTCTTCTGATGCTGCGTAAGTTGGCATAAATGCGCCTGAACCTACTTTTACATCCATGACTAAGTAATCAAGGCCTGCCGCTAATTTCTTCGACAAAATAGACGCGGTGATTAATGAAATATTATCCACTGTAGCCGTTACATCACGGGTCGCGTAAACACGTTTATCCGCAGGGGCTAAATCACCGGTTTGACCAATAATAGCCACACCTGCTTCTTTGGTTACTTTTCCGAACACTTCATTGCTTGGCGTAATGTTGTAACCTGGGATTGATTCCAGTTTATCTAACGTGCCACCTGTATGACCAAGACCACGACCAGAGATCATTGGTACATAGCCACCACATGCCGCTACCATAGCGCCCAGCATTAAAGAGGTCACATCACCCACACCACCGGTTGAGTGCTTATCAACAATTGGGCCATCAAAATTCATATGGCCCCAATCAATCACCATGCCTGAATCACGCATAGCGCATGTTAATGCCACGCGCTCATCCATGGTCATATCATTAAAATAAACCGCCATTGCAAATGCAGCAATTTGGCCTTCAGATACCGTATTTTTAGCAACACCTTGAATGAAGAAATTAATTTCATCAGCTGTTAGAGCAATGTTGTCGCGTTTTTTACGAATAATTTCTTGAGGTAAATACATGACGATCCTCTTATTGATATGTATTTCAATCGGGAAAATTAACTATTTATTTATAAAATTTACGTACACGAATCCACTCAGTGATGCCAAAACATCATTGGGAATAGCATTAAATAAAATAGATAATTGCAGCTAATATAAAATAATTAGCGTTAAGAATAATAAATGAAAATTAAGGTGGCATGACACCACCTTATTTAGCTAAAGCTTAGTAACCGCCTTTTGCCGCTTGCTCGCCTTCACCTAACGTGTGAAGTAAATTAGCAAGTAGGCTTGATGCACCAAAACGGTAATGACGGCTATCAGCCCACTCTTCACCCAGAATAGTGTTTGCCATGGCTAAATATTGTTGAGCATCTTCAGCAGTACGTACGCCACCAGCAGGCTTAAAGCCAACTGTTTTTGCTACACCCATATCTTTAATCACATTCAACATGATTTCAGCATATTCAGGTGTTGCATTGACTGGCACTTTACCTGTAGATGTTTTAATAAAGTTAGCACCTGCATTAATACAAATTTCAGACGCTTGCTTAATAAGCGCTTTCGTTTTTAGCTCACCGGTTTCGATGATTACTTTAAGAAGCGCATTATCACCACACGCTGCTTTACATTGCTTCACAAGCTCAAAGCCTACTTCTGCATTGCCAGCCATTAGCGCGCGGTATGGAAATACTACATCGACTTCATCTGCACCGTAAGCAACAGCCGCTTTTGTTTCAGCAACTGCGATCTCAATATCATCGTTACCGTGCGGGAAGTTAGTTACTGTTGCAACACGTACATCAGGTGTACCTTGCTCACGTAGTTGCTTCTTAGCGACTGGAATAAAACGAGGGTAGATACATACTGCAGCAGTGTTACCAACCGCTGTTTTTGCGTTCTTACATAGCGCGATCACTTTTTCATCAGTGTCGTCGTCATTTAATGTTGTAAGATCCATTAATTTTAATGCACGTAGTGCTGCAGCTTTTAAATCGCTCATGACTCTCTCCAGTCGTAATGTTTGATCGCGGTAGTGTTAATATTGCTACCTGAATACTCAATATGAATTCAGCAGTGATTCACTGCGGTGCAACGACATTCACTATCGCTGTCATCTATAGTCGGACTTTATTCCTTGAAGACCCAGAAACACAAATAAATCGATTCTGATTACTATCCTTAGTACCGCGTAGGCTACCCCGTATAAGATTAAGTCACCCTAATCTATTTAGGTTTTACCACCTTATAATACCAACTCAACCACAACTCGACCATCAAACTCGTGTTTCCTGTGGTGGATAATATGTTTACTGAAATCAAAAGTGTTTTCGCAACTCATGCAACTGAGACATAAAAAAAGCGCTTTTTTGCATGATTTTTATTTATGATGCAAATAACATCAATAAGGAGATCAATAACAACCCCGCGACTGTTTCTATAAGAGAATAATAACAGAGTGAAAATTCAGAAAGGGGAACGCAATCGATTTTATTACATTAAGCAAAACTTAAATGGAATCGCTTTTCTCTAAACAAAAAAAACGCCACAGCATGAGCCATGGCGTTTCTTCTCTGAGGTAACTATTTACGTATAACTATGATGCTAAGGTAATAAACAAACCTGCAATGGTTGCTGACATTAGGTTAGATAATGTACCTGCCGCAACAGCCTTCATACCAAAGCGAGCAATTTCAGCACGACGCGTTGGTGCTAGACCACCTAAGCCACCCAGTAGAATTGCTACTGAAGATAGGTTAGCGAAACCACACAATGCGAATGAGATGATAGCTTTAGTCTTATCTGTCATTTCTACGCCAGTTTGTGCTACTAACATGCCACCATCAGCGACATCTTTTAGGTAAGGGGCAAAGTTTAGGTAAGCAACAAATTCGTTAACAACAACCTTCTGACCGATAAATGAACCAGCAACTTGTGCTTCACCCCATGGCACACCAATAAGGAATGCAAGTGGAGCGAATACATAACCTAGAATCAATTCTAGTGTTAACTCAGGCATACCGAACCAACCGCCGATACCACCAAGCATACCATTCACTAATGCAATCAAACCGATAAACGCTAGTAGCATTGCACCAACGTTTAGTGCTAGTTGCATACCAGATGATGCACCCGCTGCTGCTGCATCAATAATGTTCGCTGGTTTTTCTTCATTTTCATCTTCATCGTTACCTGCGATTTGCTCAATTGGCTGCTCGGTTTCAGGTTTAATGATTTTAGCAAATAATAGACCACCAGGAGCTGCCATAAATGAAGCGGCAATCAAGTACTCTAGAGGCACACCCATTTGTGCGTAACCTGCAAGTACACCACCCGCTACTGACGCCAAACCACCACACATTACTGCAAACAGCTCAGACTGAGTCATCTTAGGAACAAACGGACGAATAACCAAAGGCGCTTCTGTTTGACCTACAAAAATATTAGCTGTTGCAGACATTGATTCTGCGTGAGAAGTACCCAGTACTTTACGTAAACCGCCACCCAGAACATTGATAACAACCTGCATTACACCGATGTAGTACAACACGCTGATAAGTGCAGAGAAGAAAACGATAACTGGCAATACGCGTAATGCGAATACAAAGCCACCGCCACCAAATAATTCAAACATTTTGTTTGATGTTAAACCACCAAACAAGAAGTTAATACCGTCATTACCATAACCAATAACGTTAGCTACTGCTTGAGACATGCCATACAGCACATCACGGCCTACAGGCACATAAAGAACAAAGGCACCCAAAAGAAATTGGATAGCAAATGCACCACCAACAGTACGTAAGTTGATCGCTTTACGGTTATCAGATAGAAGTACGGCAAGTAATAGCAGTACCACCATCCCAACTAGGCTCATTAGCAGGCTCATGATTTATGGAATCCTATAGTTAAGTTTTGGCGTATTGACAGTTAGGCTCTTTTATAGAGCCCGCGCATTATACTCATGGAGTTACGGATGATGTAATGCAAAGATCACAGTTTATGAGGAAATTTGATGTACCATAATCAACTATTGTGACTCGCATCACATAACACTTACGTTACAAGTCACACTGTTAACGCAATCGTTTGGCTTTGGCAGCAAAATCACACATTTATTTGAAATAATTCAGTACATGTTAAGGTTGTTGCTTGTGCTATTTGTGCATAAGTGTCCCCTCGAATATCAGCTAATACGGTAACGATATCGACTAAACGCTCGGGGCGATTTGGCTGACCTTGATACCCAAATAACGGCATATCAGGTGCATCAGTTTCTAATAACAACGTTGATAACGGCAATTTCGCTATAGTAGCGCGTGTTTTTTGAGCGCGGCTATAAGTAATTGTGCCACCAATTCCAATTTTGATACCAAGATCAATAAGCTGCGTTGCCTGTTGGTAACTACCACTAAATCCATGATAAACACCTCCCATTTTAGGCGGATGCTGACGCAGTAATTTTAGTAATTCAGGAAAGGCTTTACGGCAATGTAGGATCACGGGCAAATCATACTTATTAGCTAATTGAAGTTGCGCTTGTAGCCATTGCAACTGTTGGTCTCGATTAACATCAACTACGGCAAAATCTAACCCACACTCTCCTACCGCTACACACCGATCATCATTATTAGCTTTAGTAAGCTGACGTGTTAATTCATCCACAACATCAATAGAATGTTGGCGGCTAAAAAAAGGATGAATACCTAACCCATAATATAAACCTGAAAATTGCCGACATAATTCGATAACAGGTTGCCAATTACTGCCACCAACGGTTGGAATAATAATCGCTTTCACGCCTGCTTGCTGCGCTTGTATCCATGCTTGTGCGGGATTATTTGAGAAAGGAGCAAAGTCGAAATGACAGTGGCTATCTATTATTACTGAATCACTGGTTACTATAGACATACTATGAGTCTCTATTAAGGCAGATATTATTACTAATATTACGAAAATTAGCATTCAAATACGGCATTATTTACCTTTGTGAGTAATTCTCGCTGCGGCTAGATTGAGTCTAAGGGTAAAATCAGCGACAATAGCAAACAATGCACTTCATTCAAAAAGAACATGCTAATGTCGCAAACACAGTTTCAGAGCGAAGTATCTAAACGTCGTACTTTCGCTATTATCTCCCACCCCGATGCGGGTAAAACCACCATTACTGAAAAAGTATTGTTGTTCGGAAACGCGATCCAAAAAGCTGGTACAGTAAAAGGTCGTGGTTCTAACCAGCATGCAAAATCTGACTGGATGGAGATGGAAAAAGAACGTGGTATCTCAGTAACCACATCAGTTATGCAGTTTCCTTACCATTCTTGTTTGGTTAACTTACTGGATACTCCAGGACACGAAGACTTCTCAGAAGATACTTACCGTACATTAACCGCCGTTGACTCTTGTCTAATGGTTATCGATGCCGCAAAAGGTGTTGAAGATCGTACTCGTAAGTTAATGGAAGTTACCCGTCTACGTGACACACCTATTATTACCTTCATGAATAAATTGGACCGTGAAACACGTGATCCAATGGAATTACTTGATGAAGTTGAAGTTGAACTAGGTATGGCATGTGCGCCAATTTCATGGCCTATCGGTTGTGGTAAAGAATTTAAAGGTGTTTTCCATATTCACCGCAATGAAACAATTCTTTACAGCACAGGTCAAGGTCACACCATTCAAGAACAACGTATCATTAAAGGCTTAGATAACCCTGAGCTTGATATTGCAATTGGTAGCGATCTTGCGGCGATCTTGCGTGAAGAACTAGAGTTAGTGATCGGCGCATCTAATGAGTTTGATCGTGAACTCTTTTTAGCGGGCGAACTAACACCAGTATTCTTTGGTACTGCACTAGGTAACTTTGGTGTTGACCATATGCTTGACGGCTTAACAGAATGGGCTCCAGAGCCATTACCTCGCCAAGCCAATACCCGTGAAGTAGAAGCAACTGAAGAGAAATTCTCAGGCTTCGTGTTTAAAATCCAAGCTAACATGGATCCTAAACACCGTGACCGTATTGCCTTTATGCGTATTGTATCTGGTACTTACGACCAAGGCATGAAGATGAACCATGTTCGTACAGGCAAGAGCGTCAGTATTTCTGATGCCGTTACCTTTATGGCGGGTGACCGTTCACGTACTGAAGTGGCTTATGCGGGTGACATTATTGGTTTGCATAACCACGGTACAATTCAGATTGGTGATACCTTTACTCAAGGTGAAGACATCAAGTTTGCGGGCATTCCGAACTTTGCCCCTGAACTCTTCCGTCGTATTCGTCTAAAAGATCCACTTAAGCAAAAACAATTACTAAAAGGCTTAGTGCAACTTTCAGAAGAAGGTGCGGTACAGGTATTCCGTCCACTACAAAACAACGATCTGATCGTTGGTGCAGTTGGTGTACTTCAGTTTGATGTAGTTGTGGCTCGCCTTCGAGCAGAATACAACGTTGAAGCAATTTATGAAGGCGTTAACGTGGCAACTGCACGTTGGGTTGAATGTAATGATGCGAAGAAACTTGAAGAATTCAAGCGTAAGAACCAAGCACACTTAGCCTTAGACGGCGGTAATAACTTGTCTTACATCGCACCAACAATGGTTAACCTAAACCTTGCTAAAGAGCGTTTCCCTGAAGGTGATTTCCGCGCGACACGTGAACACTAATCAACGTTCTGGTTATGATGTCTCGTTCTAAAACAAGTTAAATACAAAAAAGCCGCCATCATATGATGTGCGGCTTTTTTATTAATATTAATTTAGTAACCAACAGTATTAACCAAAAGGCATAAACATATAAGCCATGATTAATGCATCTTCACGGCCATTAACTGCTGGGTAATAACCGACACGTCGATTGGTTTCATTAAACCCAGTCGCTTCATACAATTTATAAGCACCAAGATTACTTTCACGTACTTCAAGCCAAATTTCTTCTGCTTGTTTCGCATCTAACGCATCAATAAAACCATTGAGTAATAACTTACCGTAGCCCTTACGTTGCTGAGTAGGATCAATCGCAATATTAAGCAAAGTACCTTCACCTGCGACTAATTGCCCAAAGCAATAACCCACAACCTGCTCATTTACCACTAATACATAGTTAGCAGCAATACGATTTGGCTCTTTACGGATCATTGATTCTGCCCACGGAAAGGTATTCGCGGCTTGTTCTATACGCCAAACATCATCGGTATGGTGCGCTTCTAATGGAATAATTTTATGAGTCATAACTACAAATCTGTTGCCATAATGCTTTCTTAGATGAAGGATCATTATGCATAAGTTTTAATGAGGCCGAATTCAGAACCTGACAACCAGTAGGGTGTGCCCCTTGGCAACCGGCAAACCAACACCACATTAAATGATGTTCTGCGATTTGATCAAGTGCCGATAACGGCAAGGATAACGCTTGTTGTGGCGTCAATTTCATACTTGACAAAATCCGCCCAAATAACCAAGCATCATGCTCATTTAATTCCTCAGCTGTAACAAAAAGCAGCTTACACTCAGCGGGCAGATTAATGACAGGTAATACTTGGTTAGGAAAAAGCTCTGGCTTTCGCACTTGCCAATAGGTGATCCCCATTTCCTGTAACACCTGAATATCGCGTTGCTTCATACCCTACCTGCTATGGAATATAAATGGAGGCTGATCCTAGCAAATCCACACTGCTTTGTACTCATAAACTATTGTCTTCTGTCTCTAACTGCTTAAAAACAACAATGCCGACATTTAGTCGGCATTGATTATTATTATTCAGTCATCATTAACATGAAAAATTAGTCATGGTAACGTTGTGCTAATGCATCAGCAGCAACCATTGCTTGGTAAACACGATCAGCATTTACTTTAACGGTCATATTACACATAGTGTCACCTTCAGCACAGGCAATTTCAGCCACTTGACGCCAATCAGCTTCCACCATTTCTTCGATACCAAAATCAGCAAGTGTTAATGGTAAGCCCGCAGTTTTCATAACATAAATTACGTTTTCAATTTCTTCTGCGTCAGCTTTTTCAAGTACTAATTGAGTTAGCAAACCAAACGCCACTTTTTCGCCATGTTGAATATGGTGTAATTGTGGTAGTGAAGACATACCGTTGCTAACTGCGTGTGCTGCGGCTAAACCGCCTGACTCAGCACCGATACCACTTAGGTAAATCGTTGCTTCAACCATTTCTTCTAATGCTGGCGTAACTACATGGCGACGTGCTGCATCCATTGCCATTTCAACGTTTTCAACAATCAGTTCATAACACATTAATGCCATACCAAGACCGGTACGTGATACGCGTTTTTGAACAAGATTTAGACCATCAGCATAACAACATGAACGCGCTTCAAAGAAAGTCGCTAGCGCATCACCAATACCTGCTGCAAAGAACTTCGTTGGTGCTGCGGCAATAATACCGGTATCAGCAATAACAGCATCTGGGTTTTGAGGTAAGAACAAGTAACGGTCAAACTCACCATCATCTTTATATATCACAGACAATGCAGTACAAGGCGCATCAGTTGACGCAATAGTTGGGAAAATAATCACCGGAATATGAGCAAAATGCGCAACCGCTTTTGCAACATCCATGGTTTTACCACCACCGATACCCACAACCACATTTGCACCGTGATGTTTTACGATCTCATGGATACGACCAATTTCAGTATCAGTACATTCATATTGAAATTGTTCTGCATGAGCAGTAATGCCTGCTTTTTCTAAGGCTGGTAACGCTTCTGCTTTAACTTTATTTAGAATAAATTCATCACAAATCAATAAAGCATTATTACCAAAATCTTTAATAAACCCATCAAGTTGAGGCAATAGGTTTTGGCCAATAATGAATTTTTTTGGTGAGGTAATACTACGTGGGATCATGAATACTATTCCTTAATGATTTTCTCTTAGCAATAAAATACCACCACCAAATATTAAGCTAAATGACAAATAAAGAGTTCTTAATTCTCAATATTAATCTTATTGCACAAATATGAATGACTTATGAATAAATACTAAAAAACCATAACTCTCTTAAACGTTTTGTCGTTAAACTATTTCGTAAAACTCTTTCGTAAAAGATAAGGTCATGGCTTTTTATTTGCTTAGTTACAACTGTTAAGCACATTATTCATTTATGCTAACGCATTAAACTCTTCGCAATATTCAACTAATCCTTGATGTTGTTGCACACTACCCGGTGCAATTTCTAACACCATAAAGGCTTCTTCTGTGCCAGGCCAACAACAAGTTAAACCATACTGTAAAGCCGCTTGATAACCCGCACGGTGGTAATAATTTGGATCGCCTAATACCACAACTACCGGATAATCAAAATCAGCTAACGTCGCTTGAGCCTCTGCTAATAAAGCTAAACCAACCCCTTGATTACGGTGATCTTCGCGAATAGATAACGGCGCAAGTCCTTGCCAATTGGTTTCTTGTCCCGCTATCGTTACTGGACTAAAAAAAGCATGTCCAATCACTTCACCATCATCGGTACAAGCAACTAATGATAAAGTTCGACAGCCATTTTCACGTAAACGCATCACTAAATTAGCTTCAGCGTCGGTGTCAAAAACTGATTTTAATAATCGATCAATCAATAAAATATCAGCAGGCGCTTCAGATCTAATGAGCATGTATAACCTCTTTTTCAATCACGTTAGTCTGCATTCCCTGATGAATAAAATCAGCTGACTGCTGTAACAAAAATTTTACGGGTGAAGGTAGAGAATCAAGATCAATACTGTCCATTAGATTCTTTACTTCCAATCCCAGTTCAGTGTCCCCTTCAATACGAAGACGACGTTGGAAAAACAGTGTATCAGGATCTTCTTTACGTGCTGCAATTAATACTAAATCATTACACTCGCCACTAAAGCTCACATCATGATGTTCACAGTGCTCAGCAACGACTAATTTTTGATCTTGATAACTAATAAACCATTGAAGATCTAAATCACGCACTTCAACTTTTAACCACCGATCTTCAAGAAATTCAAAATCACCATCGGCCAATGCTTCTTTGAAAACCATGGCAAGACTCTCTAACATGATCTTTTTCTGAAGAGAGAAAGGTGTCAATTTCGCAGGGACACGTAATAATGCAGGACCATGTTGAACCAATTGTTTTCTAAGTTGAGCAATCACTATTTGTTTTCCTGTTTCAAAGTCGAACGCTAAAAATGAATTTTATGGCAATCTTAGCCATTTGTTTTATGCCTTGAGTCAAAAAAAAGCAATTGCTTGATTAAAACAAGTCATTATTTTGTTAGTGAGTATTATATTTATGTCGACTAACATTTACACTAGTTATGAATGCGCTATGCCTTATTATTAACATTAAAATCATATTACCAAGGATCAAACAGTTATGCAGATAGAGCAACTTGACTATTGGTTTCCGCTACTGACGAATAATAGTCCTTTTCTGTTTGCAATTATTGATGACCGACACTGCTATTATAATGTTAATACTCGTTATAGTGATATCAGTGGTAAACCACAACATGAGCTTATTGGTAGTAATGATACCGATGTTCTTGGCCACTACTATTACCAATGTCTAAAACCGTATTATGAGCGTGCTTTTAATGGTGAAGTAATTGAAGCTGAAGTCACCATTAATGACACTCCGCATCATACCAGTTTGCATATTAGTCTAGCGCCATTAACAAATGCTCAAGGTGAAATTAAACATATTATTTCACATTCAATTGATACTTCAGAACGTCATATACTGATTAATTCATTACAAGAATCTGAGCACCAATTAAACCAACTTCAAAATCTCATCACTGATGGCATTTGCATTGTAGAAAATAATATTATCAACAATGCTAATCAACGTGCTGTTGCGTTATTAGGCATCACATCAAAACACATATTACTCGGTAAAAAGTTTGATGAGCTATTGCTAGATAGTAACAACCAACCTTGTCACTGTAATGCATTAACCCAAGCCACCCATAGTGATAATCAACATTATTACGCCATCAATAATACCGACCACTTACCACTAATAATAACAACAACCCCAATCACTCTCTTGGGTGAGACTGCTTTATTCATAAAACTGACCCCCACAACGAACACCAATGATCAACACCATAAAATTGAACAATTAACCCAACGCGATCCATTAACGGGATTGTTTAACCGTCATGGTTTTAGTCGCCAACTTGATCAATTAATGAAAGCCAGTACCCCATTATTTATGTTGTATATCGATATTGATAACTTCAAAAATATTAATGATTCATTAGGCCATCATATTGGTGATAAAGTCTTACAAGAAATAGCCCAACGATTACAACAACTATTACCGAAAAATGCCATTATCGGTCATTTAAGCGGTGATGAATTTGCGGTTGTATTGACGCATCCAGAACATGAAAATAGTGGTGATATGATAGCTGAACAGATCATTACTTTAATTAACAAGCCATTTGATCTCCATTATTTTAGTAAACACCTCACCTGCTCAATCGGCATGGTCAAATCACCCGGTAACGGTCACGATGCGCGAATAATGATCCAAAATGCCGACACCGCAATGTATGAGGCCAAAAATCGCGGTCGTAATCGCTTAGTCGTCTTCAGTGATGCCATGAGCAAAGAAGCAAGAATGCGATTATGGCTTGAAATGGAACTACAAAAAGCATTGCAAAATAACAGCTTAGAAGTGTGGTACCAACCTAAAGTTAATGCTAAAAACTTTGAAATTGACGGGGCTGAAGCGTTAGTACGCTGGAAACATCCCGTTGAGGGCTATATTAGTCCAGCACAATTTATTCCTATAGCGGAACGCTCAGGGTTAATCGAACAACTTGGCCAGGTTGTGATGCGAGAAGTATTCACAACCATTAAGCAACTAAAAAATAAGAAGTTATTAAAAGGACGCGTCGCTATTAACTTATCGTCACGACAATTTGAAAACCCAAACCTCATCAATTTTGTTGACAACCTACGTCAATCTACGGGTATTAATACCAATGATTTTACCTTTGAGCTAACTGAAAGTACGGTGATGAATGATGGTGAACATACTATTCAAATGCTCAATGCCATTAAAAATCTAGGATTTGCATTATCTATTGATGACTTTGGTACTGGCTATTCATCACTGTCTTATTTAGCCCGTTTTCCGCTTGATGAACTTAAAATTGATCGCGCCTTTATTAAAGACATAGACACTATCCCTAAACAAATTATCTTAATCGAAAATATCATTAATCTCGGAAAATCACTTAATATGAGTGTCGTCGCTGAAGGTATTGAAACCCATCAGCAAGCCACCTTACTCTCAAACCTCAATTGTGATTATATTCAAGGATTTCATTTTCATCGCCCAATGCCAAAACAAGAATTAGAAGCTTTATTATTAAAAGAAAAAATTTATCTTAACGATTGATGTGAATCTAAAAACACGATCATTTAGTAACAATTTTATTGTTTAATATCAACAAAACCTGCCTCGCATCAAGATCCATAACCATAAACACTTTTACTATGATGACATCGTTTTTATGCAAAGATTGGATAATAAAATAACATGGAGCTTCTTTGCCCTGCTGGTAATCTTCCAGCATTAAAAACCGCCATCGATAATGGTGCGGATGCTGTATATATCGGTTTTAAAGATGATACTAACGCCCGCCACTTTGCTGGTTTAAACTTCACCGAGCGCAAACTAGAAAAAGCGGTACAGTATGTTAAAGATCATGATCGTAAATTACATGTCGCTTTAAATACCTTTGCTCATCCTGATGGTTTTAGCCGTTGGACAAAAGCGGTTGATAAGGCTGCTGCAATGGGTGTTGATGCGCTGATTGTAGCTGACATTGGTATACTTGAATATGCAGCAACGACTTACCCTGATTTAGAATTGCACCTCTCTGTTCAAGCTTCCGCAACCAATACCGCTGCAATTGATTATTATCAGCAAAATTTTAATATTAAACGTGTGGTATTGCCGCGCGTATTGTCTATGCATCAAGTTAAGCAATTAGCACGTAACACCAATATGCAGTTAGAAGTATTTGCGTTTGGTAGCTTATGTATTATGTCGGAAGGTCGCTGCTATTTATCCTCATATATGACAGGCGAATCACCAAATACTGTCGGCGCTTGTTCACCTGCAAAATATGTTCGCTGGCAAGAAACACCACAAGGGCTAGAGTCGCGTCTAAATGAAATATTAATTGATCGCTACGCTGAAGGTGAAAACGCAGGCTATCCGACACTCTGTAAAGGTCGATTTGATATTAATATTGACGGTGAACAGAAGCGTTATCATGCGCTTGAAGAACCCACCAGTCTTAATACACTTGATATTTTGCCTGAGTTATTTAAAGCAAATATTGCATCAGTTAAGATCGAAGGCCGTCAACGTAGCCCTGCGTATGTTGAACAAGTAACCCGTACTTGGCGCGCCGCGATTGACCACTATTTAGCGAATCCTGATGGCTACAGTGTTAATCCTGCGTGGAATTCATGTTTGGGTAATCTGTCTGAAGGCAAACAAACAACATTAGGTGCATACCACCGTAAATGGCAATAAGGGATCATTAATGAAATATTCACTTGGGCCATTACTCTATTTTTGGCCTCAGCATGATGTTGAAACCTTCTATCAACAAGCAAAGCATAGCAACGTTGATATTATTTATTTAGGGGAAACGGTGTGTTCCAAACGTCGAGCACTTAAAACAACTCAATGGATTGATATCGCAAAAGAACTTGCTGCTAATGGTAAACAAGTCGTGCTATCAACCATGGCGTTGCTAGAAGCCCCTAGCGAAGTTAACATCATGAAAAAATATATCGATAATGGCGACTTTATTGTTGAAGCTAACGATGTATCAGCTATTCAACTAGCATCACAAAGTAAAGTACCGTTTGTAGTAGGCCCCGCAGTTAACTGCTATAACGCGCAGACTTTAAAACTGTTTGTTAAACAAGGCATGACTCGTTGGTGTATGCCTGTAGAACTGTCTCGTGATTGGTTAAGTAACACTTTAACTGAATGTGCAAAATTGGGGATCCGTGATCAATTTGAAACTGAAGTTTTTAGCTATGGTTACCTACCATTAGCCTACTCAGCCCGTTGTTTTACTGCTCGCGCTGAAAATAAAGCCAAAGATGATTGCGAGACATGTTGTATTAAGTACCCTCAAGGGATCACGGTTAACAGTCAAGAAGATCAAAAAATCTTCACTCTTAATGGTATTCAAACCCAATCAGGTTACTGCTATAACTTAATCAATGATTTAAAAGGCATGAAAGACATGGTTGATGTGGTGCGATTAAGCCCTATGGGACTTGATACTTTGACCTTAATTGATGATTTTCGTGCTAATGAGCAAAGCACTATTCGCCATCCTCTTATTAATGGTCATCAATGTAATGGCTATTGGCATAATCTTGCGGGATTGGATCTTCGTTAGAGGGCCAAAAGAAATAAAAAAATAGCCGCTAATTATAGTGGCTATTTTTATATAAAATCATTGTGATTATTCGCTTAGCGAAGATAATTCTGGCGCTGCATTTTGTTCTGCCATAAAAATACGACTCAATTCAAGTAGCGACAATCTATGTTCAATAAACTCATACACATTTCCGGATAAAGCGAGTTTATATAGCATCACTGCTGTTGAATAATCTTGCTGCTGTTGATATCGCTGCGCTAAATAAAAATAGCCTTCCGTTAGTCGTAATGCTAACTGTTCATTGTTATCACTACTTTCTGCAATATCCGTGACAAATTGCTCTTCACTAATATCACCAAGGTACATTCGTACAATTTGCCAACCCCAATCTTGTTTATCACTCATCACATAACGCTGTTGAAGCAACGATTGTGCTTGCTGTGGCACAAATTTCAAATCATTAATATATAACCAAATCACGCGATAAGGATCATTAATATCCTGCTGATAATGGGGTAATAAATCATCATTAGCTAAATCATAACGCTCGCCATAATACAGCGCAATACCACGATTACGGTGGGCATAAGGATGATCAGGGGCTAAATCTAACGTGGAATCAAAGGATTCATAAGCAGAATCAAACATCCCCATTTGAGTAAAAATAACGCCTGCAACATTAAATAAATCAGGTTGATTAGGATTTAAGGTTAACGACTTATTAAAATCAAGTCGGGCGAAATCACGCAAACCTAAACTGTCATGCAGTAAACCACGATCATAATAAATGGTTGCTAAGGTTATTTGAGGAATATTGGGTTGTTGTAATATTTGCTCAATTCTTGCCAACTGAATCTGCTGTTGCAAACTAGGTTGATAAGGGATCGCCATTGGCGGATGGGTCCATGTCGTTGGCGTTGCTGAACATCCACTCAGCACCAGTGCAGTAGCTATTACAGCATATCGAAGATGGCGTATTATCAACTCAGTTCTCCCTGTTACATTAATGACGATCCGGCGTCTATGATAATATTGAGATCAAAAAAAGGGGCTTAATAGCCCCTTTATATCATGATATTAGCAAAACGCTTAGCCTTGTGGCTGTTCGTCTTGTACAGGAGCTGCGGCTGGCGCTTCTACTGCTTCTTTCATGCTTAGACGGATACGGCCTTGACGGTCAATTTCAAGTACTTTAACTTGAACTTCTTGACCCATCTGTAGGTAATCAGACACTTTCTCTACACGATCTTGTGAGATTTGAGAAATGTGAACTAGACCTTCTTTGGTACCGATAACTGATACAAACGCACCGAAATCAACGATACGCATTACTTTACCAGTATAAACACGGCCAACTTCAACGTCAGCAGTGATTTCTTCGATACGACGGATTGCTTCTTGTGCAGCAGTTCCTTCTGTCGCAGCGATTTTGATTGTACCGTCGTCTTCGATTTCAATAGTTGTACCAGTTTCTTCAGTAAGTGCACGGATAACTGCACCACCTTTACCGATAACATCTTTAATCTTCTCAGGATTGATCTTCATCATGTGAATACGAGGAGCAAACTGAGAGATATCTTCACGAGGAGAGTTAATTGCGTTATCCATTACGCTAAGGATGTGCTTACGCGCGCCTTTAGCTTGGTTAAGTGCAATTTCCATGATCTCTTTAGTGATACCTTCAATCTTGATATCCATCTGAAGCGCTGTGATACCGTCGTTAGTACCCGCTACTTTAAAGTCCATGTCACCTAGGTGATCTTCGTCACCAAGAATGTCAGAAAGAACAACGAAATCATCGCCTTCTTTCACAAGACCCATTGCGATACCCGCAACAGACGCTTTGATTGGCACACCAGCATCCATAAGAGCAAGTGAAGTACCACATACAGAAGCCATTGAAGATGAACCGTTAGATTCAGTGATTTCTGATACTACACGTACTGTGTATGGGAATTCGTCAACAGATGGCATTACAGCAGCAATACCACGCTTAGCCAACTTACCGTGACCAATTTCACGACGCTTAGGCGAACCAACGAAACCAGTTTCACCTACACAGTATGGAGGGAAGTTGTAGTGAAGAAGGAAATGATCTTTCTTCTCACCCATGATGCTATCAATGATTTGTGCATCACGTTGTGTACCAAGCGTTGCAGTAACAAGTGCTTGTGTTTCACCACGAGTAAATAGTGCAGAACCGTGAGTACGTGGAAGTACACCAGTACGTACGTCTAGCGCACGAATCATGTCTTTTTCACGACCATCAATACGAGGAAGACCCGCAATGATACGGCCACGAACAACTGTCTTCTCTAGATCGTGGAAGATAGTGTGGATTTCTTTAGTGCTTAGTGCAGAATCTTCAGCAAGTAGCACGTCATTTAGCTCAGCAGCGATCTCATGGATGCGATCGTAACGAGCCATTTTTTCAGTGATTTGGTAAGCTTCAACAAGCTTAGCTTCAGCTAATTCAGCGATCTTAGTTTTAAGTGCTGTGTTCTCAACAGGCGCAGCCCAATCCCAAACAGGAGTTGCAACTTCAGCAGCAAACTCATTGATTGCATTGATAACAACTTGTTGTTGATCGTGACCAAATACAACTGCTTGTAGCATTTGCTCTTCAGATAGGCGATCAGCTTCTGATTCAACCATTAGCACTGCGTCTTTAGTACCAGCAACAACAAGATCTAGACGGCTATCTTCTAGTTCAACATTACTTGGGTTAAGAACGAATTGATCGTTGATGTAACCAACACGTGCTGCACCGATAGGACCATTGAATGGCATACCAGAAATAGCAAGTGCTGCAGAAGTACCGATCATTGTAACCATATCAGGGTTAACTGCAGGGTTTACAGAAACCACTGTTGCAATAACTTGTACTTCGTTTTTAAAATCATTAGGGAATAGCGGACGGATTGGACGGTCAATTAGACGTGCAGTCAGTGTTTCGCCTTCAGAAGGACGGCCTTCACGCTTGAAGAAACCACCAGGGATTTTACCTGCAGCGTAAGTACGCTCTTGGTAGTTTACTGTTAGCGGGAAGAAGTCTTGGCCTTCTACTGCTGTTTTCTTACCAACAACAGAAACGAACACAGAAGTGTCGTCCATGCTAACCATTACTGCAGCAGTCGCTTGACGTGCCATAACGCCAGTCTCAAGAGTAACCGTGTGGTTACCGTACTGGAAAGTTTTTACGATAGGATTCACGTGAATTTCCTTAAATATATTCCGCTTTTTATTTACTGGTTGATTATAACCAAGACAAACATAAGCGTCATGTAATGATGTCCACTTTTTGTAGTGATTTCACGTATCGCGACTAATGAAAGTTCTCAGCCATGAAAAAACTATCATTAGCCGCGACCTGAAGGTCGACGAAAACGACTCGCGAAGTCATAACAAGTGGATATGTGCAGTTATTTACTCGACACCTATCATATCTCTGCGTAAGCATTCATACAACAAACTTGAGCTTAACTCCGGTACAGATAGTAGACGAAATTGCGAAAGATAACAGGGGGACGAATCAATAATAGCGGTATCAATAATAAAGAGCAGATAAAAAGAAAGGAGCCTAGGGCTCCTTTCTTAAAGCAATCTTAGCGACGTAGGCCTTGACGCTTGATTAGGTCTTGGTAACGATCTAGATTTTTACCTTTAAGGTAATCTAGAAGCTTACGACGACGAGAAACCATGCGTAGTAGACCGCGACGGCTGTGGTGGTCATGCTTGTGGTTAGCAAAGTGACCTTGAAGGTGGTTGATTTGCGCTGTTAAAAGTGCAACCTGAACTTCAGGAGAACCAGTATCATTTTCACATTGTGCGTAATCTGCAACGATTGCTGCTTTAGTTTCTGCATTCAGAGACATAACTTATTCCTAATACAAGATGTTATAATTTGTGCCGCCAATCTCTGATTCAGCCGACACCCAAGCCGCGGATTATACTGATCAGAGGTACTAACTACAAGCGAATAATTAACCAGTTTTATTTTTAATCTCAAGCAACTCATGTGTAATAATCAAACTGATTTGTCACTCAGAATTACTTATGATTCCTTGGCGTCATTATTGCTCTTGTTCGTTAGCCATTACGCGTTTTGGTGCCAACATGCCTTTTGCATCAATGGTACCAACACCAATAAATTCCGCTGCTTCACCCACTGTAATGCGCACTAATGTGCCCTCAGCAGGAACAACTTCAGCACAGACAGGATTACCATGTAAGACATGAACTGCAGCTTCAGCTGTAACATTCACTTCAGGTAAATCTTGCACAGCAGTATCAGTTGGCAATAACAACGCATCTAATACTGTTCCAGGCTCAATTTCATCCACTTTCGCTTGATCAAGCATGGCTTGTAACTGCTCAATCGTTACCATACGATCGTAAGGGAAATTAGAGACACCAATACGACGTAAATAAATCACATGAGCGCCACAACCTAGCATTTCACCTAAATCATCAACAATAGTACGAATATATGTGCCTTTTGACACATGTAATTCCATTTCAACTTCGTTGTTATCAAAGCGCAGTAACTCAACCGAATACACTGTAATTTTACGCGATTCACGAGGAATAGAAATTCCTTCACGAGCGTATTCATACAGTTTACGGCCTTGGTACTTTAATGCTGAGTACATGGATGGAATTTGATCTGTCGTACCACGAAAGCGATCAATACATGCTTCAAGTTGATCACGTTCAACATTCACAGCGCGGGTTTCAACCACTTCACCATCAGAATCAGACGTATCTGTACGCTCGCCTAATTTAGCAACCACACGGTAACGCTTATCTGAATCTAACAAAAATTGTGAAAACTTTGTCGCTTCACCAAAACAAAGCGGTAACATGCCCGTCGCTAAAGGATCAAGCGCACCTGTATGGCCCGCTTTTTGTGCAAAAAAGATACGTTTCACTTTTTGCAGGGTATCGTTAGAACTAATGCCTGTTGGTTTATCAACCAAGATCACACCGTTAATTGGACGACCTTTACGACGACGTGCCATGTTTACTCCTCGCCTTTTTCTACTTCTTCTTCATCACCACGACGATCTTCATCGTCACGTACCGCTTTAGATACTAGGTTTGAAATACGCATACCTTCAGTCAGTGACTGATCAAAGATAAAGTTCAATTCAGGCGTTACACGTAGGCGAATTTCTTTACCTAGTAGTGAACGGATGTAAGGTGCCATTTCACGTAATGCGTCTAAACTACCTTCAGCCGTTTGTTCACCAATCGGGAAAAACGTTACATAAATTTTGGCGTAGTTCATGTCACGCGACACATCAACACTTGAAATAGTTGTCATTGCGATCGCAGGGTCTTTGATTTCACGCTGTAAAATCACTGCCAATTCTTTTTGTAGCTGTTGAGCTACACGTTGGGTACGGCTAAATTCTTTTGCCATTATTTTGCTCTCTCTAAGAATAATGCTCTTGAAAGAATGGGGAGCCGAAGCTCCCCATTATCATTATCATGTTGAAAAACAACTATCTACACTGATTATTAGTCAAGTGTACGTTGGATTTCAATAATTTCGAATACTTCGATCTGGTCACCAACGCGAACGTCGTTGTAGTTCTTAACGCCGATACCACACTCATAACCATTCTTAACTTCAGGCACGTCATCTTTAAAGCGACGTAGTGACTCAAGCTCACCTTCGTAAATAACAATGTTTTCACGTAGAACACGAATAGGATTATTACGCTTGATAGTACCTTCAGTAACCATACAACCAGCGATTGCGCCAATCTTAGGAGACTTAAATACTTCACGAACTTCAGCAAGACCAATGATTTCTTGTCTAAACTCAGGAGACAACATACCGCCCATCGCTGCTTTAACTTCGTCGATTAGTTGGTAGATGATTGAGTAATAACGTAAATCTAGGCTTTCATTGTCGATTGTTTGACGCGCAGAGGTGTCAGCACGAACGTTGAAGCCAAGTAGAATAGCGTTAGATGCTGCAGCAAGTGTTGCATCAGTTTCAGTGATAGCACCAACACCTGAACCTACAATGTTCACTTTAACTTCATCAGTTGAAAGTTTACGTAGTGAGTCAGCAATTGCTTCAACAGAACCTTGAACGTCAGCTTTTAGAACGACATTCAGTTCAGCAACTTCGCCAGCTTCCATGTTCGCAAACATGTTTTCTAGCTTAGATTTTTGTTGACGTGCTAGTTTAATATCACGGAATTTACCTTGACGGTAAAGCGCAACTTCACGAGCTTTACGCTCATCACGTACTACTGTTGCTTCATCACCTGATGCAGGAACACCAGAAAGACCAAGGATCTCAACAGGAATAGAAGGACCTGCAGATTCAATTTCTTGACCTTGTTCGTTGCGCATTGCACGAATACGACCATGCATTAAACCACAAAGAACGATATCGCCTCTACGCAATGTACCTTCTTGAACAAGTACAGTTGCTACAGGACCACGACCTTTATCAAGACGTGATTCGATAACAACACCAGATGCCATACCTTCTTCAACTGCTGTAAGTTCAAGAATTTCTGACTGAAGTAAGATAGCTTCTAGTAGGCCATCGATGTTAGTACCCTGTTTCGCAGAGATGTGAACAAACATGTTCTCACCGCCCCACTCTTCAGGCATAACACCGTATTGAGCTAGCTCATTCTTCACGCCGTCTGGATTTGCATCTTCTTTATCGATCTTGTTTACCGCAACGATCAAAGGTACACCAGCCGCTTTCGCGTGCTGAATAGCTTCAATTGTTTGTGGCATTACGCCATCGTCTGCTGCAACTACAAGTACAACGATATCTGTCGCTTGAGCACCACGAGCACGCATAGCGGTAAACGCTGCGTGTCCAGGAGTATCAAGGAAAGTGATCATACCGTTGTCAGTTTCAACATGGTAAGCACCGATGTGCTGTGTAATACCACCAGCTTCGCCTGAAGCAACGTGTGCTTTACGAATGAAATCAAGTGTTGATGTTTTACCGTGGTCAACGTGACCCATGATAGTAACAACTGGTGCACGAGAAACTTGTAATAAGTCTGCCGCATTACGATCAGAAAGCACAGCTTCTTCAAGCTCATTTTCTTTACGTAGAATAACTTTGTGGCCCATTTCTTCAGCAACAAGTGATGCTGTTTCTTGGTCGATAACTTGGTTGATAGTCGCCATAGCGCCCATCTTCATCATTACCTTGATAACTTCAACGCCTTTAACAGACATTTTATTAGCCAGTTCAGAAACAATAATCGTTTCACCGATCACAACATCTTGCTTAGCAACTAGCGCTGTTTTATCAAAGCCATGTTGCATAGATATTGGTTTGTTCATTTGTGGCTTACCGCGACCACGTTGGTTACGACCGCCACGGCCGTCTTGCTTAGCCGCTGGTTTTTTCTTTTTACGACGGCGAGATGTTTCTTCTTTACGGTCTTGTTCATCTTCTGCAGCACGAGCATATGTAGATGTCGTTATATGGTAATCAGATTTTTCCATACTTACTGCTTGCTCAGGTTTTACCCCGGTTTTCTCGTTCTGTTCTGCCATTTTGCGAGCCTCTTCTAGCTGACGCTGACTTTCTTTTTCGGCTTTTCGCTTGGCTTCCTCTTCCAGACGATGCTGTAGTACTTCAGCATCTAACTTAGCCTGTTTGTCAGCGACGGTGCGCTTGGCTTTTTCTTCAGCCTTACGCTTATCCTGTTCGGTACGATTCGCTTGATCCTCAGCGGCACGCTTCAATTTCTGTTCTGCTTCACGCTTAGCAGTTTCATCTGCTTTACGTTGCTCTTCAGCTTGACGTGTGGCAGCTTCCTGTGCGCTACGCTTTGCTGCTTCTTCTGCGGCTTGGTGAGTAATTATATCAGCTTCACGTTGCGCATCAGCTTCTGCTTCGCGCTTAACAGCATCTTCTGCTGCACGTTGTTCATCCTCAAGTGCTGAACGTTTCACGTAGGTGCGCTTTTTGCGCACTTCTACTTGAACATTTTTGCTCTTACCACCGTTACCAGAGACACTTAATGTACTATGTGTCTTGCGCTGCAGAGTCAGACGAGTTGGAGCGCCGTCAGTGTTGCCGTCACTACCATGCTCTTTTTTGAGATGATTAAGTAACGCCTGTTTTTCGGTTTGGCTTACATTTCCATCAACGTTCTTAGCGATCCCAGCATCTGAAAGCTGTTGAATTAAACGGTCAATTGGCGTACCAATTTCTTCCGCCAATGTTTTGACTGTAACCTCTGACATAATGCTCCTCCCTTGCTTTATTTTTTTTGATTACGCTTCGTCGCTGAACCAGCAAATATTACGCGCAGCCATAATTAGCTCACCCGCTTTTGCATCGTCTACGCCTTCAATGTCGGTCAAGTCATCAGTTCCTTGATCAGCAAGATCTTCAAGCGTACAAATACCTTTAGCTGCAAACTTAAACGCTAACTCGCGCTCAAGACCTTCCAGACTTAATAAATCTTCTGCAGGTTCTACACCATCAAGCGTTTCTTCTTTAGCAAGCGCTAATGTCGTCAATGCAGCTTTTGCACGACCACGTAATTGCTCGATAGTCTCTTCATCAAGACCGTCAACATTCATTAATTCACTTAATGGAACGTAAGCAATTTCTTCTAGTGTAGTAAAGCCTTCTTCTACCAATACAGTTGCAAAGTCTTCATCAATGTCAAGGTGCTTAGTAAACACTTCAATTGATGCTTGTGCTTCTGCTTGGTGTTTTTTCTGTAAGTCTTCAACTGTCATTACGTTTAGTTCCCAGCCAGTAAGCTGTGATGCTAGACGTACGTTTTGACCGTTACGACCAATTGCTTGTGCCAGATTATCTTTCTGTACAGCAATATCCATTGTGTGGTTGTCTTCATCAACGATGATTGAATCAACTTCCGCAGGTGCCATTGCATTAATAACATATTGTGCGGCATTTTCATCCCACAATACGATATCGATACGTTCGCCACCAAGCTCACTAGAAACAGCTTGAACACGTGCGCCACGCATACCAACACACGCACCCACTGGGTCGATACGCTTATCGTTAGTTTTTACTGCGATTTTTGCACGAGAACCAGGATCGCGTGCTGCGCCCATTAGTTCAATAAGTTCTTCGCCCATTTCTGGCACTTCAATACGGAATAGCTCAGATAGCATCTCTGGCTTAGAACGCGTCATGAATAACTGGAAACCACGAGCTTCAGGTGCAACTTTGTACAGTAGACCACGAACGCGATCGCCTGGACGGAAGTTTTCACGAGGAAGTTGATCATCACGTTGGATAACCGCTTCTGCGTTACTACCTAAATCAATGATTACTGCGTCACGATTTACTTTTTTAACAATACCAGTGATTAACTCACCTTCATTGTTAATAAATTGTGCAACAATTTGCTCACGCTCAGCTTCACGTACTTTTTGTACGATAACTTGCTTCGCAGTTTGCGTTGTAATACGGTCGAATGTAACAGATTGAATATCGTCTTCAACATAATCGCCAAGGACGACAGTTGGATCTTCATATTGTGCTGCTTCTAACGTAATTTCAAGTGTTGGTTGAGTTACCTCATCGACAGCTTTCCAACGACGGAAAGTTTCGAATTGACCTGTTTTACGATCGATAACAACACGAACTTCAATTTCTGCTTCGTGTTTCTTTTTAGTAGCTGTTGCTAATGCAATTTCAAGCGCTTCAAAAATACGCTCGCGAGGAACAGCTTTTTCGTTGGATACCGCTTCTACGACAGCCAAGATTTCTTTGTTCATTTCTAATGCCCCAATTTAGCGGTTAGAATTTTGGAACTAGGTTGGCCTTGGAGATATTGCTCAGTGCAAAGGACTCGTCATTGCCATCTACGTTAAGTGTGATCAGTTCGCCTTCAACAGCGACAATGTCACCTTTCCACTTACGATGGTTTCCCATCGCCATTTTCAATACTAAGCTAACTTCATGACCAATAAATTGTTGGTAATGTGCAGCTTTGAATAGTGGTCTTTCCAATCCAGGGGAAGACACTTCTAAGTGGTAAGCAACAGTAATTGGATCTTCAACATCCATTACAGCACTGATTTGGCGGCTAACCTCTGCACAACCGTCTACATTAATACCATTTTCATGGTCAATAAATACGCGAAGTGTGGAGTGCTCACCAGCACGGATAAACTCTAAACCTACCAGTTCAAAGCCAATAGCTTGAACTGAAGGCTCAAGTAAGTCGGTTAATTGTGTCTCTAAAGCTGTCAAGACAACCCCCCGGAAACAAAAAAAGGGCATAAAGCCCAGTAAATACCTGAATGGTCATGTTTCAGATAATAAAAAACCCCGAATACGGGGTTTTTTATTACTGGACCCTGATTACTAAGAACATGCAAGCAAGTATCTTAGTAAGAAAACAAACACTCAAAATTAAGAATAGTCTATTTTCAGGAAAGTGGTTGCGGGGGCTGGATTTGAACCAACGACCTTCGGGTTATGAGCCCGACGAGCTACCAAACTGCTCCACCCCGCGTCCGATTCTGAACTGAGTATACCGTTCAGATGTTACTATTACAAGTAACCAATATAATGGTGCCGAGAAGGGGACTTGAACCCCTATACCTTGCGGCACTAGCACCTCATGCTAGCGTGTCTACCAATTTCACCATCTCGGCTAAATCTTTACTTACTGAGATTTTTCACTTGTTGCTGGTGTTGTTTCAGCAGTGTTCTCAGTCGTTTTTTCTGCTGCAACTACTTTATCAGTAGAGATCACAGTCTTTGGTTGTTCAACAGTTTGTGTTGTAGCAGGAGCTGAAAGATCATCCCAACCACTTGTCTCTGCTGATTTCTTAGCACTTATGTTGCCAAGAACAAGGCTGATTGCAAAGAAAATAATTGCACAAAGTGTTGTCATTCGAGTTAGAAAATTTCCTGAGCCGCTAGAGCCGAACAAAGTTCCTGATGCACCAGCCCCGAATGAAGCTCCCATATCTGCGCCTTTACCTTGTTGAATCATTACTAGGCCAATAACACCAAGCGCAGCGACAAGATAAATCACAAGTAGAATTTCGTACATGGGTTCCACCTATGGTAAAATAGCTATACCGACTTTGCTTTAGCAGTGCCAGCGCATTCCTCTTATATAGAGAGCGAATGAATACTAGCGAAACCCCGTGACAGTGACAAGTAATATTTACGTAAAAAGTGAATATTCCGAACCACTTGCACAACATTTAGCCAAAAACAAAATTATAAAAATAAAAAGGCTGACTCTATTTTATTAGTCAGCCATCATTTTATTGAATAATACTTAATAAATTAAGTAGTTATCAATAATTGCACTTAGCAGTTTTCTTGTACTGCTTTTGCAATATCTAATGCAAATTGCTTAACATCAGCCGCATTCTGACCTTCAACCATAACACGAATCAATGGTTCAGTGCCTGACTTACGTAATAATACGCGACCATTATCACCTAATTTTTGTTCAACCGCCTGTGTTGCTGCAATAACAGCTTCAGATTGTAGAGGATCATTCTCGCCTTTAAAGCGAATGTTTTCCAATACTTGCGGGAACATAGTCATACCATCGCTAAGCTCTTTCAAACTCATCTTGCTTGCAACAATAGAAGCCATGACCTGCAGACCAGCAACAATACCGTCACCCGTCGTTACTTTATCAAGTAGAATAACGTGGCCTGAGTTTTCAGCACCAATTAACCAATTATTTCTAAGAAGCTCTTCCATTACATAGCGGTCACCCACTTTTGCACGAACAAAAGGAATGCCTAGATTTTTAAGTGCAACTTCCATGCCCATATTGGTCATTAATGTACCAACCACGCCACCTTTTAGTTCACCACAACGTAATGCATCACGAGCAATGATATAAGCAATCTGATCACCATCAACTTTATTGCCTAACTCATCAACCATGATCACACGATCGCCATCACCATCAAGAGCAATACCAAAGTCAGCTTTTTCTTCTAATACTTTAGCTTGTAATGCTGCAACATCTGTCGCGCCCACTTTATCATTAATATTGATACCGTTTGGCTCGCAACCAATAGTAATAATTTCAGCACCTAGTTCTGTAAAAACTTTTGGTGCAATATGGTAAGTTGCACCATGTGCACAATCGACCACAATCTTAAACCCTTCAAGGCTTAAATGATTAGGGAATGTGCCTTTACAGAATTCAATATAACGCCCTGCCGCATCATCAATACGGTAAGCTTTACCTAACAATGCAGACTCAACACATGTTAATGGCTTTTCCATTTCAGCTTCGATAGCTAATTCAACATCATCCGGCAATTTTGTACCTTGAGCCGAAAAGAATTTAATACCATTATCGTGATAAGGGTTGTGTGATGCAGAAATAACAATCCCTGCTTCAGCACGGAATGTACGGGTTAAATAAGCAACAGCTGGCGTTGGCATTGGACCGGTAAATGCGGCTTTTAGACCTGCAGCTGCAAGACCTGCTTCTAATGCAGATTCCAGCATATAACCTGAAATTCGAGTATCTTTACCAATTAAGACTTTTTTAGTCCCTGTTTTCGATAATACTCGACCAGCAGCCCAACCTAATTTCATTACAAACTCAGGCGTAATTGGACCTTCACCAACCAAACCACGAATACCATCAGTACCAAAAAACTTACGTTCAGCCATTTTGCGCTCCTAGCTTTATTTTAATAAGTGTCTCGATTGTAATTAGCTTATTGCTATTATTTACAATCATTCACCGTAATAAGATTATATCTACGTTATTTAGAATACTTTGCGACCATATTACAGACCTGAACAATATCAATTGTCTCTTGTACGTCATGAACGCGAATTATTTGAGCCCCCTTCATCGCAGCAATAGTTGCACAGGCTAAACTTCCGGCAATACACTCAACCGGCGGTTTATTCAATAATTTCGATAGCATTGATTTACGAGACATTCCAACTAACAATGGCAAACCAAACTGATGAAATTGTTCAAGTTGTGCTAATAATTGATAATTATGCGCCATTGTTTTACCAAAGCCAAAACCTGGATCTAACACTAACTGTTGGCGTGCAATACCATGTTGTTCACATGCATGAATACGTTCAAGTAAAAATTGATTCACATCTGTAATCAGATCGACATAATTAGGTTCAGATTGCATTGTACGTGGTTGACCTTGCATATGCATCAAGCAGATTGGCACATTGGCCTTTGCGGCCGCTTCTAATGCACCAATATCTTGTAATGCACGCACATCATTAATTAAATCAGCGCCCGCATTAACGGCCTCCGTCATTACTTGCGCTTTACTAGTATCAATGGAAATCCAGCAATCAAACCGTTGACGAATAGCTTCTATTACAGGAATCACTCGTGCAAGTTCAGTCTCAACATTCACATCAGCGGCACCAGGTCGTGTCGACTCACCACCAATATCAATGATTGCTGTACCCGCTTTAACCATAGATTCCACATGACGTAATGCATTCTCTAATTGATGATATTTACCACCATCAGAAAAAGAGTCAGGCGTAATATTAACAATTCCCATCACTTTGGGCGTCGTAAGATCGAGTGTTTTATTTTTACTGATTAACATCATGCTATGACTCCACAAATTTTAACAAAAAAAAACCCCGACCTAAGTCAGGGTTTTCTATTTACTTAGCAATTATGCTTGAGGCTTACTATCTGTATCATCTTTCTCAGATAGTGCATCAATACCATCACCGATTGGCTCATCAGGAGCAATTTCAGTTTCAGGGGCATTACGCAACGTATCACCATCATCAATCCAACCTTTTGGCGAACGAATTACAGCTTTACGTTCCATTAAGTCATCAATCTGACCCGCGTCAATAGTTTCATATTTCATCAATGCATCTTTCATTGAATGCATGATATCTATATTATCAGCCAAAATTTGACGAGCGCGTTGATAATTACGATCGATTAGAATACGAACTTCAGTATCAATCAGCTTCGCTGTGTCATCAGACATATGCTTACTTTGTGTTACTGAACGACCAAGGAATACTTCACCTTCGTCTTCTGCGTATAATAATGGACCTAATTTGTCAGAGAAGCCCCACTGAGTCACCATCTTACGTGCAATATCAGTTGCACGTTCAATATCGTTCGATGCACCTGTTGATACTTTCTCACGACCATAGATAAGCTCTTCAGCCAGACGACCACCGTAAAGACTTGAAATCATAGATTCTAAGAATTCACGAGAATGACTTACACGATCTTTCTCAGGCAAATACATCGTCACACCCAATGCACGACCACGCGGAATAATTGATACTTTATATACTGGATCGTGATCCGGCACTAAACGACCAATAATCGCGTGACCCGCTTCGTGGTATGCCGTTGAAGCCTTCTGATCTTCAGACATCACCATTGATTTGCGCTCAGCGCCCATCATAATTTTGTCTTTTGCTAGTTCAAATTCAATCATTGCAACAACATTCTTGTCACCACGAGCAGCAAATAATGCAGCTTCGTTAACAAGGTTAGCAAGATCGGCACCAGAGAATCCGGGTGTACCACGAGCGATTAATGATGGATTAACATCACCATCTAACGGTACTTTACGCATGTGAACTTTAAGAATCTGCTCACGACCACGTACATCGGGAAGACCAACAACTACTTGACGGTCAAAACGACCAGGACGAAGTAAGGCTGGGTCTAGTACATCTGGACGGTTAGTTGCAGCAATAACGATAATACCTTCATTACCTTCAAAGCCATCCATTTCAACGAGCATTTGGTTTAGTGTTTGTTCACGTTCATCATTACCACCACCAACACCAGCACCACGTTGACGACCTACAGCATCTATTTCATCAATAAAGATAATACAAGGCGCTGCTTTTTTCGCTTGTTCAAACATGTCACGGACACGAGATGCACCCACACCAACGAACATTTCAACAAAGTCAGAACCAGAAATAGTAAAGAACGGTACTTTAGCTTCACCAGCAATCGCTTTTGCCAATAAAGTTTTACCCGTACCAGGAGGACCAACCATTAATACACCAGTTGGAATTCTACCACCTAGTTTCTGGAAACGGCTCGGATCACGTAAGTAATCAACCAGTTCTTTAACGTCTTCTTTAGCTTCATCACAACCCGCTACATCAGCAAATGTTGTTTTGATTTGATCTTCGCCCATCATTCGAGCTTTCGATTTACCGAACGACATTGCACCTTTGCCACCGCCGCCCTGCATTTGACGCATGAAGAAAATCCAAACACCAATAAGCAATAACATTGGGAACCACGAAATGAAGATTGAAGCTAAAAGGCTTGGCTCTTCCGGTGGTGTACCTTGTACTTGTACGTTTGCGTTAATAAGATCGTCTAACAGCTTAGGATCATTTGCAACAGGTAAGTATGTTACATAGTTCGCATTATCACGTTTGGTTACTGTGATTTTACGATCATTGAATTGTACTTCCTTTATTTGATCCTGACCAATTTGACGGACAAATGTCGTATAATCGACTAGGCCCTTAGTACTATTACTGTTAGTTCCGAAACTCTGAAATACAGACATAAGAACAACTGCAATGACCAGCCATAAAATCAAGTTTTTTGCCATGTCACTCAAGGGGTTAACCTCGCGATAACTAAAAGATGAATGTAGGTTACTACAGTTTGTAACCTGTAGCCACAATATAGACTTCACGCGAACGATCTCGTGAGGAATCTGGTTTACGAATTTTGACCACCTTAAACATACTACGAATATCAGCTAGGTATTGATCAAAGCCTTCACCTTGAAAAACTTTTACCGTAAAACTGCCATTCGGTGCAAGTACTTGTCGACACATATCTAATGCAAGTTCAACAAGGTACATCGCTCGAGGTTGATCGGATGCAAGATTACCACTTATATTAGGTGCCATATCAGACATTACCACATCGACCATTTCTGGTTTAATGCGTGTTAATAAAGCCTCTAATACTGCTTCTTCACGAAAATCACCTTGAAGGAAATTAACCCCTGGCAGTGAATCCATTGGCAAAATATCACAAGCGATGACCTGTCCTTCATCACCTACTATTTCTGCCGCATACTGTGACCAACCGCCTGGTGCAGCACCTAGGTCAACCACTGTCATGCCTGGTTTTAACAATTTATCTTTATTTTGAATTTCTTCAATTTTAAAGAAAGCCCGCGAACGATAACCTCGTTTTTGTGCTTCTAGTACATATTTATCATCAAAATGTTCTTTTAACCACCGGCCTGAGCTAGCGGATCGTTTTTTTTTACTCATGCTAAACCTAGTGTGTTGCCATTCTTAGTAAGTATACGTCGACTAAAGATTTTATCGCATCTAATTCATTAAATATCATCCTAAAAATGTGCAGTAAACCATAATCACTGTAAATTTCAGGCCTTCATTGATTAAACAAATTAGTCTTCTAGTCTAGATGGCGGTAGAATGTCGCGTTTTCAACCCTTGTAACTAAAAAAATAGAGTCATAATGAATCTAAGCACAAAACAAAAGCAATTCCTAAAAGGTCTCGCTCACAATTTAAAACCTGTTGTTCTTATGGGCTCAAACGGTCTTACTGAAGCAGTATTAGCCGAAATCGACCTAGCGTTAAACCACCATGAACTTATTAAAGTGAAAGTGGCTTCTGAAGAACGTGAAACTAAGCTTTTAATCGTTGACGCTATTGTTCGCGAAACTAAAGCTGATAAAGTACAAGTCATCGGTAAAACATTAGTGCTATACCGCCAGACTGAAGCACGTAAAATCGAGCTTCCTCGCAAATAAAAAAGGCCGCCTAGCGGCCTTTTTTATAGCTGTCGTTGGCAAGAATATCTATTTGCTAACGACAAACTTTACCGTTATTAATAAGTTAACGTTTATTTGTCAAACATAGTCTATATCTTTATTTACTACAAATGACAACTAAACATTAAATGTATTGTACATCCATTATTTCAAATTCTTTTAAGCCGCCAGGTGTAGTAATTTGTACTTCATCCCCCGTTAACTTACCAATTAAGCCACGTGCAATCGGAGAGTTAATTGAAATTAAGTTTTGCTTAATATCAGCTTCATCATCACCCACGATACAATATGTCATTTCTTTATCACTATCTAAATCTAACAATTTGATAGTCGTACCAAAAATAATCTTACCTGTATTCGCTAATGTAGTTATATCAATAACCTGTGCCACTGATAACTTATATTCAATATCTCGAATTTGCGCTTCACAAATACCCTGCTCTTCACGTGCAGCATGGTACTCAGCGTTTTCCTTTAAGTCACCAAGTTCACGTGCTTCAGCAATTGCTTGAGAAATCAACGGACGACGCTTCAATAATACCTCAAGTTCTTTAAGCAGCTTTTGTTCGCCACGAACAGTCATTGGTACTTTTTCCATAAATAAATAGCCTCTGTAACCTGATAGCGCTCGCCAATTTCAGGTAAATAGCGTCAATCTAACTTTAATAGCTAGCCTGACAAAATAAAAATGATTTGGGTTATTTTAAACAAAGATGACCAAGAGATCATCATAGATAAATGATAATCCGCATTTAACTGTTATTTATCGACTAATTATTAGTTACAGCAACGATAAAAATAGCCCTAGTGAATATTGAAACCAATAATAACACCCACTATTTTTTGTTAGTACTTACTCACTACTGTATTTTTAATCGATAACAGTATAAAGAAATCCTTTGCGGAATATTTTTTAAAGCGTGTTTAATCACACTTTTACAAATAAAAATAACTATTTCAAAGATAAAAAAAAGATATCTTTCTAAATATAACTAAAATATAAAAAATAATGAGAACTTTTACTTATTTAGCTAACACATTGATTAAATAAATTATAAATATCATTAAAAGACTAAAAACAACCCATTTAAACTATTTTTTAGCTTTTTTTACTAACAAATCATCAGTGACCCAAGTAAAAAGAACACCATAACATTTAATAAAAAAATGTAACTTATAAAAAAACCACATATAAAGGATTCGGTAATGAACAAGAACCTAATTGCTCTAGCAGTAGCAGCAGCGACTTTCTCTGGCGCAGCATCAGCGGCAACAGTTTATTCAGACGACACTTCTAGCCTAGCTATCGGCGGCCGTATAGAAGCTCGCGCTCTAGGTTTAAATGGTAATATTCAAGACATCTCTCGCGCTCGTATTAATATTGATGGTCAAACCAAAATTAATGATGATCTAACTGCCATTGGTTTTTTTGAACATGAGTTCAAAACAGACCAATCAGCAACTGATGGCGAACATAACGACAGTAACTCTGCGGATGGTGAAACTGATTACAACCGTTACCTATATGTAGGCGTTAAGAGCAATACTTACGGTCAATTAGTTTATGGTAAAGCTGACGGCTCTCTAGGTATGATCACTGACTTTACCGATATCATGGAAAATTTCGGGGCTGAAGCAAGTAACAAAATTGCTGCCGCTGACCGTACAACAAACAACCTAGCTTACACCGGTGTATTTGGTGGCTTAACAGTTAAAACAAACTACGTTGCTAATGGTAAAACAGACGACAGTCAAAACAACACAACAGGTTTTTCTGTTGCAACTAAATATGACTTCAATAATGGTCTTGCTGCTGGTATTGGTTACGGCCAACAGAAAAACCAAGATGTAAATAATCTAACTGCAAAACAAGCATTCGCATCTACGTCATACACGCTTGGCAACCTATACGTTGCAGGTCTATACCAATACGCAAAAAATGTAGGCTACCAATACTCACATAACGATGCATCAAACCAAGACAATACTTACCAAGGCTTCTCTCTAGCATCTAGCTACACAATCAATAAAGTTGTTCTACGTTCTACATATAACTTTATGGAAAATACTGATTCAAAAATCAAGATGGCTAATGCGCTAGACTTTGATGCGACATACTTCCTAACATCAAACTTCCGCACTTATGCTGGTTACACTATTAATCTACTAAACAAAACTGACGCAACGAAAATTAGTGCGGTACCAACAGCAATTCAATACGATGATCAATTCATCTTAGGTGCTCGTTACGACTTCTAATTTTAATAATTAAAAGCATACCAAAAAAGCGTTGACCTCGGTCGGCGCTTTTTTATTTAACCGTAACTGAACACTCAGCGGTACATTTTTACTCAGCACACTAAAAAAGCTATCATTACGACTCATTTTATTTATAAAAATATGCCTTGATATGCTTAAACGACTTATTTGTTCCGCCTTGCTACTAACAAGCATGCCTTCATTTGCTGCGTTTGCGCCTCAGCAAGCCCTCAAGCAATTACCAACAGGTAATGACGCCTCACTATTAGTTGTTAACCCTACGACTAACAAGGTTATCTACCAGCACCAAGCAAGTCATCTTCAAGCCCCGGCTAGCACGCAAAAATTATTAACCGCACTTGCGGCTAAATTGTATTTAGGTAATGACTTCCGTTTTAGCACTAACCTTGAAACCCAAGGTAATAATGTTATTTTAGATTTTAATGGTGATCCAACATTAAAAAGTAGTGATATTACCAATCTGTTACGTCAACTCAAACAACAAGGCGTTAACACCATTAAAGGTAATCTTTATCTTAATGGCGGCCACTTTACTGGCTTTGAACATGCCGTTGGTTCACCGTGGGATATGCTGACACAGTGCTATAGTGCGCCATCAAGTAGTATTACTTTAGAACATAACTGTTTTGAAGGTGCTTTATATTCAAATATGGCTTTTGGCGCAAAAACACGACTTCATGTACCTAGCCACCAGCCTATAACCGCTATTAGTGACGCACTTGTAGTTACTAAAGCGCAACAAAAAGAACAATTTTGTGAATTATCATTACAAGCGAATGATAATAATAGCTACCACATAACAGGTTGCACTCAACCAAAGAAAGATCCACTACCACTTCGGTTTGCGGTTCAAAATACCACCCTATATTCTACAGCAATCATCAAACAACAATTGAAACGTGCTGGTATACGTTTAGATGGCAAAATTTTACGTAATGACATCATTACAGGTAAGATTGTTGCCACCCATCAATCAGCACCGTTAACCACCCTGCTGTATATTATGCTGAAACGCTCAGATAATTTATTTGCCGATAACCTTGCGAAAACCATGGGCGCTAAATACTTTAATCAAGCAGGTAGTTATACCAATGGTGTTGCGGCTATTAAGGCAATTCTAAAACAAAAAGCCAATATTGATTTATCTAACACTATCATGGTTGATGGTTCAGGTTTATCACGCAATAACCGTTTAAATACCCATGATTTAATGGAAGTGCTTACTTACATTTATCATCATCCTAAACTAGGATTAATCACTGATTTACCCGTTGCAGGTAAAAGTGGCACCCTTCAATATCGTAAAAGTGTCCGTAATGCACCGTTAAAAGATCATATTATTGCTAAAACAGGATCGTTATTTGGTACTTATAACCTTGCCGGTATTATTAAAACCAAATCAGGCCAATCATTATTGTTTGTACAGCTGGTAACTAACTATTACCCAACAGAGGCTGAATTAAAAGCCAGCCCGTTACCGCCAATCAATCAATTTGAAAAACAATACTATACGTCGCTATATAATAATTACTGATTGAAATTAACGTGGTAGTCGTTTAATACACCAATAAAAAAAGCCGATCATTTTCATGATCGGCTTTTTATTACCATTAACAATCGTATCGCAATACGATTACTTAATCATTGCATGCCACTCTTGAATCGAGGTTACGGTATTACGATCGTCGGCAGTGTGTGCCAGACAAGTCGCAAAACCTGCATTCAACGTCGTGGTGTAATTCACTTTTTCAGCCAATGCACTACGACGAAGAACTTTAGAATCTTCAATTGCTTGGCGACCTTCAGCCGTGTTCACAATATAGGTGTATTCATTATTCTTAATACGGTCAAGAATATGAGGGCGACCTTCTTGAACTTTGTTTACCAAGCGAGGGTTAATTCCTGCCTCACCCAACACAACCGCGGTTCCATGAGTCGCATCGAGTTGATAACCTAGTTTAATTAACTTAGACGCTAAATCAACTACGCGTTTCTTATCCCCATCACGTACAGAAAGCAATGCTCGGCCTGATGATGGATACTCTTTACCACAACCTAACTCAGCTTTAGCAAACGCTTCTGCAAACGTATTACCAATCCCCATGACTTCACCCGTTGAGCGCATTTCAGGGCCTAACAATGGGTCAACACCAGGGAATTTATTAAACGGTAATACCACTTCTTTTACTGAGTAATAAGGTGGAATAACTTCTTTAGTAAAACCTTGTGAATCAAGAGATTGACCCGCCATCACACGAGCCGCTATTTTTGCAACTGGTACGCCTGTCGCTTTTGAAACAAACGGTACGGTACGCGCAGCACGAGGGTTAACTTCAATTAAATAAACTTCGTTATCTTTTACTGCAAACTGGGTATTCATCAAACCGCGAACCCCAAGTTCAAATGCCAAGTTCTTCACTTGCTCACGCATTACGTCTTGAATTTCTTTACTTAGCGTATAAGCAGGTAATGAACATGCAGAGTCACCAGAGTGAACACCCGCTTGCTCAATGTGCTCCATAATGCCACAAATCACCACTTGCTCACCGTCACAAATCGCATCAACGTCAACTTCAATTGCATCATCAAGGAAACGGTCAAGCAATACTGGTGATTCGTTTGAAACACTCACCGCTTCATTAAAGTAACGACGTAAATCTTGCTCATCGTACACAATTTCCATCGCGCGACCGCCAAGTACATATGATGGACGCACAACTAATGGGAAACCGATGATTTTTGACTTCTCAATCGCTTGTTCCATAGCCGTAACAGTTGCGTTTTCTGGTTGTAATAAACCTAAACGGTCAACAGCTTGCTGGAAACGTTCACGATCTTCAGCGCGGTCAATGGCATCAGGGCTAGTACCAATAATCGGTACACCAGCAGCTTCTAGTGCGCGCGCTAATTTAAGGGGTGTTTGACCACCGTATTGAACAATCACACCTTTTGGTTTTTCAACACGTACAATCGCTAATACATCTTCCAGTGTGACGGGTTCAAAATATAAACGGTCAGAGGTATCGTAATCAGTTGATACTGTCTCTGGGTTACAGTTAACCATGATAGTTTCATAACCATCTTCACGTAATGCTAGTGATGCATGTACACAACAGTAGTCAAATTCAATACCTTGACCGATACGGTTAGGACCACCACCGATAATCATGATTTTTTCTTTGGTGGTTAGATTTGCTTCACATTCGTCATCGTATGATGAGTACATGTAAGCGGTATCTGATGAAAATTCAGCAGCACAAGTATCAACACGCTTGTACACGGGATGAATATTGAATTGGTCACGCAACTTACGAATTTCAGCTTCAGCGACACCTAATATTTTCGCTAAACGCGCATCTGCAAAACCTTTACGTTTTAGACTGCGCAATGCTTGTTCATTTAAACCGGCAAAACCCGCCGCTTTAACACGCGCTTCATCTTTTACGATATCTTCAATTTGAACCAAGAACCAACGGTCAATATTGGTTAGATTAAAAATACCATCGACTGACATACCTGCACGGAAAGCATCTGCGATATACCAAATACGCTCAGCACCCGCGGCTTTTAATTCATAACGAATTTTACTCATTGCATTCGGTTCATCAAGATCAACCATCTCGTCAAAACCTGTCGCACCAACTTCTAGACCGCGTAATGCTTTATGCAATGACTCTTGTTGATTTCGACCAATCGCCATTACTTCACCGACAGACTTCATCTGGGTGGTAAGACGGTCATTAGCACCAACAAACTTTTCAAAGTTAAAGCGCGGGATCTTAGTTACAACATAATCAATGGTTGGTTCAAATGACGCTGGCGTTGCGCCACCTGTAATATCATTCATCAATTCATCAAGGGTAAAACCAATCGCCAGTTTTGCCGCAATTTTAGCAATCGGGAAGCCTGTCGCTTTAGAGGCTAATGCTGATGAACGTGATACACGAGGATTCATCTCGATAATAACCATACGGCCATCTTGAGGATTAATACCAAACTGAACGTTTGAACCGCCCGTTTCAACACCAATTTCACGTAACACCGCTAGCGATGCATTACGCATTAATTGATATTCTTTATCCGTTAGTGTTTGAGCCGGAGCAACGGTGATTGAGTCACCAGTATGAATACCCATTGGGTCAAAGTTTTCAATCGCACACACGATGATGCAGTTATCGTTTTTATCACGAACCACTTCCATCTCGTATTCTTTCCAGCCAATCAGTGATTCATCAATCAACAATTCACTTGTTGGTGATAAATCTAAGCCGCGTGAACAGATGTCTTCAAATTCTTCTTTATTGTATGCAATGCCACCACCGGTACCGCCCATCGTAAATGACGGACGAATAATACAAGGAAAGCCCACCATATCGAGCACTTTATAGGCTTCTTCCATGGTAGTTGCAGTATCCGCACGAGGACACTCAAGACCGATAGACTTCATTGCTTTATCAAAACGTGAACGATTTTCAGCTTTATCAATTGCGTCAGCTGTCGCACCAATCATTTCGACATTAAATTCTTTTAATACGCCATATTTTTCAAGATCTAAGGCACAGTTAAGCGCAGTTTGACCACCCATCGTTGGCAACACTGCATCTGGACGTTCTTTTTCGATGATCTTGCGTACTACTTCCCAGTGAATAGGCTCTATGTATGTAGCATCCGCCATATCAGGGTCGGTCATGATCGTTGCAGGGTTTGAGTTAACAAGAATAACGCGGTAACCCTCTTCACGCAGCGCTTTACATGCTTGTGCACCAGAGTAGTCGAATTCACACGCTTGACCGATAACAATCGGACCAGCACCTAAGATTAATACACTTTTAATGTCAGTACGTTTTGGCATTTTTTACTACTCCCGGCTTAGGCGTTGCATGCTTCATTAATAGAAAGCTTTATTAATTCGATAAAATGATCAAATAGTGGTGCTGCATCATGAGGACCAGGGCTTGCTTCTGGATGGCCTTGGAAACTAAATGCAGGCTTGTCGGTACGATGGATACCTTGTAAAGAGCCATCAAACAGGGATTTATGTGTTGCACGTAGATTTTCAGGTAATGTTGCTTCATCAGCTGCAAAACCATGGTTCTGGCTGGTGATCATCACCACATCACGTTCAAGATCTTTTACTGGATGGTTAGCACCATGATGACCAAATTTCATTTTTACGGTTTTAGCACCGCTCGCTAAGGCTAAAATCTGGTGTCCAAGACAGATACCAAAAATCGGTATATTTTTATCTAGGAAAACTTTGGTTGCTTCAATCGCATAAGTACATGGCGCGGGGTCACCGGGGCCATTTGATAAGAAAATACCATCTGGATTTAATGCCAACACGTCTTCTGCTGTTGTTTGTGCAGGAACAACCGTTAGACGGCAGCCACGATCAACCAACATCCGTAGAATATTTCTTTTCGCACCAAAGTCATAAGCGACAACATGGTACGGTAGTTCACTGTCATCTTTCGCCGCAGGCAAGCCAACGGTTAATGTCCATGAACCTTGTTTCCAGCTGTAAGTTTCATTGGTGGTCACTTCTTTCGCTAAATCCATCCCTTTAAGACCAGGAAAGGCTTGAGCTTGAGCAAGTGCCACTGCTTCATCTAGGTTATTACCCGCAACGATACATCCGTTTTGAGCACCTTTTTCACGTAAAATTCGCGTTAGTTTACGCGTATCAATATCAGCGATACCCACGACATTTTGCAATTTAAGATAATCAGAAAGGGATTGTTCACTGCGGAAATTGGAAGCGATAAGAGGAAGATCACGAATTACCAAACCTTGAGCATGAATTGCCGTTGATTCTTCGTCTTCAGTATTGGTACCGGTATTGCCAATATGGGGATAGGTAAGAGTTACGATCTGTTGCGAGTAAGAGGGGTCAGTGATAATTTCTTGATACCCCGTCATCGAGGTATTAAAAACAACTTCACCAACAGCCGAACCATCTGCCCCAATGGACACGCCGCGGAACACTGTCCCATCTTCAAGGACTAACAGCGCAGATTTGCTCAAGACAACCTCCAAAAAATAAAAATGCAATTAAAACAGATAAACTTGCAACTACCCATTCCATTTAACGCCAAAAACCCTCAACTACTGATTTTTGACAAATTGCGCAAATTCTATGGATCAGTTAGCAATCTGTCAACATTTAACCATAATTAAATTTAAAAAATCACATCAAACAACCATATTTCAACTCAAACCCTGTAAATAACAACTTTCATTGCAGGTTTAAGACCATACAATAACATTCATTAAAATGTAATCGATTGCCTAGGTTGCAAATACGTTACTTTAAATTAAAATCACACGCAAACGATAAAATACGTGGAGTTATGCCAAACAAATACCAATCTAATTACAAAAGCCATCCATAATGCGAATAAAAACAATAAAACATTGCCTTTTTCAACCCTTTCATTATGGTTAACATTACAAGCGATAATCTTACCGAACGCTTACTCATTTATGCATAAAAAATCACGAACGGCGCATAAAAATAATCCATTTATGATTTATTCAGGCATAAAAAAACCTGCCATTAGGCAGGTTATCGATAGTTATAATAGCATTTTATTTTTATAATCGATCCAGATCGAGTACATCTGTCATAGTATAAAAACCCGCTGGTTTCTGGCTTAGCCATGCTGCTGCACGTACTGCACCATTGGCAAATGTCATTCTGTCAGTCGCTTTATGGGTGATTTCAACCCGCTCACCAATATCAGCAAACATTGCAGTATGTTCGCCCACAATATCGCCCGCTCGAATAGTTGCAAAACCAATCTCATTTCGGCTACGTTCGCCTGTAATACCTTCACGAGAATAAACCGCGACATCACTTAACTTATTTCCCATTGCCCCCGCAATCGCTTCACCCATACCAATCGCAGTACCAGATGGCGCATCAACTTTGTGACGATGATGTGCTTCAATAATCTCAACGTCACAATAGTCACCCATCACTTTGGCGGCTTTCTCAAGTAATTTAAATACGAGATTGATACCAACACTATAATTAGGTGCCATAACAACAGCAATCTGCTCCGCAGCAGTATCAATCAATTGACGTTGCTGTTCATTAAAGCCAGTCGTGCCAATAACAATTTTTTTATGATGTTGCAGGCATAATTCAAGATTCGCTAGCGTCACTACGGGCGCAGTAAAATCAATTAACACATCAAAGTCATCAATTGCTTGGCTAAGATCATCAATAATCACCACATTCGCTAAACCAATACCAGCTAACTCGCCCGCATCAGCACCGACTAAACTTGAACCTACACGTTCAGTCGCAACGGTTAATGTCGTCGCATTTGATAATGCTGTCGCTTTAATTAACTGACGCCCCATTCGTCCGGCTGCACCGGCTATCGCAATTCTGACCATTAGCGCGTATCTCCTACACTATTCATAATAATATGTTCCACTGTAGCTTGTTGACTATCATAAAAAAAGCCCCAGTCTTCACTGAGGCTCATTGATCATGAACAAACACCGTATTAGATATTCTTTACTTGTAACTCACGCGGCACTTCAAAGAACATATTTTCTTCACGACCGGATAATTCTTCAACATCAGAAGTATTAGTAAGCTGTTTAATTCGCGCAATAATTTGATTCACTAACTCTTCAGGAGCAGATGCACCCGCGGTTACACCCACTACTTTTCTACCTTCAAGCCATTGTGGATTAATATCTTCAGCGCTATCGGTTAGATAACTAGGTGTTCCTAATTTAACCGCCAGCTCACTCAATCGATTAGAGTTTGAGGAGTTCTTAGAGCCAACCACTATCATCACATCAACCGTTGCTGCCATTTCACGCACCGCATCTTGACGATTTTGCGTTGCATAACAAATATCATCTTTACGTGGACCTTGAATGTCAGGGAACACGTGGCGTAAACGATCGATAACATCCGCCGTTTCATCAACCGATAGCGTAGTTTGGCTAACAAAATGTAAGTTTGATGGATCTTTTACCACCAACGTATCGACATCTTCTGGTTTCTCAACCAAATACATACCGCCATCATGATTAGCATATTGTCCCATCGTGCCTTCCACTTCAGGATGACCCGCATGACCAATTAACACCACTTCCATTGCTTTACGGCTAGCACGTGCCACTTCCATATGTACTTTAGTCACTAATGGGCAGGTGGCATCAAATACCGTTAACTGGCGCGCTTTGGCTTCATTTCTAACCGCTTGTGATACCCCATGAGCTGAAAATATAACAATATTATCATCAGGGACTTCACTTAATTCTTCGATAAAAATAGCACCGCGCTGTTTAAGGCCTTCAACAACAAAGCGGTTATGTACCACTTCATGACGCACATAAATAGGGGGCTGATACATTTCTAATGCACGCTCAACAATGCTAATCGCACGATCAACACCAGCACAAAAACCCCGTGGATTTGCGAGTAATATTTTCATCAATTAATGACTCTTAACGTTCAATGGAGACAACTTCAACCTCAAAGGTAACGATCTTTCCAGCTAATGGATGATTAAAATCAACCGTCACTGAATCACCCACGACTTGGGTAATTATACCGGGAATATCATGTCCATCAGGGCCAGTAAAAGCAATAATACGACCAACTTCTGCGGGAGTATCAACACTAAACTTACTCAATTCGACATGATGAATATTATTTGGATTTGAAGGGCCAAAAGCATCTTCTGGGGCTAACTCAAACTGTTTTTTCTCTCCAGCAGCTAACCCAAGTAAACATTTTTCAAAATTAGCGGTAAGGCTACCATCACCCATGCGAAAAATCACAGGTTTAGCGTTGGCAAACGTCGACTCAGCCACAGACCCATCCGCTAACTTAATCACAAAGTGCATTAACACTTCACTGTTATCCTTGATCATCGACATATATTATTCCCTATTATTAATTACCGCTATTTAACAACAAAGAGCCACGGGTATCAACGTATGAACACTAGGGGCTTTAACTTAACCGAGGTAATAATCAAAAAAAACGCCACCTGTAAAGACAGGCAGCGTTTCATTCTAATAACGAATTAAAACTTAGTGATCTTTAACGGTTTTATCCGCTTTAAAGCCATCAAGAATTAACAATACAGCACCTAAACAAATGGCTGAATCGGCAATGTTGAATGCAGGCCAATGATAACTACCGTAATAGAAATCAAGAAAATCGACCACAAAACCATGGTAAAGACGATCAAATAAATTACCTAATGCGCCACCAATAATCAGTGCATACGCTATATTGGCCATTTTATTGGTCACTGCTGTACGACGCATCCACATTGTCAATAAGCCACAAACACCAAACGCAATCGCAGCAAACAACCATCGTTGCCAGCCACCCGCACTACTTAAAAAACTAAATGCAGCACCCGTATTGTGCACATACAGTAAATTAAAGAAGGGCGTGATCTCAATCCGGTTTGGCCAACCATAGCCCATCGAGTCCATCACCAATAGCTTAGTGCCATTGTCGATAATAAAGACCACAATCGCTAGCCATAACCAACGAATGCCTGATTGCTTAAGCGTCAACGCTTGCTGAGGTGCTGAATTAGTCATTAGGCAAATTTACGCTCTTCACCAGCGCCATCGATGTTAGTTACACAACGGCCACACACTTCTTCGTGTCCAGCAATAGTGCCTACATCAGCAACATGGTGCCAACAACGCTCACATTTCGCCGCTTCAGAAGCTTTCACTGTCACAAATAATCCTTCGATATCTGTGTCTTGTGCGCCTTCAGGCTTGCTATCAGCAACCACAACGTGTGCTTTTGATGTTAGCAATACAAAACGTAATTCGTCTTCTAGCTTATTCAATTTAGCAGCAAGTTCTGCATTCGCAGCGAGTGTGATCTCAGCTTGTAATGAACCACCAATCACTTTTTCGCTACGTGCTGTTTCAAGTAACTTATTCACAGCACCACGAACTTGTTGGATTTCAGCCCAGAAGTCGTTGTTTAGTTCTTCATCTTCAGCAAGACCAAATAAACCATCGAACCACTCACCCGTAAACACGAATTGATCACGTTTACCTGGCATTTCGTTCCAGATTTCATCAGCAGTGAATGACATAATAGGTGCCATCCAACGAACAAGTGCTTCTACAATGTAGAAAAGCGCCGTTTGACAGCTACGTTGTGCATGACCACCACGTTTTGCTGTGTATTGACGGTCTTTAATAACGTCTAAGTAGAAAGAACCCATTTCAACTGAACAGAACTGCATTAAACGCTGGGTTACTGTGTGTAGGTTGTAGTCTTCGTATGCTTGAACGATCTCTTCTTGAGCCGCCATTGCACGACCAACAGCCCAACGATCTAACGCCACCATTTCTTCAACAGGCACACAATCCGTTTCAGGATTAAAGCCATTTAAGTTCGCTAAGAAGAAACGTGCAGTGTTACGAATACGACGGTAAGCATCAGCTGAACGCTTAAGAATTTCGTCAGAAACCGCAACTTCACCCGTGTAATCAGTTGATGCAACCCATAGACGAAGAATATCAGCGCCAAGCTTATTAGTTACATCTTTCGGTGCAACAACGTTACCCACTGATTTCGACATTTTACGGCCTTGACCGTCAACCACGAAGCCGTGTGTTAACACTTGCTTATACGGGGCTTTGTCTTTCATCGCTACCGATGTAATCAATGATGACTGGAACCAACCACGGTGTTGATCTGAACCTTCTAAGTAAAGATCAGCTGAGTGACCATTAAACTCAGGACGGCTATCAACCACAGAGAAGTGTGTAACACCTGAGTCAAACCATACATCAAGAGTATCTAATACTTTTTCGTAAATAGTGGCATCTTCTGCACTCATTACGTCAGTTAGTTCTAGATCCCACCAAGCTTGAATACCCTTTTGCTCAACAAGTTTAGCTACTTTTTCAATTAGCTCAGATGTTTGCGGGTGAAGCTCTTGGGTTTCTTTATGGATAAATAAGGCAATTGGCACACCCCAAGTACGCTGACGAGAGATACACCATTCAGGGCGACCTTCGATCATACCTTCAATGCGGCTTTGGCCCCACTCAGGCATCCATTCAACGTTCTTAGTTTCTGCTAGTGCTTTTGCGCGCAGGCCAGCTTTATCCATTGAGATAAACCATTGTGGCGTTGCACGGAAGATGATTGGTGTCTTGTGACGCCAGCAGTGTGGGTAGCTGTGGGTAATTTTAGAGAAATGTAATAATGAACCGTGTTCACGTAATACATCCACAACCCCTTCGTTCGCTTTAAATACATGTTGACCCGCAAAGATCTCAGTATCAGGTAAGTAAACACCATTGCTACCCACTGGGTTAGCAATTTCAAGGTTGTATTTTTGACCAACCACAAAGTCTTCTTGACCGTGGCCAGGTGCAGTATGTACACAACCTGTACCTGATTCAGTGGTTACGTGATCAGCAAGTACTACTGGCACATCAAAGCTGTAAAATGGATGATTAAAGCGCATTAGCTCTAATTCTTCACCTTTACAGAAACCAAGAATTTCTGATTCTTCAAAGCCAACACGCGCCATCACGTCTTTTACAAGCTCAGCGGCAATGATTAAACGCTGTGGTTGAGTATGAACGTCAGTAACGGGTGTTTGTACCAATGCGTATTCAAGATCAGCACTAACTGCGACAGCGCGGTTAGCAGGCATTGTCCATGGTGTCGTTGTCCAAATAACAATCGACACATCGCCTTCGCCTTGGTCAGCAACACAGCCAAACTTCGCTAATACTGCTGCTTCATCTACCGCTTTAAATTTAACATCGATAGATAGCGATACTTTATCTTGGTATTCAACTTCAGCTTCAGCCAATGCAGAACCACAATCAGTACACCAGTGAACAGGTTTAAAACCTTTAAGCAGGTGATCTTTATCTGCAATTTTACCTAGCGCACGAATGATATTAGCTTCAGTGCCAAAATCCATTGTACGGTATGGTTTGTCCCACTCACCTAGTACGCCTAGACGAATAAAACTTTCTTTTTGACCTTCAACTTGCCCAGCAGCATAAGCACGGCATTTTTCGCGGAACTCAGCAGCTGTTAATTTTTTGCCAGGCTTACCAAATTTCTTTTCTACCATTAATTCAATCGGTAGACCGTGACAGTCCCAACCAGGAATGTACGGTGAATCAAAGCCAGAAAGTGTCTTTGACTTAATAATAATATCTTTAAGAATCTTGTTTAACGCGTGACCGATGTGAATATCACCGTTAGCGTACGGAGGGCCATCGTGTAATACGAAAGATTTTTTACCTTTCTTAGCTTTACGAATTTCACCGTAAAGATCTTCATCATACCAATGCTTAAGCATTGCAGGCTCACGTTGAGCTAGATTGCCTCGCATCGGAAACCCTGTTTCCGGTAGGTTCAGGGTATCTTTATAGTCACTCATGGATTCTAGATTCCGTTACTTGGGCGAAGTTGGACATTATTACGCTCAGACAGCCACACCCGTGCTGTTTGAGCATCTCGTTCGATTTGTAATTTTAGCGCATCGAATGATTCAAATTTTTTTTCGTCACGCAATTTATGGCGCAACACGACTTCAAGCTGACGACCATAAAGATCCGCTTGATAATCAAATAGATGTACTTCAAGTTGTTGTCGTACACCTTGTACTGTAGGTCGGTGACCAACATTAGCAACACCCGCAATAGGTGCAGCAGTAATACCTAATACCTCTACCGCATAAACGCCTGCAACAGGTGCTATACGTCGTTTTAATGGGATATTAGCGGTTGGAAAACCGATAGTACGGCCTAATTTTCTTCCGTGTGAGACTCGACCACAAATACTATATGGCCGACCAAGCATTTGTTCTACTTGATCCAATTCATTATTCGCTAAGGCGTGACGAATTGCAGTACTGCTTACTCGCTGCTCAGAAACACAAAAACTTGCCGTACTTATTACTTCAAATCCATATTTCTTACCAGCAGCCACCAGCATCGCAAAATTACCACGTCGCTCTTGACCAAAACGAAAGTCATCACCAATAACCAGAAATTTAACACCCAATTGCTTTACCAACAAGCATTCGACGAAATATTCAGCAGTCATGGCTGCAAAATGATGATTAAAATTAACACACAATAATCGATCAATACCGACTTTTTTTAATTCTACATATTTCTCGCGAAAACGGGTCAATCGAGCTGGTGCTTTATTACCTGCAAAAAGCTCTTGCGGTTGCGGTTCAAACGTCATTACCGTGGCGGCTAATCCCATTGAATGCGCTTTAGTAATCACCTGCTTAAGCAATGTTTGATGGCCTAAATGGACGCCATCAAAATTGCCAATTGTCAGCACGCAACCATGATGGTGTGGCTGAATATTGGGTATACCTCGAATTAATTCCATAGGTAATTTAACTATGTCAGTACTCATAAGGCTATTCGCTCATCCTACAATCAGATCACTTGTTTATATGATGATTAATAACAGCCAAAAAAATTAATAACTGCGGTAACTCATCCACCACCATTACGGCTGAAAATGTCTTTTTAGCGTAAAGCTGGTGAATTATATACTACTCGGCGGTTTCAATCAGCTATCTGCACGCAGATGACGCGGGCGAACACCTAAAATAATTGCACATAACAGGTAAATACCACTACCACCTAAAATTAAACCAAAGAGCCACGTGATACGTTCAAGCAAATGAAAAGCTAACCATTGATCAGTTGTAGGACTAAACCACAATAAACCACTCACCATCACCACACCAGCAATGACTAATCGCAACACAAACAATAATGTCTGACGACTGACACGGTAAATATTTTCTTTATGCAAACCTCGGTATAGCAACGCAGCATTAAGAAAGGCTGATAATACACTTGCAATCGATAAACCGACATAGCCATAAAAAGGAGCAAAGATACCGTTGAAGACCATATTACTGACCATGGCAATAATACCAATTTTCACCGGCGTTTTAGTATCTTGACGAGCGTAATAACCCGGCGCAAAAATTTTAATCAACATATAGTTCAACAGACCTGCTGATACCACCCATAACGACATAGCCGTTTGGTTAACATCGTACAGGTCAAATTCACCACGCATGAACATCACCATCAACATCGGTTTGGCTAGGGTGATCATACCGAGCATCGCAGGAATACCCAAGATCAACACCATTCGCACACCCCAATCCATGGTATCTGCGAATTGTTGAGGTGATTTATCAACATGTTTACGCGACAAAGCAGGCAAGATCACCGTCGCAATCGCAATACCAAACAGTCCTAATGGGAATTCTAATAAGCGATCAGAATAATATAACCAACTGATTGAACCCGTCATCAAGAAACTCGCAATCAACGTATCGAGCAATAAGTTAATTTGAGTCACTGAAACACCAAACAGAGCCGGTAGCATCAGTTTACGTATCTTCGTCACGCCAGGGTCATTCCAGCCCCATTGTGGACGAACTAAATACCCTTCTCGATATAAAAATGGCAGTTGAAAACAAAACTGCACTAAACCACCGATAAATACCCCAAGCGCTAGACCAATTTCAGGTTTAGCCAAGTGAGGTGCAATAAACACCGCACACCCAATAATGGCAACATTAAGAAACACTGGTGTAAACGATGAAATGGCAAACTTACCGAGCGTATTTAAAATTGCACCAGATAACGCCACAAAGGTGACAAACCACAAATAGGGAAAAGTGATTTTAAGTAACAAACTGGCTAATTCGAATTTTTCAGCGCCGGGTGAAATGTTATGCATCCAATCCCAAAACCAACCAAAACCAAATAATGCTGTTACGACACCAGAACCTAAAACACCCAATAATGTCACGATGGTGACAATACCACCTAACGTACCTGCGGCACGCGCAATCAATAATCGAGTTTGATCAACATCACCTGCAGCATGGTATTCAGTTAAAACTGGTACAAAGGCTTGTGAAAAAGCGCCTTCTGCAAAAAGGCGACGTAAAAAGTTGGGAATTTTGTTGGCAAAGAAAAAAACATCGGCCGCAGCCCCTGCTCCCATTAGGTTAGCAACTACCACATCGCGCACTAAACCTAGCACTCGAGACACTAAAGTCATGGCACTAACTACCATTCCAGAGCGTAAAAGACGCTTACTCACAAAAAAACCTCATAAAAGATGTTCAGAAAGGTGACTTCTGAATCGAAATACTGGTAAAATCTGTCGCCATATTAACCGTGTTAATCCGCAAGTGCCAACTAGATTGGTATGGCGGTTATTTGCACGAATCATTTGACAATGATTAAGATTAAGGGCATAGTCCTCGGCCTTAAATTGTCACCATACCAAGATTTGGGAGTTACACCCTTGGCAAATATCAAATCTGCTAAGAAACGTGCACTAACTTCAGAAAAACGTCGTCAGCATAACGCTAGCCGTCGTTCTATGATGCGCACTTTCTTCAAGAAAGTAATTATCGCTATTGAAGCTGGTAATAAAGAAGCTGCAACACTAGCTTACGCTGAAATGCAACCTGTTCTAGATCGCATGGCTACTAAAGGCCTGATCCATAAGAACAAAGCTGCACGTCATAAAGCTCGTCTAACAGCGAAAATCAAAGCTCTTTAATTTTAATTAATGAGTCTAGATTAAAAAAAACCGACCTTAGGGTCGGTTTTTTTATGTCTATTCATTGCCCATTGCCTATAAAACTAGCATTTCAATATTGAATATTGCTGATTTTATAACTGACTTTATTTTACATCTTCGAGCATAAAATGAAAAAAACGCTGTTACGCGGCTTGTTCAATGTCCTGCCGCTAGTATTAAGTATTTGGTTATTCTGGTCACTTTTTGAGTCATTAGATGAAGTCGGTAATTTTTTATTTGGTTTAGTTCACATTACCGAACTCTTTAAAGGTGCTGGTTTTTTACTCATTCTGATCTTATTGTTTGTTGCTGGGTTACTTTTTTCTGTTAGTCCTATCGCATGGCTCTATGATTTTGTTATTCGTCAGTTGATGCGATTTCCGTTTTTTAAGACGGTTTATAGCAGTATTAATGATATTGCCTCACTAATGAGTAGTGACAATAAAAATAAAAATCAGCAAACTGTGCTAGTGCATCAAGCTAATAATACTTACATCGTTGGCTTTATTATGGCTAACGAAACTCCAGAGCCACTATCAAACGCATTACCAGACGGAGATTGGGTTCCGGTACTATTTCCACTTAGCTATCAAATAGCAGGCATTACAACACTGGTAAAACGTGAAGACTTAACCATTGTTGATTGGTCATTTGAAGATGCAATGCGTTATAACTTAACCGCAGGCATTTCAGTTTCAGCCAAAGATAAAGAAGAGAAAGAGAAAGAGAAAGAGAAAGAGAAAGAGAAGCAAACAACAGATCACGCTACAAACGAACAAAAATAACTGAGCTGTAATATATAGAAACAACGATTAACGCCTTATTATTATTCTTTCCAGTTGAAAATGTATAAGGCGTTGATAAGTGATAAATATTAAAACAATGTACTAAAATCAGCTGCACAAATACGTTTCACAGCAGGGTGCATGATCATTCGTTCAGCAAAAATAACAAAATATTCATCACAAATATCCGTCACTCGTTTAACTTCATAAATACGACTATTACTGGTGAGCTCATCCGCATAAATAGATGGCGCGATAAACATCGACTTATGATAACAAGCAAAAGCCTTCATTAACGCCGCATCATCAAATTCACCTAATATATTTGGCGTAATGCCCTGCTGATCAAACCATTGATGCAATTTGCGTCCCATTGCAGAACGTCGACTGGGTACCAATAGCTTATAATCTTCAATACAAGCAGGAAAATCAGCATCAGATAAATCATCAGTGCAGAAAAAACTCATTGCAGATTCACCCAGCTTTTTACTGTATATACCGGGATTTTGAGTTGAGCTAACTGAACAGTCAGATAAGATCATATCCAATTTATGTTGTGATAGTTGCTCTAACAACATTTCATGGGTCGATTCAAAACAGCTTAATTGGATCCGTTGATCGCTAGGAATACCCTCTAACAACACTTGGCTCACTAACCGTTTTGACAACGCATCAGCAACCCCAACTTCAAATAATTGGTTATCTCGCTGAGTATAATTAATACGGTCGAGCATTTGATAGCTTAAATCAAACATCTTATCCGCATATTTAAACACTAATTGACCAAGCTCTGTTGGTTCAATATTACGGCCAACACGTTTAGTTAACTTACCTTTAAGACGATCTTCTAATGATCGAATCTGCCCCGTCACTGTTTGCGGAGTCAGAAATAATGCATCAGCCGCTTTCGTTACTGAGCCTTGCTTGCAGACCATCCAAAAATAATAAAGATGGTTATAATTTAAGTGAGACATTGCCGCTATTTAAATAAAAAAACCCAACGACAAAGCTTACGCTGTGCCACTGGGCTGTTCAATGTTTGACGATATAATTTATAGTAAAATCAAATCAAGATCGTCTTTAAGCTGTAATTAACGTTGCAGTCGTTCTAAGTTTCGCACTCGTTCGCCACCACGTTGTTCTAACGCACGTTGACGAAATGAGCTTTCTTGTACTGTCGTAGTATCAACGGTTGTTTCTTTAGCATCGTTAATACCTTGTAAATATGCTTGGCATACTTCAGAACTATCATCATTAATACATGCTTGGGAATTAACCGAGGCAAGACTAAACGGCGAAAATAAACATGCGATAACAACTAACAACGTTTTCATATTACACCTCTGATTTAGGTAATGTTTTACTTAACATGATGTAACCGACAATCGCGGCGACAGTAGAACCCAATAAGATTCCAAGTCGAGAGTAAGTCGCAAAGCTTTCATCAGCACCAACAAACGCCAGTGATGAGATGAAAATCGACATTGTAAAACCAATACCACATAACACCGATACGGCAAAAATATGTTTAAAGTTAATCCCATCAGGTAGTTTTGCAACACCTGTTTTAACTGCAAGAAAACAGGCTGTAAAGATACCAACAGGCTTACCAATAAATAATCCAGCAGCAATACCAACAGGTAACATTGACGATAAACTGGCCAGTGATACGCCAGTTAATGAAATACCCGCATTAGCAAATGCAAATAATGGCAAGATTAAGAATGCAACATAAGGATGTAATGCATGTTCAATCGTTTTAAGGGGTGAATGAGTATCTGTCCGACCATTTTTACCCGCTAATGGCACTGCAAAACCTAACACCACACCCGCTAATGTTGCATGAACGCCTGATTGCAGTACGCTGAACCACAAAATAGCACCAACAATTAAGTATAATGGAATACTAGTGATGTTCTTCAGATTCATAACGACCAATGTCGCTGTCGAGATAAATGCCACGGCTAACGCAAGTGTTGATAAATCTGAGCTATAAAATAAAGCGATGATCACAATCACGCCTAAGTCATCAATAATAGCCAATGCTAATAAGAAAACTTTTAAGCTTACTGGTACACGGTTACCCAATAGCGCCATAACACCTAATGCAAAAGCAATATCTGTTGCGGCTGGAATCGCCCAACCTTTAACGGCCATCGGATCGCCATAATTAAAGGCGGTATAAATTAGCGCTGGAGCAATCATGCCGCCAACAGCAGCAATCGCAGGGAAGATAGCTTTTTCTTTGGTATTAAGTGCACCTTCAATAAGTTCGCGCTTAACTTCTAGTCCAATTAAGAAAAAGAAAATTGCCATTAAGCCATCATTGATCCAATGCGAGACTGATAATCCGCCGATATAGCTATGTAGCGTATCGGTATATAACGATGCCAATGGAGAGTTAGCAATAACCATTGCAATTAATGCTGCGATAATAAGAATAATACCGCCAGCTGATTCTAATTTAAGAAATTTACGAATAGCATCGGTCATTAACCGTTACTCCTTTAACTATATTATTCACGCGATCCAAGCACCCCTAACTTGTAGGTTAGCTAAATACTTAGTCGTCTCAATTAAATTTAGTGTAAACGTCAAACTTACAAACTGAAAAATCGTTTGTATGGATATAAATACTCGGTAAAACCGAAGAGTTATAGTTATAGCGCTACTATATCCGCACTATTTATTTATCGTCATTCATTATATTTATACTAAAAATAAAATAAATCGCAAAACTTTACTTTTAATAAGCATATTTTTATAATTTTTAACGCTAAAAACAAAAAACACACAAAACTATTAAAAACCAATTAGAAACAATCTACTAGAGCGTATTAATGCAACCTGACATTGTATAATTTAATCGGTTGCCCTCTCATTTCCCTGACAAACCCCAAACAAATATCCATTTATGACACTCAGTGTAATATTTCTGAAATATAACCAAACTACTATTCACGCAGATTTCAACAAAATGACACCCAAACGACATATTCCTGTCATGGAGAAATGATTATGACAACCCAAGCCACTACTGCTGCATCGAAGTTCAGCTCTATGCGTTGGGTCCGCTGGGGCACCCTAGCGTTCATGCTATATTTGTTACTCGTTGCTGTATCTATGGTCAGCGGCGGTTTTAAATGGTCTGTCGGCGAGCAAGCAAAAACATTATTTGAATTTGCATCTCACCCTGTTGCAGGCTTAATGGTTGGTCTTATCGCAACGGCACTGATTCAATCATCAAGTACCGTTACCTCAATTATCGTGGGTCTTGTGGCAGGTGGTTTACCTGTAGAAACTGCAATCCCAATGGTAATGGGTGCGAATATTGGTACAACACTGACCAATACTTTAGTCAGTTTAGGTCATGCTCGTTGTAAAGAAGAATTCCGTCGTGCGTTTGCAAGTGCAACAGTGCATGACTTCTTTAACTTATTAGCTGTTGCCATTTTCCTACCATTAGAAATGATGTTTGGTATCCTTGATAAATTATCAGGTTGGTTAGTCTCGCCATTCTTAAAGGCGGGTAATATGAGCATGAACGGCATGGATTTCATGAAGCCGTTAACACAACCAGCCATTGAATTAGTAAAAGGACCACTAGAAACACTCGGACAAAACGGGGGTTTTATACTCATTGGATTAGGCATTGCACTGATTTTCATCTCGATCACTTTAATGGGTCGACTCATGCGAGGCCTAATGGTTGGTCGTGCTCGTGATATTCTAAAGAGTGCTATCGGTCGTGGTCCATTACATGGTATTGCATCAGGTACAGCAGTAACGATTCTAGTACAGTCATCATCAACAACAACAAGTTTGATGGTACCGCTAGTGGGTACAGGTGTATTAACCGTACGTGAGGTTTATCCATTTACATTAGGCGCAAACATCGGTACTTGTATCACTGCACTACTAGCAGCAACCGCAGTATCAGGTGATCATGCCGTGTTTGCACTACAGATTGCACTGGTGCACTTCTGCTTTAACGTGTTAGCGACAGTATTGATTTACGGCGTACCGTTCTTACGTGAAATTCCACTTAAGTGCGCGTTCTTCCTTAGCGATTTAGCAACGAAGAATAAAGCTGCTGTTGCGGGTTACCTTGGCCTAGTATTCATTGCTATCCCTGGTTCAATCCTAGCGTTTACAGCTTAATCGCTACGCTTCGTTAAATAAAAGCGCAGTGAAATAAAAAGCCCCACACAAGCAATTGTGCGGGGCTTTTTGTTATCTCTTATTTACTGATCACACTAGGTAATTGTTATACCGAGAATGGGTATTGGATTGGCGCGTGATGCTCATAACCAACCACTTCAAAATCATCTAAGGTTACCCATGTTTCTAAATCTTCTAATGAGGTGATCTTAGGATTAATAATCAATTGAGGCGATGCAAATGGCGTACGCGTTAATTGCTCATCACGCATTAATGGCAATTGATCTTCGTAAATATGGGCATTAATAATTTTATGGTAAGCCTGACCGGGTTTGTTACCCGTAATTTGCGCCATTAACGCTAACAAGGTAAACACTTGTACTTGGTTGAAATTAAGCCCTAATGGCACATCACAAGAACGTTGAGCACTGGTGAGATACAAAGTATCCCCTAATAGTGAAAACGTATGAGTGTGCATACATGGACGTAAACAACCCATATCAAACTCGCCTGGATTATAAAACGTCAGAATTTCACCACGATCATCAATACCTTTGGTTAAATCATCAACAATCTTTTTTAGTTGATCGATAACTGTACCATCGGCTTTTTGCCAGCGACGACCTTGAACGCCATAAACGCGCCCCATATCATCTTCGCCTTTACGGTACGGATTATTAAGCCATGCTTGGTTATCATTGGCATTGGCATTCCACGTATTACAGCCAATAGCACGAAACTGAGCGGCATTGTCGTACCCACGTAGGTAACCTAACAATTCCGCAATCGCAGCTTTCCAAAAACTTTTACGGGTAGTAATTAAAGGAAACTGATTATTAGCAACATCATAGGTTAAATCAGCATTAATCACTGTCAGGCAACGTTTGCCAGTTCGTTCATTTTCAATCCACACACCGTCATCAACGATCCGCTGACACAACGCCAAGTACTGTTTCATTTGTCCTACCCGTTAAATTAATGACGCCCAGCAAAAGCTAGGCGTCTAAAAGTCGTTACTCTTAATTCTATCAGAAGATAGCCCACTTAAATCTAGTCGATATCAACTCAAGAACATTTTAAGACTGATAATAAGTAGTAGTACCGCAAACAGCTTTTTAAGCGTCGCGGTAGGTAAACGCGTCACCAATGCAGCCCCATAGCGAGTGGTGATCATTGAGGTCGCAGCAATACCCACTAATGCAGGTAAATAAACATAACCCACACTATAAGCAGGTAAATTCGCGCTACCCACCCCCGCAAAAATAAAGCCAATCATGCCTGAAATAGCAATCAGAAACCCGACTAACGATGCCGAACCAATTGCTCGACGCATTTCAACACCAAAATAACTCAAATACGGTACCGTTAATGAGCCACCGCCAATACCCGCTAAACTTGATAATAATCCAATCACACCACCACCAACAGCGGATGCCAATGCACTAGGCAATGGTCGAGAATGCGTAACGCGTAGTGATAACATCATTTGTAATGCTAATAACAACACAATTACCGCAAACACTTTGGGTAAATATTGCGCAGGTACTAATTCAGCCACCACACTGCCACTGAGTCCACCAATAATAATCCCGGGAGCTAGCACTTTAACCACGGATAAATCAACATTACCCAATCTAAAATGATTACGAGCAGAAGCCATTGCCGTCATAACGATACTAGCTAACGAAGTCGCTAACGCAATATGCATTAACATTGATGGCTCAATACCCACTTGGGGTAACAACCACACCAAAGTAGGCACAACTAATAAACCACCGCCGATTCCAAGTAATCCAGCTAATAAACCCACTACTGAGCCTAAAATTAAGCACATTGAAAACAGCCACATGACACTTTCATGCATGATAATTACCCATTATTTCTTTCACAATAAACCACCATTATTTATTACCTGCACGAATAAAACCGCCGAGCTGATGTTGTTCAATAAACCGAGTCGTTAACTTACGTACATCATCAGCAATATCGACGTGCAGTGCTTGAGTGGCTAATGATGTCATATCCACGCTATCAATATGACGTAAAATATATTTAATTTTAGCGACATTACGCGCGTTCATGCTTAACGACCGATACCCCATCCCAACGAGCAACAAAGCACCGACAGGATCACCAGCTAATTCTCCACACACACACACGGGTAATTGGTATTTTTTAGCACTATCAACAATGTGCTTTAACGCATGTAAAACAGCCGGATGCAATGCATCATAAACATTCGCAACCCGCGCATTATTACGATCAACGGCTAATAAATATTGGATTAAATCATTACTACCAACAGAGATAAAATCTACCCGTCCGACTAAAGCATGGAGTTGATATAACATTGACGGCACTTCAATCATGATCCCAAGGCGTGGTTTATGTAATTGTTGCCCAGCGGCTAGTGCGGTTTGAGCCACATCAGTATACGCCCGCTCAATAATGGCTTTGGCATCATCGAGCTCATTAATCCCCGAGATCATCGGTAATAAAATATCCATATTATTCAAGCCAATACTTGCACGTAGCATCGCACGTACTTGAATCATAAATATTTCAGGATGATCAAGCGTAAACCGAATCCCTCGCCAACCAAGAAAAGGGTTATCTTCTTCGATCGACAAATAAGGTAGGGGTTTATCGCCACCAATATCTAATGTTCGCATCACTACAGGTTGATCGGGATAAGTATGTAAAATAGTGCGGTATTGGTTAATTTGTTCTTCTTCTGAAGGAAAACTACGTTGGAGTAAAAAGGGGACTTCAGTACGATAAAGACCAACACCATCAATGCCCTTATTTAACGCAAAATGTGAATCAGCGCTTAATCCGGCATTAATATGTACCATAATTCGTTGTTGATCCTTGGTCACTGCACGGTGTTGTTGATCACACTCGACGATCTTTTCAAGCTCATCATCTTCACGCAGTAAACGTCGATATTCCGCTAATACATGACGATTCGGATTAACTAATAAATCACCACGATAGCCATCAACGACAACCAGATTGTTATGCACCGTATGCGGCGTAAAATCTACGCCCATAATGGTAGGAATACCTAATGCTCGCGATAAAATAGCGGCGTGAGAGTTAGCCGCACCGTCTTGTGCAACCACCGCAGCCAGTTTTCCTGCGGGCACAGTGGCAATCATCGCAGCAGTTAACTCTCGAGTTAACAAGACAATCGGTTCATCCCATTGCTGTTCATTAGGCTTATCATCACATAAAAAATACAACAGCCGTTGCCCTAACTCCCGTATATCACGCGCACGCTCTTTAAGGTAAAGATCTTTCATGTTGGCAAAGCGATTAGAATACGTTTCAACCACTTGTCGCACTGCCCACTCTGCTTGATCACCATCATCAATATGTGCTTTAAGATCAGTACGTAGTAACGGATCATTCAGTAAATGGCTAAATAAATCAAAAATAGCGAGGGTTTCTTTTTGTAAGTCACTATCAAACCGTTTTCGCAATCGCCGAAATTCTTTACCCGCTGAATCTATTGCTATTGTTAACCGTTCTTGCTCTGCATTGATATTCAAACATGATGCTGGCGCAACATGCTCTAATAAAGGTTGGGTATCATCCCACCACGCTTTTGCAATCGCGACCCCACTTGATGCCGCAGACCCAGTTAAATGAAGCCGATTACCTTTCTCAAACCACATTCCTTGTGCTTTAGCGTGCGCTAGAATGCCCGCCAACTGAGCAGCTAGCGTAACTAAAAAAGATTCTTCACTTTCCGTAAATTCACGTTGTTCGCGTTGCTGGACAACGATAACGCCGAGGACTTGGCGTTGATGAATAATAGGAGTACCAAAAAAGGATCGAAAAGATTCCTCTCCGATTCCTGGAAGGTGTTTAAAATGAGGGTGTACTCGAGCATCGGCAACATTTAATGGCTCGGCTCGTTGACCCACTAACCCGACTAACCCTTGATTAAAGCGCAAACTGATACGTCGCCGAGATTTATTCAACCCTTGTGTTGCCATTAAGGTATAAATCTGACGCTGATGATCAGCAATGTACACCGAACAACAATCGGTTTTCATTACCTGAGTAGTATTTGATACCAATTGATCCAATGCATCGATCAATGAGTGAGCGCTGACAACCTTGTCAACAATTTCTCTTAGCTTTGTCAGCATAACGAGCCTTTAATTGTTCCCTGTGAGCCAATAACCTCTATTTGCTAGCTGCGCTTATTTTTAATGCGCTTAAATTTACGTTCTTTCCATTCTTTAAATGGCATAGCAACAGCGGCAAACTCCTTCAATGCTCGACGATATACGTCACGCTTAAAAGAGACTACTTGCCTTACTGGGTACCAATAACTTACCCAACGCCAACCATCAAACTCAGGTGTTACACTACGCTGCATATTGACCTTGGACTCATCGCATTCCAAACTCAGCAAAAACCATTTTTGCTTTTGACCGATACAGACAGGTTTTGAATCCCACCGCACAAGACGTTTAGGTAATTTATAACGTAACCAATGACGGCTTGACGCAATAATCCTGACATCTTTTTTGGTTAATCCTACTTCTTCATACAATTCACGGTACATAGCTTGTTCAGGGGTTTCACCTTCATCAATGCCACCTTGCGGAAATTGCCAAGAATGTTGTCCATATCGTCGAGCCCAAAATACCTGCCCATGGCCATTGCAGATAACGATCCCTACATTAGGGCGGTATCCATCGCCATCAATCACTGGACGACCTCAAGTATAAATATCTATTAATAGTGATTTTTTCATAGTAGACGTGATCGGTAAACAAACATTCATCAATATCGATGCGTTTTACCTAATTTAAACGGTATTATGGATAACTTTGCACACAGACTACTTTACAGGCAATCAAATGAGACATATCCCACATTTATTCACTCTTTCTGTGGATAGATTTGTGCAGAAACCTAAAAAAAACCGTTTTAAGCAATAAACAACGTATCAAAAACCAATAACACCAACCACGATAAATTTATTTTTTTTATTTTAAAACATAAGCATACAACAAAAAACGCACTATAATAAATTAAAATAAAGACAACTTTCACATCACTAAAAAACGATCGATTAAATATCAATCAATAATGGCTTTCCCCGTAATATTACCACCACAATATAGATTAACATAACATCACAACGGTTGATTTTACAACAAAATACTGTATATGCATCCAGTAATATTAAAATAAAATATTTTCAAAAAAAAAGCTGTGGATATCTTTTTATTCTAGTATTAGCCTTAAATAACAACGATAAATTAACGATTATTAAATCATCACAAATGTAATCTCATTCAAAAAAGTAAAAAAGATCAATCTTAATCACGGCTCACCAATAGCGATCAACATCGATCCTTACACACGATATCATTTGAATATGATAATATTCTCTACGGTTAAATATTCGATATAACTTACTATTACGACCTATTATGAACATAAAAACCACGCAACCAACACCAAAAACAGAAGCAGAATTACTCTATCGAGCTCACCAATTAGCAGGTATGACATTAGGTGAGTTAGCCGCAATAGCTGGCATCATTCCCCCTCCCGATCTTAAGCGCGATAAAGGTTGGGTTGGTCAATTATTAGAATGGCACCTAGGCGCGACAGCGGGTAGTAAACCCATTCCCGATTTTATTGAGCTTGGCATTGAACTCAAAACTATACCGATCAGCTATCAGGGAAAACCACTAGAAACAACATTTGTTTGTGTCGCCCCGTTGATTGGAGTTCAAGGCTTACAATGGCACAGTAGTCATATCAGGCAAAAACTGGCGCGAGTATTATGGGTACCCGTAGAAGGAGAACGAGATATTCCGCTTGAAGATCGCCATGTTGGTTCAGCGTTACTCTGGAGTCCCAGTGCCAAAGAAGAGGCACAATTACAGCAAGACTGGGAAGAATTAATGGATATGATAGTATTAGGGCAAGTAGAAACTATCACTGCACGTCATGGTGAAGTGCTGCAATTACGTCCAAAAGCCGCGAACAGTAAAGTACTCACTGAAGCTTATGGTGCCAATGGTCAGCCAATTAAAACCTTACCGCGTGGTTTCTACTTAAAAAAACAATTTACCTCGCAATTGTTGCAACGACACTTTATTTAGTCATAAAAAAACCATCCAATTAATCATGCATGACTTTGACGAAAACAACGAGATGGTGGAATTAACTCATGCTTATTTAATAACCGATACATTGTTGCCCGTGAGACACCCAATTCACGTGCAGCCGCTGATATTTGACCTTTATTATTCTCTAACACCGTCAATAATGCATTACGTTCAGATTCTTCACGTACTTTTTTCAAACTTAATTTATCATCAATCAAACGTGGAATATCTAATTGATCCGCTTCAATACATTTATTTTCAGCAAGAAGTACTGCCCGTTTAATTTGACAAATTAGCTCTTGCACATTGCCAGGCCATGGATACTGCAATAACATCGATTGCGCTTGTTCTGATAAATATTTGGCAACGCTATTATATTGGCGGGCATATTTTAATAATAAAAATTCAGCTAAAAAAATAATATCATTACTACGCTCACGCAACGGGGGGACGGTGATAGAAATCACATTTAAGCGGAAATATAACTCACGTCGTAACGTTGTTAATGTCACCAGATGCTCAGGCGAATGATGGGTTAAAGAGATAACACGCATATCAACAGAAAGAGTATTACCATCAGTATCACAATAACGCCCATCCGCTAACACTTGGTACAGAGATTGCTGGCAAGCATCTGTTAGTAATGTAAATTCTTCTAGTACTAATACACCATTATTCGCAGCTTCAAAAATACTTTGCGTACCATTATCGGTATCAATCATCCAATCAGCTGTCATGGTTTCACAATTAACCCGTATTACCTGTTGCTTAGCACGTGCTGATGCTTTAAAAATAGCATCCGCCACTAATATTTTCCCCGTGCCTATTTCACCACTGATAACAACTGAAACATCACTTAATGCAATTCGCTTAACTTGATCACGCAATTTTTTCATGACTGCAGTTGAACCTTGCAAACCTTGTTGACCAAAATTACCTAGTTGTGGCCACACTTGACGCTCTAAATTAAGCATTCCAATCTGATGGCCTATTGTTTGCAGTAATTGCTCGGGTGGAATAGGAACCGAAAAATAATCAAGACAAAAGTTAACAATAAATTGACCTATTGCTTCATTAACAAGTTGCTCATCACGTACAATCGCAATCCAACGTACTTGTTTATTACGATTTACCATTACCGAAAAACTATGAATACTAAAATCATCATGGCTAAGATCGACCACACCGATACAAGGGCCAATTTCTAATAATAATGTTTCTGCCGTCCGTAAATCATAACAACGATGACATAACCAACCTGCACTTTCTATTGCGGGCAGCCAATTTTGATTACTACCACCAAAAACAACTAAGTTATTAGAGATAACTACCTTAGGTTTTTTTACCGTCCCGATTGTCATTCACCCCTCCATTAATAAAGCAATTATATATTTAGTGACATTTAACAACTGTTTTATTAATAATATACGAACAAATGCAACTTGTTTAGTATAATATGATTTAGCTAATATAATATATTGATGTTATTAATGTTATTGTCAAAAAAACTAGATTTGTCGCTTTTTTGACCCTTTTTTTCGAGACAAAAAAAAGCCACCGCATTAGCGATGGCTATTTTATAACCGTTCGATTAATTATTTAGTTGTGGGCGCATTGCCGGGAACAAAATAACGTCACGAATGGTGTGTGTGTTAGTAAATAACATTACTAAACGGTCAATACCAATACCTTGACCTGCTGTTGGTGGTAAACCATGCTCTAGCGCAGTAATGTAGTCTGCGTCATAGTACATAGCTTCATCATCACCCGCATCTTTAGCACTAACTTGTGCTTTAAAGCGTTGGTCTTGGTCTTGAGCATCGTTAAGCTCAGAGAAACCATTTGCTACTTCACGGCCACCAATGAAGAATTCAAAACGGTCAGTAATGAATGGATTTTCATCGTTACGACGAGCAAGTGGTGAGATATCTGCAGGGTATTCAGTGATAAATGTAGGTTGCATTAGTTGAGTTTCAGCCGTTTCGCCAAAGATCTCTTCTAGTAGCTGACCACATGTCCAGAAGCTTTCAACCTCAACATGTACAGATTTTGCAATCTTAACCATTAGCTCACGATCAGCAACGCCTTCGTAAGTTAATGCTTGGATTTCTGCGTGCTCTGGGTTGTATTGCTTGATTGCATCTAACATGCTGATACGTGCGTACGGACCTGCAAATTCAACTTCAAACTCACCGTAAGGCATTTTTGAAGAGCCTAGAACGTCAATCGCAACGCTGCTTAACATTTCTTCAGTAAGATCCATCAAATCATGGTAATCAGCATACGCCATGTAGAATTCCATCATAGTGAATTCTGGGTTATGACGTGGAGATAGACCTTCGTTACGGAAGTTACGGTTAATTTCAAACACACGCTCAAAACCACCAACCACTAAACGCTTAAGGTAAAGCTCAGGCGCAACACGTAAGTACATGTCGATGTCTAATGCATTATGGTGAGTGATAAATGGACGTGCTGTTGCACCACCAGGGATCACGTGCATCATTGGTGTTTCAACTTCCATGAAGTTTTTAGTTACCATGAAATTACGGATCGCTGAAACTACTTTTGAACGAATGATAAATGCACGACGAGAATCTTCATTTACAATCAGATCAACATAACGTTGACGGTAACGCATTTCTTGGTCAGTAAGACCATGGAATTTCTCTGGTAATGGACGCAGTGCTTTAGTTAGCAACTCGTAGTTATTCATTTCGATGTAAAGATCGCCTTTACCCGATTTGTGTAACGTCCCTTTAACACCGATGATGTCACCGATATCAAGGCCAGAATATTTTTCTTTTAGCTCTTTCTGAACATCTTTAGATGCATAAGCCTGAATACGGCCAGACACATCTTGAATTGCAAGGAAAGGACCACGCTTAGCCATAATACGACCAGCGATTGCATAAACATGACCGGCTTCTTCAAGCTCTTCCTTGGTCATTTCACCGTGTTTTGCTTCCAAATCAGCCGCTAAACTATCACGACGAAAATCATTTGGATGGCCATTTGCTTTGCAGTTTTTGCGGATCATGTCTAATTTAGCACGACGCTCAGCAATCAGTTTATTTTCATCTTGTATTTGGTCAGTCATGGGGTATACCTTAATATTTTACTGAAATTCGGTTAAAGACCTGATTTCAAGCTAGCTTCAATAAAACGGTCTAAATCACCGTCCAATACTGCTTGGGTGTTTCGATTCTCCACCCCAGTACGTAAATCTTTTATGCGGGAGTCATCCAATACATAAGAACGGATTTGACTGCCCCAACCAATGTCTGATTTAGTGTCTTCACTGGCTTGCTTTTCAGCGTTTTTCTTTTGCATTTCATACTCAAACAATTTCGCTTTTAATTGCTTCATTGCTTGATCTTTATTCTTATGCTGAGAACGATCGTTCTGGCACTGTACAACAAGATTTGTTGGTAAGTGTGTAATACGTACCGCAGATTCAGTGGTGTTTACGTGTTGACCACCCGCACCTGATGCGCGGTATACGTCAATACGTAAATCAGAAGGATTGATATCAATAACAATATTGTCATCAATTTCTGGATACACAAATGCTGACCCGAACGAAGTATGACGACGGCCGCCTGAGTCAAACGGTGATTTACGTACTAAACGGTGAACACCTGTTTCGGTACGTAACCAGCCATAAGCATACTCACCGCTAATACGGACTGTAACAGATTTAAGACCCGCAACATCGCCAGCAGAAATTTCAATGATTTCGCTCTTAAAGCCTTTGGCATCCGCCCAACGCAAATACATGCGGAGCATCATTGATGTCCAATCTTGTGCTTCAGTACCACCAGAACCCGATTGAAGGTCAAGGTAGCAATCAGAACTATCATGATCGCCAGCAAACATACGACGAAATTCTAACTTAGCTAACTTAGCTTCAAGCTCAGCTAACTCAGGTTCAATCTCATCAAAGGTTTCTTGATCGTCTTCTTCAACCGCTAACTCAAGTAGGCCAGCGACATCTTCAACGCCTTGGTCTAATATATCAATGGTTTCGACTACTGCTTCCAATCCTGCACGTTCTTTACCCAACGCTTGAGCGCGTTCAGGTTCATTCCATACACCTGGTTGCTCTAGTTCTGCATTTACCTCTTCTAGACGCTCTTTTTTAGCATCATAGTCAAAGGTACCCCCTAAGGATGTCAGTACGTGCTGACACATCCTCAAGTCGGTTTTTAATAGGATTAATTTCGAACATCGCCACGCTTCATTACCGAAATAGATATAACCGCAAGATTCTATCGAATTGTAGATAGAATATACAGAGGGAGAGAAAGGTTATCAGAAAATTAATCCAAATATGGTGACAATCTAGGCTGTCAACGCCAAGATCATCATCACAACCCTTTCTCAAACTGAACTAAACTTATTTTGCTGCTAAATGTTCAACCATCAATTGCACACTGCGATTACCTCGAAATTCATTTATATCGAGGCGATACACCAATTCGATTTGCTGCACTGAAGCATCGGGCCAACACTTAAGATCAACATTAAATGCTATCGCATCAATCACACTTCCCCCAGCTAAAGGCTCAACCATCATTTTAAGATGTTTTCCTGCGACCAGCTTTTGGTGCAATAATCGAAACGTACCATCAAACGTCGGCTCAGGAAATTGTTGTCCCCATGGCCCACCAGCACGTAATATTTCAGCGGTCTCAAGCGTTAGTTCATGGGGTTGTAATTCACCATCACTGAGTAATACACCTTGTAATGCATCTTCATCTAACACTTTACGTACTGCGACATCAAACGCAGTGCTAAAAGCATCAAGCTGAGATTCAGGGATTGTCAGTCCGGCCGCCATCGCGTGGCCACCAAATTTTAAAATCATTCCTGGGTGCTGCGTATCAACCACATCTAACACATCGCGCATGTGTAATCCCACAATAGAACGACACGATCCTTTAATTTCACCCTTACCTGCATCAGCAAAAGCAATCACAGGACGATGATATTTATCTTTGATCCGCGAGGCTAAAATACCGATCACCCCTTGGTGCCAATCACGCTGAAACAGCACTAATCCATAAGGCATATCTTGGTGGTTAAACTGCAATCGCTCACAAATAGCGAGACCTTCTTCTTTCATCCCTTGTTCTATTTCTTTGCGGGTTTGGTTAAGTGCATCAAGCTCTGTTGCCATACGACGCGCCGCTTGAATATTGTCACATAACAACAATTCCACCCCAAACGACATATCATCTAACCGCCCAGCGGCATTAATTCGAGGACCTAAAGCAAAGCCAAGATCGCTCGCGACTAATCGAGCAGGATCGCGATTGGCGACTTCAATTAAAGCTTGAATGCCTGGACGACACTTACCAGCACGAATACGCTGTAACCCTTGATGAACAAGAATACGATTATTACCGTCTAAGGCCACCACATCCGCAACCGTACCAAGCGCGACTAAATCAAGTAACTCCGCTAAATTAGGCACAGCCAATGCTTGTTGTTCAAACCAACCGTTATTACGCAATTCTGCTCGTAAGGCTAGCATTAAATAAAACGCGACCCCTACACCACATAATGCTTTAGAGGGAAAACCACATTGATCAAGGTTAGGATTGACCATCGCATCGGCGGCAGGTAAACAATCCCCGGGCAAGTGATGATCGGTCACCAGCACTTGCACCCCTTGCGCTTTTGCGGCTGCAACACCATCAATAGACGAGACACCGTTATCGACCGTCATGATAAGTTCTGCACCACGATCAATGGCTTGTTGTGCCACTTCAGGGCTTAAACCATAACCATCATCAAATCGATTCGGCACTAAGTAATCTACATTACGACAACCCAACATTTTCAATGCCAGTACTGATAGCGCAGAACTGGTAGCACCATCGGCATCAAAATCGCCCACAATAATAATACGGGTATTGTTGGTAAGTGCCGTAACTAATAACGCCACCGCATCAGCCATACCATAAAGCTGATTATAATTAAGTAATCCTTTCGCGCCGCGTTCAAGTTCAGCATCATTAGTGATACCACGGCTCGCATAAATACGTTGTAAAATAGCAGGGATCTCATTCGAGAAGCATTGAGGATCGACAACAGGACGACGCTTAATTTCTATCATAATAACGGCTTCTTTTGTGGAATGATTATCTTTTCATCTTAACCAAATCACCGCCAACAAAAAAGCCTGATAATAATATCAGGCTTTTATACACGATGACCGATGTTGATAAATGGTCGTGATTAGCTTTTCGCTTTGCTATCCAATAATTGCAGTAACGCCGCTGGCGGTTGATAACCTGGGATCATAGTGCCATCTTCTAGCACTATCGCTGGCGTACCATTAACCCCCATCGCAACACCTAACTGATATTGCTCCATCACTAAATCAGGACGCGGGGTAATTTTTGATTCATCAAAAGTGCCGCTCTTCGCATCATGCATTGCTTTAACACGATCTTTGGCTCCCCAAATTGCACTCATTTGATTAAAATTACTTGAACGCTCACCACCACGAGGGAAAGCTAAGTAACGTACTGTAATGCCCGCATCGTTATAGCCTTGCATTTCATTATGCAATTTACGGCAGTAACCACAGCTGGTATCGGTAAACACGGTCACCACATACTTTTCATTTTTAGCAGGATAAACAATCATGTCTTTATCCATACCCGCTAATTTAGCTTTATTTAACTGCGCCATTTTTTGCTCAGTTAAGTTCACCGGCTCAGCACCCGTATTTTGGTACAAATGATCCGCTAAAAAATATTGGCCATCATCAGAGGTATAAATAACACCACGTTCAGTCACCACTTCATTTATACCCGCCATTGGCGATGCAGTAATTGAACTTGGTGTTAAACCAATGGTTGACAATTGCTTGGTAATAGCCGTTACATCAGGCTTGGCTACCGCAGAAAAAGCAGTCAGTGCAATAGTAGTGGCTAGCACGGTGCGACGAATAAAATGCATCTTGTTATCCCTTTTAAAATGATGACAATCTCGATATAAAACAGACCGAGATTTCGACGATATAGTTTCAATTACGCTATTATTTTTATCCGCGCAGCATAAATGAAGTATTCCTAAATACAAATATTATCGCTAGTTTTAGCCAGCAACGTCTCATAATTATGCGCGAGGATGATGGATTTGGTGCAATTGTTTCAATCTTTCGGTGGCGACATGAGTATAAATCTGAGTCGTAGAGAGATCACTATGGCCCAGCAACATTTGTACCACACGTAAATCAGCTCCGTAATTAAGCAAATGGGTAGCGAAAGCATGACGCATCACATGGGGTGATAATGAATCAGCATCAATGCCTGCCAATACCGCATAATATTTAATTCGATGCCAGAATGTTTGGCGCGTCATTTGACGTGCACGTCGACTTGGAAACAACACATCCGAACTTTTCTCACCTAATAGTACCGGCCGTCCACTTTCAATAAACTGCTCGATCCAATCAACTGCATTTTCGCCCATTGGCACTAAGCGTTCTTTATCACCTTTACCCGTCACTCTCACCACACCTTGGCGCAAACTAACTTTATCCATGGTTAATGTGACTAATTCAGTAACACGCAACCCAGTGGCATACAACAATTCCAACATCGCTTTATCACGAAGTTCAAGTGGATCATTCACATTCGGTGATTCTAATAACGCATCAACTTGCGCTTCACTAAGATCTTTGGGCAGCCGTTTAGGTAGCTTCGGGGTGACTAGCATTGCACTAGGATCATCAATCCGTACTTTTTCGCGATACAAATATTGAAATAAACGTCGAATTGCCGACACCATGCGAGCGCGTGATGTTTGCTTATAGTTTTGGTCAAATAACCATAATTGATAACGTTGTAAATCATCAACTGAAGCATCAGAGACAACAATCGCTTGTTGTTGCATCCATTTTTGTAGTTTTTTTAAATCATTACGATAAGAGGCGAGAGTATTATCAGATAATCCTCGCTCCATCCACATTGCATCAAGAAAGCGTTCAATAATAACATCGTCGGTTACCATTTTTACCTCGTCATAAGCTGTGTCATAAGACGGTTTAAATATATGGATAAAAACACAGTATTCAGCGCATGATAGGATATTTAACCTTAAAAGTAACCTCGTTATCCATTTATTAAGCCTAATGTTATGGCTTGCAAGGCCACGCTAACCTTGAGCTCACCGATCAATACCGAGTACACTTCGATTAAAAATAAAAATAGAGGATACACAGCATGAAAATTGGTTTGTTTTATGGCTCAACCACCTGTTATACCGAAATGGCGGCAGAAAAAATTCGTGAATGTCTTGGCGCTGATATTATTGAATTACACAATATCAAACATACACCATTAGCTGAAATGAACCACTATGACATGTTAATTTTAGGCATTTCAACTTGGGACTTTGGTGAAATCCAAGAAGATTGGGAAGCAGTATGGCAACAACTTGATGGCTTACAATTACAGCAAAAAACAGTGGCATTATTTGGTTTAGGTGATCAAGAAGGTTATACCGAATGGTTTTTAGATGCGATGGGTATGCTGCATGATCAGCTTAGTGCAACTGGGGTCCAATTTATTGGTTATTGGCCTAACGATGACAGCTATCAATTTCAAGCATCAAAAGCATTAACAGCAGATAAAGCATTTTTTGTTGGTCTAGCGTTAGATGAAGACAGCCAATATGAATTAAGTGATGCTCGTATTGAGAAGTGGTGTGAACAAATCATGCTTGAATATGCTCAACTATTATAATTGATATTATTCTATTTATAGAAAAGGGATGCCAGCGCATCCCTTTTTTAATTTATCAAATCAAACAACTATTATATTTTAACACTATTTTTATCATCATCATTCGGCTGATTACCGCCAACGAAACGAGTAATAATTAATGCAATTAGCGTTGGTAAAACCCACGCCATACCATAATTAAATAATGGTAATGAACTAAACAATGACACATCAAATTTTAGGTACTTAGCAACATCAATCATGCTAAAAGCAAATGAGACTAATAACACCACACGGTATGCTAAACATGGATTAGGTAGCCATTTACGAATCAAGGTTAATACCACTAATGCAATAGCAACAGGATACAACGCGAATAATACTGGCACTGATAATGCAATTAGCATATTCAGACCAACATTTGCCACAATCGCACACACTACCGCTAATAATACTGCCCATTTTTTATAAGACATCGACGTTAGCGTACTAAAATAATCGGCACATGCACTGATTAAACCAATCGCGGTGGTTAAACATGCAAGTAATACAATCGCTGATAAAATAATTTGACCCGTTGAGCCAAATAAAGCCATGACGTACGTTGTTAATATAGTACCGCCATTACCAACACCAGCAGCGATACTTGAACTAGTTGCGCCAAGGTAAAATAATGACACGTAAACAAAAGCTAAACCTGTAGCAGCAATTAAACCTGCATAAATAAGGTAAGTGCAGGTAGTTTTATCATCAGTGATCCCTTTACCACGAATCACATCAACAATTAACATCCCAAACATTAATGCCGCAAAGGTATCCATGGTGTTGTAGCCTTCAAGGAAACCAGTAGTAAACGCTTGAGTAACATAATCACCTTGAGCTGCAACAATGGTTCCTTGTGGATTAACAAAAACCGCAATAGCTAATACCGTTAATACTACAAATAAAGCGGGTGTTAAAAATTTACCGATCATGTCGATTAACTTACCGCGAGACCAAGCAAAAAACAGCGCTACCGCAAAAAAGATAATAGAAAAAATAGTTAAGCTGGTTTGGCTAGCATCTGTAATAAAAGGTTTAACGGCCATCTCATAGGCAACAAGACCTGTACGAGGAGCAGCAAACGCAGGGCCAATGATGATAAAAATCAACACTGCCATTAAGGTTGCTACTTTTGATGGTAAATCACGGGTTAACCCTTTCCAGCCACCACCAGCCATCGCTACAGCAATAATACCAATAAGAGGTAAGCCTACAGCGGTAACTAAAAAGCCTGACATTGCAGGTAACATATTATCACCCGCTAGCTGTCCTGCTAACGGTGGAAAAATAATGTTGCCAGCACCAAGGAAAAACGCAAAGGTCATAAAACCAAGCGCGATAATATCTGTTATTTTGAGCGTTTTTTTCAAACTGCACCTTCCACTCATTAATGGGTTATATATTGTGTCTGCATTTTTTATAATAAGTAGCACGTGTTATATGTTGCTATTAATTACGTGCCTTACAGCATAATGACTAAAAAGACTAACCTTAGCAATAGAGTAGCTAAAAACACCATATAATCTAGTTTTCGACCTAAAAAACCAGAGTTAATGACCGTATAAAAAGATCAAAACAAAACAAAAAACCGATCTAAAGTAAAAACACCATACTTACAAAAAAACACATAACACTACACCCCCAGATGAAAACAGAATATTAATAAAATGATCATCATTAATTGTCGTTTGATTATATAACATGCATTTTATATGCTTCTGTATATTTTATTAGCCTAATAGCCGTTCCTAAAATCAAGGAAAACAATAATGAGTCGCAGCTTTAATTTTAAACAATTTATAATCAATGATCATGGCTGCGGCATGCCAATCAGTACCGATGGCGTATTATTAGGGGCATGGGCTAATCTTCCGCAACAAGGACATATTGTTGATATTGGTACAGGTAGTGGATTATTAGCATTAATGGCAGCCCAACGTACACAAAGCACGACGATCACTGCCATTGAATTAGATTCAGTCGCAGCAGCAGCGGCAACAGCTAATTTTTCATTATCACCATGGGCATCACGACTGCAATGTATTAAGAATGACATTACTCATTGGTGTCAAAATATACCACCAGCCACAATTGATAGTATTATCTGTAATCCACCCTACTTTAATGCAGGTCAACATGCACAACAGCAACATCGTGCGACTGCTCGTCATACCGATAGCTTGAGTCATCAACAATTACTCGCAACTATTAGCTATTTATTAACCTTAGACGGTAGTGCTAGCATTATTCTCCCCACCTATGAAGGTCAACAGTTAATCACTCAAGCACACACTTACGGGTTATACTGCCAACGTCGCTGTGATGTTCGCACCACCGATCAAAAACCAGTAATGCGGACATTAATCGAATTAACTAAAAATTGTTCTATTACTAAACAACAACAGCTTTGCATTCATACTGATAACACTTACTCACCTGATTTTATTACACTTACGAAAGATTTTTATTTAAAAATGTAATCTGTCACAGTATAAAATATAATCAAGCAATCACGAAGATTAAGCATTAACTGAAGTTTTTATGTTTTAATCGGTGTTACTTACGCCAAGAGTGGCTATAATACCGCCCCTTAATATAAATACCCATGTTCTGGTTACACTGTACAAACACAGTAACGAGAACATATTTAGCATTTGTCTTGGGAGAGATAACTGGTGAAAGACTTTTCCGAATTAGAGTTAGATAGCGAGCTATTACGAGCGATTGACGAGATCGGCTATAGCCGCCCAACCGTAGTTCAAGCGCAGGCTATCCCTCATGCCCTTGACGGTAAAGATGTCATGGCTTCTGCACCAACAGGGACCGGAAAAACAGCTGCGTTTCTGCTTCCAATGATTCAGCACTTGCAGGATTTTCCGCGCAAAAAATCGGGCCCTGCACGTGTATTAATCTTAACGCCAACCCGTGAGTTAGCGATTCAAGTTGCTGAGCACGCAAAAGCACTTTCTAAGTACACCAACTTAAAAGTATTTACCATTACTGGTGGTATTTCTTACGATGAGCATGCTGAGCTACTTGGCAAAACGCAAGATATCGTCGTAGCAACACCAGGCCGTTTAATGGAATACATTGAGTCTGAGAAATTTGATTGCCGTGCGATTGAATGTCTTATTCTTGATGAAGCTGACCGTATGTTGGATATGGGCTTTGGTAAAATCGTTGAGCGCATCAATCATGAATGTCGCTGGCGTCGTCAGAGCTTATTATTCTCAGCAACCTTAGAAGGTAAAGGCGTACGTGAGTTCTCAGAAACAATTCTGAATGAACCACTTGAAGTTAATGCTGATCCTTCTCGTCGCGAACGTAAAAAGATTCAACAGATGTACCTTCGCTGTGATGATATGGATCATAAACTTGCTCTACTTGCAAAAATCATTACCGAGCAAGCTGAACGTACCATCATTTTCGTAAAAACACGTGAGCGCCTAGGTATCCTTCGCGGTCAATTAGACGCAATGGGCATCCCTTGTAACTGGATTCAAGGTGAAATGGCACAGGCTGCGCGTACTAACATGATCACCCGTTTTCGTGATGGTGTAGTAAACGTATTAATTGCCACAGATATTGCGGCACGTGGTATTGATTTACCCGATATTAGCCATGTTATTAACTTTGATATGCCGCGTACAGCTGAAGTGTATTTACACCGAATTGGTCGTACCGCTCGTGCTGGAAAAAAAGGTACAGCAATTGCGTTGGTTGAAGCACATGACCAAAGCATGATGGAACGTATTAGTCGCTACATGCAAGAAGAAGTGCAAGAGCGCTTTATTCATGGCCTACGTCCAAAAACGAAAAAATCAAATACGGCTAAAAAGAAGAAAAAAGTCGATAAAAAAGTAAAAGAAGCGAAAGCGAAAAAGAAAATCAAACAAGCAGCTAAAAAAAGCCAAGCTAAGTCATAGTTTTCTCTTTTACAAAACAGACAAATAACAAGGCCAACGCTAATGCGTTGGCCTTCTTTTTAGTCTTAAATAGACATTCTTATATTAATTATTGCTGTTCACGCTTAAACACTAACTCTGTCGATGTTGATTCTGCAGCAACAAAATAATAGCCCGCACAATCAAACTGTTGTAATTGAGCAATAGACGTTAATTGATTATCCAAAATATAACGTGCCATCATTCCACGGGCTCTTTTGGCATAGAAACTGATGACTTTATACGTCCCATTTTTACAATCTTTAAAAATAGGAGTAATTAATTGAGCGTTGAGTTTTTTGGGTTTAACTGCTTTAAAGTATTCATTGGATGCCAAATTAACCACAATATCATCGCCTTGTTCAACGACGGCTAAATTAAGCTTCTCGGTAATAATATCACCCCAGAATTGATACAAATTACTGCCACGAGAGTTCGCTAAACGGGTGCCCATCTCTAAACGGTATGGCTGCATCAAATCCAGCGGCCGTAACACGCCATAAAGTCCAGATAACATTCGCAAATGCTGCTGTGTATAGGCAAACTGCGATTCGGTCATGGTTTCAGCTGCTAAGCCTGTATAAACATCACCTTTAAATGCCAAAATCGCTTGGCGAGCATTATCAACGGTAAATGTTGGCTGCCATTCAGCAAAACGAGCCGCATTTAATCCTGCAATTTTATCACTAACCTTCATTAAGCTCGCAATACCCACTGGTGTGAGCTCTCGACAAACATCTATCAATTCAGCTGAATCAACGGTTAATTCAGGTAACGTGTAAGTTGTTGTCGCTAACGGGGAGGTATAATCTAACGTTTTTGCTGGTGATACCACGATTAACATAAGGCTTTTTCCTTTAAAGTCTGACCTATTTAGACTAACACCATCAATAACAAAAACCACGCATAACTGCCATGATTATGGCTATTTCATTAATAGATATAACAACGGTTAACGCACTCGATCTTGTGTTGATAATAATGGTAATTGATCCCAAATACCCGCTTCAAGTTGAGCGTGTAATTCAGGATAATCTTGACTATTAAACGTCGGCGTTTTACCTAATGCTAACTGCTTATTATAATCTTGTGCCAACTTAACAACCGTACCGGAAAGAAGCACTATTGCAACTAAGTTGATCATCACCATCATTGCCATTGAAATATCAGCCATAGCCCATACGGTAGGTAAATCAGCCAATGCACCAAACATCACCATGCATAACACTACGATTCGGAATATATTCAAACCCAATTTATGGTGCTGCTTTAAAAAAATAAGATTAGTTTCAGCATAAGAATAGTTTGCAACCAATGATGTAAAAGAAAAGAAAAAGATAGCAATCGCAATAAAAATCCCACCCCAATCACCCACTTGTGAGCTAATGGCTTTTTGAGTTAATTCAATACCCGTAATACTGCTATGTGGCTCATATTCGCCAGACATTAAAATAATCGCAACCGTTGCAGAACAAATAACAATGGTGTCTATAAATACCCCCAGCATCTGCACATAACCTTGTGACGCAGGATGTGGAGGATAAGGTGTTGCTGATGCCGCAGCATTAGGTGCCGATCCCATACCTGCTTCATTAGAAAACAACCCTCGTTTGAGACCATTAATCATTCCTTGAGCAATGGTATATCCCAACGCACCAGATGCAGCTTCTTCAAACCCAAACGCACTCCGGAAAATAAGCATTAAAATATGCGGTAACTGTTCAATATTACTGAGCATAATAAACAGTGCCAACGCCAAATAACATAACGCCATAGCTGGTACTAAAATTTCAGCTGTTCGTGCAATTGTGCGCATGCCACCAAAAATAATAATGCCCGTTAATACCACTAAACCAAGGCCAACATATTGCGGTTGCCATCCAAAAGCGACATGCGTTGCTTGAGTAATAGAGTTAGCCTGCACGGCATTAAAGACTAAACCAAAAGCAATGATCAGACAGATAGAAAACATCACCCCCATCCACCGCATATCGAGGCCGCGCTCCATATAATAAGCGGGGCCGCCACGATAATTACCATCACCATCTCGAGTTTTATACAACTGTGCTAATGTACTTTCGGCAAAAGCCGTCGCCATACCTAGCATCGCAATTAGCCACATCCAAAAAATAGCACCAGGGCCACCTAATGTTAACGCAACAGCGACTCCTGCCATATTACCAGTGCCAACTCTTGCAGCAAGACTGGTACACAATGCTTGAAAAGATGAAATACCCGACGAGTCTGACTTACGGCTATTTTTCATCACTGCAAACATATGTTTAAAATGACGAAACTGAATAAAATTAAGACGATAAGTAAAATAAATGCCAATACCAATCAGCAAATATATCAATATCGACCCCCACAACAAATCATTGATAAAGTTAATTTGACTGGCCATATTCACACCTTTACAAATCGATAATTAGCAAAAAAAAATAGCGCCAACATTGGCAATAATACGTTACAGGTATTTTTTATAATCTTATAAAATTCAAACTATAAGCTCAGTCACAAGGTACAAAGTTGTTATAAAAATAATAATCATCCAATTATCAGCATTTTTACAGTGTGTTACAAAACTTACAACCTTATATATTTACGGATTATCACCCGTTAAAAATTGATTTTATTTATACAATTAACCGTATTAACGCAATATCGATAACTAAAACTATAAAAGCCCTATTTAACACTAATAATGGTTTGTTTTTTAATCTTTCACTCAACAACTGTGATATCAAGCACACAAAAAATTCATCTCTCAGTAACAAGTGAGAAACAGTTCAATTTTATTGTTAGTCATTCTATGGTAATAAATACTCACATCGCTTACACCAAGCGAAAAGTAGAAATAGGTGCTTTATGGATAGCTTTGCATTCGATGATATGATGATAACGGATACAATTTCTCGTCGCTCTCGTGCTAAACCAGAAAAACGAAAGTGGCGCGAAATTGAAGCGTTGAAAGACCGTCAAAGACTACGTCGAGAACTACAAGATATGGATATGTGCGGTAGTTTCAAAAGTGATGATTTTGATTTTTAAATATATTATTAAAACGGCCAGCATAAATGCTGGCCGTTTTATTCCTAAAAACAATACTTTTCAAGATGGCTTATAATTGCCAATCAACTGATGATTTATTCATCATAGTCAATAAAGCATTGGTCTCTGAAAAATGCTTACAACCAAAAAAGCCACGATAAGCTGATAATGGCGATGGATGTGCAGATGTTAATACATGGTGCCGCTCAAGATCTATTTTTTTGCATTTCTTCTGTGCATGCGCGCCCCACAATAAAAAAATCACCCCTTCAGTATTGTCATTAATATATTCAATAGCGCGATCGGTAAACGTTTCCCAGCCAATTTTAGCGTGAGAATGGGCATTGCCTTGTTCAACTGTTAATACCGTATTAAGCAATAGTACCCCTTGTTGTGCCCATGATTGTAAATAGCCATGTTCAGGAATAGTAAAGCCTTTGATATCAGTAGCTAATTCCTTATACATATTAGCCAATGATGGCGGCGTTTTTACACCGGGTAATACCGAAAAACTAAGACCATGAGCTTGATTAGGGCCATGATAAGGATCTTGGCCTAAAATCACGACTTTTGTCGCCATTAATGGCGTACTGAAAAAAGCATTAAACACATCATCTTGGGGAGGAAAAACAGTTTTACCCTCGGCACGAGCCGTAGCAACTGCTTGTTCAATATCATTAAAGTACGGTAATTGTTGTTGCTGCTCGATAAATGTTTGCCAGCTTGCCGTCATCGGTTAACCCTCTTGTTCAAAACTACGTAAAGTCGTAATTTCATGATGCCAGATATCAGGATTAATAGTTTCCAATATCAACGGCATATTATTAAATCGATTATCTTGCATTAAGAATCGAAAGCAATCCCATCCAATCATCCCTTCACCTAGACTATGATGACGATCCAAATGACTACCTAAATCCCCTTTAGAATCATTTAAATGCATTGCTCGCAAATATTGCATACCAACCACTTGATCAAATTCAGCAAACGTCGCTGCAGTCGCTTCCATAGTCCGTAAATCATATCCAGCGGCAAAGGTATGGCAAGTATCAATACAAATACCCACTCGATCTTTATCGTCAACTTGAGCAATAATTTCAGCCAAATGTTCAAAACGCCAACCTAAGTTAGATCCTTGACCTGCCGTATTCTCAATCACGGCGATCACATCATCCACTTGTTGATGAGCTAAATTAATCGATTCAGCAATCAGAGCTAAACAGGCCGTTTCTGATATTTTTTTTAAATGACTGCCTGGGTGAAAATTTAACAAATGTAACCCTAACTGCTGACAACGTTGCATTTCATCAACGAAGGCCAAACGTGATTTTTGTAACTTTTCGGCATCCGGTGATCCTAAATTAATCAAGTAAGAATCATGCGGTAAAATCGCGGTCGCATCAAAATTTAACTGCTGACATCGCGTCTTAAACGCCATAATAGCATCAGCATCTAACGGCTTAGACAGCCATTGGCGTTGATTCTTCGTAAACAATGCGAATGCATTTGCACCAATAGCCGTAGCATTTGAAGGGGCATTGTATACACCACCAGCAGCCGATACATGTGCACCAATTAGTTTCATAATAACTCCTACAAATAATAACCAAACAACATATTAATAACACTAATAGCAGTGGCGACACTTAACATATAAATCCATAAAAAGTGACATTTTATTCACCATGAGCATATAAGCACACACTATAATGTTGTTATTTTACAACAAAATAACATTCAACTTATTTTTTAAATTTGATATTTTTAGTTGATTCCCCAGTAAAATGCAGTTAGATTGACCTAGCTCAATAAAACAGCCCTATTATATTTAAGGTTTTTTGTTGTAACTTGATCTAGATCAATACACAAATATGCATTGAACGCTATATAATAGAAAGCTCAATACTAAAACGAATAAATTAACAACCATTTTCTTGGAGAAAAGTTATGATTACTGGTATTCAAATTACTAAAGCAGCAAACGATGATCTACTAAACTCAATCTGGATCCTAGATAGCGAGTCTAATGAAGCACGTTGTGTTTGTGCACCTGGCAGCTACGATGCTGACCAAATTATTGCACAAGCAGATCTTGGTGACATTGAGTACCGTGAACTAGCTATCGAAGCACCAACTAAAATTGAAGGTGGTCAACACTTAAACGTTAACGTTCTTAAGCGTGAAACACTACAAGATGCTGCTGCTCACCCAGAAAAATACCCACAGCTAACAATCCGTGTATCGGGTTACGCTGTACGTTTCAACTCACTAACAACAGAACAACAGCAAGACGTTATCGCTCGTACTTTCACTAGCAGCCTATAATTTTTAGCCTAGTGTAAGTGTCTTGATTTGAGCAAGATGCTGTAATAAAAAAGGAGCCCTGAGGCTCCTTTTTTGTATTATTTTGCACTTCAAGCTTATTATAATAATGGCTGAACAGAATACAAAACAGCCTTAATCGCAGCAAAATTATTAGCAGCATCTAAAGATAATAGCGGCAATGCATTATGTTTAGCGAGTGGCACAGGCAGTGGCAGATCAGTACCAAGAATGTCATCAACCACGTCTTTAAACTTTGCCGGATGCGCGGTACACAAGAATAAACCCGTTTCACCTTCTGCTAATTGTTGCTCAAGCACATTATAAGCAATCGCACCATGTGGCTCACACAAATAACCATCGGCATACATTTGCTTTAATGTCACCGCCGTTTGTTGGTCATCAACCACGCCATAGCCTAGCTCGTCTAATCCCCACCCTTTAAGCTGACATAACTCTTCAATACGTGGCCAGTTATTGGGCTGACTAACGTCCATCGCATTTGAAATCGTGGCAACCGTCGCCTTTGGTGTCCACTCTCCGGTTTGTAAATAACGCGGAACCGTATCATTAACATTAGTCGCCGCAATAAAGCGTTTAACCGGTAAGCCTAATGATTTAGCTAATAGACCCGCAGTTAAATTACCAAAATTACCACTCGGCACTGAAATCACTAATTGTTCACGCTCTGCTTTTGATAATTGTGAGACCGCCTCAAAGTAATAACAAATCTGCGCCATTAGACGACTGATATTAATTGAGTTTGCGGAATTCAAACCAATATCAGCCCGTAACGGTGCATCATCAAAAGCTTGCTTAACTAATGCCTGGCAATCATCAAAAGTACCATTCACCGCCACCGTGGTAATGTTATGACCTAATGTACAAAATAGCTTTTCTTGCAATGGGCTTATTTTTCCTTTCGGATACAAAATCACCACTTGAATATTATTCATCCCATAAAAAGCATGAGCAACGGCTGCTCCCGTATCACCAGAGGTTGCCGTTAGGATCGTGATATTATCATCGACATCTGTTACCACCGCTAAAGATTGCGCCATAAAACGGCCACCAAAGTCTTTAAAAGCTAATGTCGGACCATGAAACAGCTCCAATGCATACACACCAGATTTAACCTGTTTAAGCGGTACTGGAAACTGAAAAGCGCTATCAACCATTTGGGTTACGGTATCAGTATTGAGTTCTTCACCAATCAAAGCCGATAAAATCTTGCTGCTGCGGCTCACAAAATCCATCGCGAGCAACGCATCAATGTCACCCAGTTGTGGTAATTGTGCTGGAAAAAATAACCCTTGTTGACGACCTAAACCTTGACGCACTGCCTGAGCAAATGACACTTGCTGTTGGTGTTGTTTCAAATTATATAACTTCATCGCTATAATTCACTCCCTGTGACTTTTGCACCTTGTTTATCTAGCTGACAAACATGCACAAATCCTTGATCATTTTGAATATAATTATCAGCCAGCCATTTAGCTAACCGCTGTGCGACCTCAAGATTAGTACAAACACTAAACATCGTTGGTCCAGAACCTGAGATACCACTCGCAATCGCACCCGCTTCTAACGCATATTTTCGAGCTTGATTAAAACGTGGTAATAACTTTTCACGATAAGGCTCTGCCACAACATCATGGATCATTTTGGCGGCTAACAAGGGTTGTTGTGAGTGGCAAGCATGGATAAATCCCCCCAGATAACGTCCATGTGCAATCACATCTTGGCGACGATATTGAGCAGGTAAAATTGCCCGCGCTTCTGCGGTCGGCACTTTAATCCCCGGATATGCCATCACCCAATACCAATCATCAAAACAAGGGATCTCTTGGCTGATAATATCCATTTCTTGGACCATAAATTGCAGCCCGCCTAAGAAGCAAGGCGCAACATTATCATAATGAACACTGCCAGAAACTTCGCCTTCCATCTCCCCCATTAAGGTCAGCAATTCATTACTGGTTAATGGTTGTTGATGATATTGATTTAAAGCATCAAGCGCCGCCACAATGGAACAGGCACTTGAACCTAAGCCAGAACCAATCGGCATGTTCTTTTCTAATGTGACAGCCACTGGCAATAACGTAATACCTTTATAATCCAATTCACGAGCAAACACTTGCCAACAGCGATACACAATATTGTCTTGTGCTTGTGGCGGTAACTTATCCACAAAAGCGCCAATACATCGCAAACTAAATGCCGACGTTCCCGCTGCAACTTCAACCCGATCCCCTAATAACGAACCATCAATAGGAGAAACCGCAGCACCTAACACATCAAAACCAACACTGACATTACCAATAGATGCTGGCGCATAAACAACAACACTCATGTTATATACCTCGCTTCCAACCTAAAGTACGCATTAGATCGGCAAATACACCGGCGGCAGTCACTTCAGTACCCGCGCCATAACCACGTAGCACTAAAGGAATCGGTTGGTAGTAACGGCTGTAAAACGCTAATGCATTTTCACCATCTTTAATTTTAAACATCGGATCATCAGGATTCACAGCTACAATCTTGACGTTACACTTACCATGATCAATCTCACCCACATAACGTAATACTTTATCTTCTTTTGCCGCAGTCGCAGCCAGCTCAGAGAAATACGCGTCCGCTTCGGGTAAACGAGCCATAAATTCATCAACAGAACCCGAAGCATCAAAACCTGGTGGTAATGCTTGTTCTACCACTACATCGTCAAGCTCTAATTCTAATCCAGCTTCACGAGCTAAAATCAGTAGCTTACGCGCAACATCCATACCAGAAAGATCATCTCGCGCATCAGGCTCAGTAAAGCCATTATTACGCGCTACCGTGGTCGCTTCACTGAAACTCATGCCATCATCTAACTTACCAAAAATATAAGATAAAGAGCCAGATAAAATCCCCGAGAAACGCATTAACTCATCACCCGCAGCCAGCAAGTTTTGCAGATTTTCAATCACCGGCAAACCTGCACCAACCGTGGTGTCATACATAAACTTACGATGACCCACTCGCGCAGCTTGACGCAATTGTTGGTAGTACGCCATGCTGGCAGTATTGGCTTTTTTATTCGGTGTAATAACGTGGAAACCCGCCGCTAGATAATCAGCATATTGCTCAGCAATGGTTTGATCAGACGTACAATCAATAATAACCGGATTAATAATATGGTTATGGCGCACTAACTCAACCATACGTTGTAATTGCAATGGCTCATTAATCGCCCCCATCAAATCACGCCAGCTATCCAATACAAAACCATTACTGTTAAGTAATAACCCTTTACTGTTCGCCATACCACAAACACGGATCACAATCCCTTTTTGAGCTAATTTTTGTTGCTGACGGTGGATTTGATCGATCAATTCACCACCTACGCCACCGACACCGACAACAAACACATCTAACGTATGTTGGCTATTGAATAAATTCTCATGACAGGCTTTAACCGCTTCTGATACTTTATTTTGAGGAATAACCGCAGAAATAGCGCGTTCAGAAGAACCTTGTGCAATCGCCACAATATTGACATCGACTTCCGCTAATGCCGTAAAGAATCGCGATGCCACACCGTGTGACGTTCGCATACCATCACCGACTAACGTCACAATCGATAAATCATCACTGAACTCAACCGGTTCTAATAAACCTTCTTTTAATTCAAGTTCAAAACTGGCAATTAATGCTTTTTTTGCCACAATCTTATCGGCCGTTTCAATACAAAAACTAATGCTATATTCAGATGAGGATTGCGTAATCAGAACGACGGACACACCAGCCGTCGACATCGCGCCAAACACACGCGCAGCCATGCCAACCATGCCTTTCATTCCCGGACCGGAAACGTTAACCATGGTCAAATCTTTTAAAGTAGTAATGCCTTTAATATCGAGCTGATCTTCACCCGTATCTTGACCAATGAGCGTGCCAGCACCTTGAGGGTTAAAACTGTTTTTAATTAAACACGGGATTTGAAATTGAGCGATCGGAGCAATGGTTTTGGGATGTAATACTGACGCGCCAAAATAAGAGAGCTCCATCGCTTCTTGATAGCTTAATGATTTCAATAAGCGAGCATCAGGCACTAAACGCGGATCACAGCTATAAACACCATCAACATCAGTCCAGATTTCACAACAATCAGCCCGTAAACAAGCCGCTAACACTGCCGCTGAATAGTCAGAACCATTACGACCTAAAGTCACTAACTCACCTTGAGCATTACCCGCAGTAAAGCCCGGCATAATACAAACGTGACCGGCGGGTAATGGGTTATTAAGAAAATGCTGTGTTGAAACTTCAATATCAACATGCGCTTCAAGGTAATCACCGTCAGCATGTAAATACTGTATCGGATCAATCAAACTTGCCGCCTGACCTTTAGCTTCTAATAATGATTTCATTGTTGCAATCGATAACCGCTCACCTTTACTGATCACTTTGGCGTACACGTTATCAGGGCATAACCCTAACAGTCTAATTCCATGAACATATTGCTGTAATTGCTCAATAGTCGTTGCTAATTTAGCCATTAATAATGGTTGTTCAAAAGCAGGTTCAAGTGCTTTAAGCCCATTAAAAAGATCATTAAAAACGGTTTCTAATGTCGCTATTTGCTGAGTAGCAATGCCTGAAGTTACCGCACTTTCAATCACAGCAACCAAATTATTAGTAACCTTACCTGGTGCTGATAGCACCACCGCAACTTCACCTTGTTTGGCATTACTGGCAATAATATCTGCTGCTCTTAAAAATCGCTCTGCATCTGCTAGTGACGATCCGCCAAATTTAAATACTCGCATTCCCTACTCCCGAGTGACTATCCTGAACTACTTGCCTACCGACAAATATTACTCAATTGATGAATTTAAATTTAAAAAAAACCCGCAGCTCTTTATGAGTTGCGGGCTTGTTGTAATTCTGCGCATATCAGCCCGCACCAACACCGGTAATGTTAATGGTCATAATCGTGGTTGTGATGCTAGTGATACGGGATACATTTACCATTATTGTCATTTCTCTTTACATGCTGTTACCTTACGATTGCATGAATAACAATATAGAGTCAATAAAGTTTTTACAATTATCACATAAAAATTACGTTATCGCATTCTGCTATCTTAAGCCTTTTAATGCTCAAAAAAACAACAATAATATTTGCAGTCCACTACAGAGCGTTGCATAGTAAATAAATAACGAACCATAATATTGTCATCATTTAAGGATAAACTGATGAGTGCAGCCATGGAGTCACTAATAGCACATACTATTTTACAAGGCTCTGACGCCATGTTTGGCCGCTTTCTTGACGTAACTGCCGAAGCGCAACAACGTTTTGAACACCAACAATGGTCACAAGTACACCAAGCATTAAAAACCCGCATCAGTTTTTATGATCATCATGTTGAGTTAGTCACTAACCAAATTCAAATCATGCTTGGTGGCCAATATGCTAATCAGATTTGTTTAACCTCCGTAAAACAGGCTTATCAGAATTTATTGGTTGATTATCCTCGTTATGATATTGCTGAAAGTTTTTTTAATTCGGTCTATTGCCGTATCTTTAAACACCGTAATATCAACCGCGATAATATCTTTATTCATAGCTCACAACAGCACCGTATTCCAACTTACCCAAGCACATTAACCCGTCATTATCGTGTCCAAACAACAGTAGCGGCAATGATAGAAAGAATGCTTGATGATCAACCATTTACACTTAATTGGAATGATAAACAGCGGGATATTCAATTATTGGTTACCCACTTAGCAACAGAACTAGGTGATAAGCTTGATCAACAAGTAACCTTAGAGCAAATTCGCGAACCTTTTTATCGTAATAAAGCCGCTTATCTGGTTGGAAAACTGACTTTTGCAAACGGTAAGTCATTGCCTTTAGTGCTCCCCATACTCAATCATAAGGGACAGTTATTACTGGATGCGGGCATCTGTAACGTTAATGATGTCAGTGTTATTTTTGGCTTCGCCCGTTCTTATTTTATGGTTTATAGTCCCGCACCAGCTGCCTTAGTGCGATTTTTAGCCCAACTTCTACCCAATAAAAATTTAGCCGAACTCTATACGGCAATTGGCTGCCAAAAGCATGGAAAAACAGAATTTTATCGCCAATTTTTAGATCATTTAGCACACTCAGACGACCAGTTTATTATCGCACCGGGCATCAAAGGCATGGTGATGTCAGTCTTCACACTACCTTCTTATGATTTTGTATTTAAAATAATTAAAGATAAATTTGCACCACAAAAAGACATTAGCCCTCAAGTTGTTAAACAAAAATATCAACTGGTAAAAGAGCATGATCGCGTTGGCAGAATGGCGGACACGCAAGAATACCGTCATTTCAGTTTTCCTCGTCACCGATTTAGCGACGAATTAATTCATGAGCTATTAACCATTGCCCCATCAATTGTTACGGTCACCGATGATGATGTGATTATTGAACACCTTTATATGGAACGGCGGATGATCCCGTTCAATATTTATATTGAAACTGCTAATGATGCAGATTTACGTTACGCGGTAAATGAATATGGCAACGCGATTAAACAATTAGCTGCCGCCAATATATTTCCAGGAGATATGCTATTTAAGAACTTTGGGGTTACCCGTCATAAACGCGTAGTGTTTTACGATTATGATGAAATTACTTATATGAGTGAAATGAATTTTCGAAAGATTCCTGTAGCGCGTTATCCTGAAGATGAAATGGCAGCTGAACCTTGGTATAGCGTTGGGATTAATGATGTTTTCCCAGAAGAGTTCCGTACTTTTTTATTGATCAATCCTAAAGTAAAAACATTGTTTAATGAATTACATCAAGATCTATTTGAAGCCAGTTACTGGCAGCATTTACAAAACAATATAAGCCAAGAATTATATCCTGATGTTTTCCCTTATCACGCCCGTCATCGCCTACATATGCATATCACTAAAAAATAACCGCCATTAGTGGCTGTAATAAAGAAGAGATTACGACTAAGTTGTGGCAACGATCATGAATACACTACTTGATAAATATTTATTACTTATAACACTTACTCCCCTTGTAATATGGCCTACTATTTAAAATAATGTCGGTGTGATGGGAGTGAGCATGATCAAATATTATATAAGTATTGTAGGAGTACTTATGTTTTTAGCCATGCCAATAACAGCATCAGCGGCAACACCGATAGAGACCAACCTAACTTATAATGGGGGTAAAAAACTCACATCGGGGTGGTTTTTATCATCACAATCACGCCAACAACGTTTTGATGTATGGCAAATAGACAGCGGCTACGCTTATTCAGTCACGGACAATACGCAACTGTATGTCAGCACCCATTTAACCACCAGTACCAACGCTCAACCAGCATCAAGTGGATTAACATCTGGGATTAAATACTCTGTATCACCACGCATCAGTATTAATAGCGCGATCACATCAGACACCGTTAATAATCACACCTCATTAGGGCTAGAGCTAAGTAGCCAATATGATGTCTCACAAAAAGTAAATGTACGAGCAACGGTTGATTATGCTGAACTTGAAAAAATCATTGAGCTAGGCTTAGGGTTCAGTTTTTAATACGCTCAAATCTAGCGCTTTACTTGCCAAAATAATCCCATTTAAATCAGCATAAATATAATCATTTGGATAAATTGGAGTATCTGCAATATTTAATACAACATTATTTTCACCCATCTGACGCTTATCTGTTTTAATTGGGCATGCCGCAAGAGCTTTAATACCTAATGGTAATTGTGCCAATATCTCAACATCTCTAATAGCACCATGCACAATAATTCCTTGCCAATTGTTTTTGATGGCTAATAACGCTAATTGATCACCAAATAACGCTCGGCGACAACTACCATGACCATCAATAAACAATACCTTACCACTACCGTCGATTGATAATAAATCACGAACTAAACTGTTATCTTCAAAACAACGTAATGTCACTATTTGCCCCCAAAATGGCGAATTACAACCATAATCACGTAATGTTAACGGTAGCAAACGAATATCTTGCGCATAGTAGTCGCATAAATCTGGTAATAAATCCTTCATTAATCTTCTCCTATCACGGTAAAACAAACAAAAACATGTAAAACTGACCGTATTTCTTAACAATGACCACAATATTAATTTATGAGATATTTTTTACTGGTATCTATCAACCATAATGAGTGCCAACCCTAATTGATACTGTTACAATATTTAGAGAAAGATGAACTATATGTTGTGTTTTTTATTATCGTTAAGCTTAAATATTAGTCAATGGTATTGAGTTTTGTATATTATGATTACTATCATGACACTTTTTATCTACTTAAAGATAAAAGTTAACTAAACTCTGAAATATAACAACTGTTCCTCTCGCTGTTTGATATAAATCAACAAATATATAAATAATCAACATCAAATAAGCTCTCCACATTGTTAGCGAGCTGTTAAGTGAATACAATTGTTACATTATCAGGGAGATTGTAGCCAGCACCCCAAGCTTTATGGGGGATTTCAACATCTAATACATGTTGAATGAACGGATGGTGTACCACATAGGTTGTAACAATAAAGTGTTTATTTAAAACATTTTGCCTATATGTGAATTTTTTTTATAGAATTTAACTATTCTGTGATTAACCAGATTTAGTTTCTGATATTAGGTACTGCCAAAATGCAAACCCCTCACATTCTGATTGTAGAAGACGAGCACGTAACACGTAACACTCTAAAAAGTATTTTTGAAGCAGAGGGTTACACTGTATTCGAAGCAAATGATGGCGCAGAAATGCATCAGATGCTTTCTGAAAACCCTGTGCATCTCGTTATTATGGATATTAATCTTCCAGGAAAGAACGGTCTTCTACTTGCGCGCGAACTTCGCGAACAAGGCGATATGGCATTAATGTTCTTAACTGGTCGTGATAACGAAGTTGATAAAATTTTAGGCCTTGAAATTGGTGCTGATGATTACATCACAAAACCATTCAACCCGCGTGAATTAACAATTCGTGCTCGTAACCTATTAACTCGCGCAATGAACCAAGGTCTTCCAGCTGAAGACAAAAAATTGGTTGAACGTTACGAGTTCAATGGTTGGTCATTAGAAATCAACAGCCGTTCTTTAGTAAGCCCAAGCGGTGAACAATTCAAATTACCTCGTTCAGAGTTCCGTGCTCTACTGCACTTCTGTGAAAACCCAGGTAAGATTCAAACACGCGCTGATTTACTAAAGAAAATGACGGGTCGTGAACTAAAACCACATGATCGTACTGTTGATGTGACTATTCGTCGCATCCGCAAACACTTTGAATCAGTAGCTGATACTCCAGAGATTATCGCAACTATTCACGGTGAAGGTTACCGCTTTTGTGGCGATTTAGGCGAAGAGTAATCTCTTTCCTAATCAAAGAGTTAAATAAAAAGGCGACCATGGTCGCCTTTTTTATTGCTCGTTACTGCTGATTTAGCCATGTTTTGAGTACATTAATGTCATCTTGATAGCTATATTTAATCTCATCAACCCAATCATTAATATTCTCCCACCATGCAGGTAACTCTGGTGATTGTGCTTTCTGAGCTATTTGCTGAATATGTTTCAGACCGATAGAGCCCGCAGCACCTTTGATCTTGTGCGCTTCAAATTTAATCCCATCTTGATCTTTTGCTGTCATATTTGAATCTAAAATCGCAAGATAATCTGGCATCATTTTCTCAAACATCGCAATACTGGTATATACCGGCTCAGTACCAACGATTTCAACATATGAGGTTAACATTTCTAAATCTAATAATGTGTCAATCACACTGCTATGCGTCATATTACTATTATCAATAACATCTAAATCTGTTACTTGAATTTCATGGCTACAACTTAATACAAGATTTTCAATAACATTAGTAATGGCTTTAACACTCAACGGTTTATTCAATACTTCATCCATGCCTTTAGCAAGATACTCCGTTTTATCGTTAACAACATTAGCCGTTAATGCTACTAATGCAGGTAGATCTTGATACTGTTGACGTAATTTTTGAGCAACATCAAATCCTGTCATATCAGGTAACTGAATGTCCAATAACACTAAATCATAATCTTCTGGTTTAAACATCGCTAACGCTTGATCACCGCGCATAGCTACCGTCACCTCATGCCCTAAGCGCTCAAGCAATGATTTAGCCACGACAATATTCAGTTCAATATCTTCTACCATGAAAATACTTAAACCCGTCATTTCTGGACGGACTTCAGTCACCACATGTTGTTCAACAGCAGCTTCAACTAATGGCACCTTAATTTTAACGGTAAATGTACTACCAGCACCTACTTCAGAGTCGACACTAATCTCGCCGCCCATTAAGTGAACTAATTGCTGTGAAACAGCTAAACCAATCCCAGTACCTACCGCATGTAAATTATCGTCACCTTGTTGGACTTGATAATACATTGCAAAAATATTATTAATTTCAGTTTTAGGAATACCAATACCACTATCTTCTACTTCAAAAATAATATTCGCATCATGATCATGGATTTCACTACTAACAGATAATACAACACCACCTTGTTTAGTAAATTTGGTCGCATTACCAATCAAATTCCATAACACTTGTCGTAATCGAGTACTATCAACTTCAATATTTTGTGGAAGTTCAGTCAAACATTCTAAATCAAATCGTAGTCCTTTTTGCTCGGCCATTAATTGTGAAATATTACCAATGTCTTCAATAAACTCATGCAGATCTAATGGCTGAGGCAACAATTCTAAACGACGACGATCTGATTTATCTAAATCTATAATATCATTAAAAATATTACCTAAAGTAATCGCACTAACATGCACCGTTCTTAAATAACCACGTTGTTCATCGGTTAACTCAGTTTCTAATAACATACGGCTTAGTCCGACAATGCCATTTAGTGGTGTACGTAGTTCATGGCTAATCGTCGAAATAAAAGCGGTTTTATCACTACTGGCTTTTTCTTGTGCGTCTTCGTATTGCTTGCGTTCAGTAATATCGCGTCCAAACCCCATCAGACCTAAACGTTTACCATTACGGTCATAAAGAGGCACTTTACGTAATTCAAACAACGCTTTTTTACCATTAGGATAATCCAACCACTGTTCATCGGTCATGGCAGTATTATCATCAAATAATTCTTGGTCTGTTTTGAGAATATGCTTAGCAACCTCTGCCGGATAAACATCCCATGGTGTTAGTCCAACTAATTCTTTTTCACTCTTACCGACTAATTCAGCCATCGCACGGTTACAACCTGAAAATTGATTCTTCTCATTACGGTAGTAAATCAAATCAGGAGAGGCATCTAAAAATGATTTTAATAATGCACTTTTTTCAGCAACAGCCAATTGCGCATTCTCACGTTGATAGACTTCATTTTCTAAATCTTGCATTGCTTCTTCGCGCGCTTCTTCGGCTTTTTCTCGCTCTTCAATTTCAGAATTTAGCCGCGAAACATTCGCTTGTAACTGTTGATTTAGCTCCATATCCCGCGCACGCATTTGTTCAAGTTTAGTCACTAATTTAGATAATCGTTGCCGTGAGTCTTCTAATTGATCGACCACTACTGACAGAAAATACACCGCCCATGGGGTAATACATAAACCAAACGTAACTGAACGAATAATTTCAACGTCACGCATTGTTCCTTGCAATAAAAGCGTTACGCTAATTTGTACAACCAACGCTAACGCAACTAATGCTGCCGCCAATAATAAGCTAAAACGGAAGATGCCTAATTTCACTAATAAATCGACATAAAATTGGGCTAAAATTTTGACTTGCTTCATCAATGAATACCAATAAAAAGAGCCTCGCCACGATGGCGAATACTATTGTTAATAATAATCGCTCTCGCCGTCAGTACCTAAGCGAAAACAATAAAGTTTTATTATGACGCACAAAAAAAAGCCTACTTTAAAGTAGGCTTCATTTAATTATTATTATGCAATATAGGTAATTGATACACGAAGGGATTATCTAAGCCACTCCCTTGAGCGCCATGCTTATTAAGAAGACTCTCAATATCCATCATCGCTAACCAACGATTTTCACACCACATTGGCGCCAGCAGTGTTGGTCGACGTGCACTTGCCGCGACACGATGATAAATCACCTCTGGCGGCGTAAAACGGATCATCTCACTCGCAATATCGGTATAAGTTTCAATACTGATCGGTTGTAATCGCCCCGCTTTAAAGGCTTGTCCCATTTTACTACCTTCAACTATATGTAACGGGTGCAATTTAATCCCATCAACACCGACCTCAACCACTTTATTTAATGTCATCAAATTATCGGCCTTAGTATCACCAGGCAACCCAACAATTAAATGGGTACAAACTTTAATACCTAATGCACGCGCACGCTGAGTAATATCAGCATAACAAGCAAAATCATGACCTCGATTAATCCGTTTAAGGGTTTTGTCATTCGCAGTTTGCAAACCAAGTTCAAGCCAAATTTCATAGCCCTGTTCTACATAACCAGCAAGCAATTCTAATACTGCATCAGGCACACAATCGGGACGAGTACCCACACATAAGCCAACAATATCAGCTGATGTTAATGCTTGTTCATACATCATTTTTAAGCTTTGAACTTCAGCATAAGTACTGGTGTAAGCCTGAAAATACGCTAAATAACGTTTTGCACGATGGATCTCTCCAGCACGAGCCGTTAATTGTTGTTGGATTGGTACAAACTGATTATTTTCATCTGCAAATGATGCAACATTACAAAATGTACAGCCTCCACGACCAATAGTGCCATCACGATTAGGACAGCTAAAGCCACCGTGTAAGGTGAGTTTATGAACTTTCTCACCATAACGATGTTGAAGATCTTGCCCAAAAGTATTGACGAGTTGATGCAATTGCATAGTATTACCTAGCGTTTAAAACAATGAATAATCTACGTCAACGCAGACCAATAAACAAAAGAGCCGCAACATATCATCAATCACCATAGCGTAGATTGTGCTAAAACAAAGAACGCCCTCTCTATGGGGTTTCGTCATCACTTTACGCTCTCATTTAAACAACATAATTACATTTTAACAGGCTTCATTTATACATTGATTATGTTAATTTTTATTGGTAATTAATGTATCAAAATTGTAGGATGGTTACACTTGCGTTTAATTTATAAACAAAAAAAGCCCTGCAATTACGCTATTTTGACGTGATTAATCTGGTTATTGAACCATAAGTAACGTGTTTATGGCAGTTAACCGTAATACAACAGAATTAAGTTTGTGAATAAAGCCAATTTCATCGTCATAAACACGCTCTCAATGATACAGGACAGGAGTCCATCTCAATGTACATTGATTGTGCAAATAAATTAGGGATAACCAAGTCTTAGGAATATGGCTTGATGTAACTGGAAGGATGTATCTATGACAGCTCAAGAGCATAACGCTCAGGGACTTTATGTACCTGAATTAGAGCACGATGCCTGTGGTATCGGCTTTGTTGCCCACCTTAAAAACCGTAAATCTCACCAAATTGTCACCCAAGCTCTCGATATGCTTGCGCGTATGGAGCACCGTGGTGGTCAAGGTTGTGACCCGAGTAGTGGTGATGGGGCCGGCATCTTACTGCAAAAACCCCACGAATTTTTATTAGAAGAAACCGTTAAGCTAGGGATAAAATTACCCGCTTTTGCACAATATGGTGTGGGCGTGGTCTTATTCCCTAAAGACGAACATAAACGTCAGCAATGTCGTGATATTCTTGAGCGCAATGCCAAACGTCTTGATCTAGAAATTATCGGTTACCGTGTACTTCCGGTTGATAATTCAATGATCGGCGAAGATCCACTAAGTACTGAACCTCAATTTGAACATGTGTTTATTACCGGTGGCGTCAATTTAGATCCCGCCGTATTAGAACGTAAACTTTACGTATTACGTAACTATACCGTACGCGTGTGCTTAGAAAGCGTGTCTAATATTGGTGATGATTTCTACATCAACTCACTGTCTTATAAAACATTAGTTTATAAAGGTCAGTTAACAACTGCCCAAGTACCACAATACTTCCTTGATTTACACAATCCAGCAATGGTAACCGCCTTAGCGTTAGTTCATTCCCGTTTTTCAACTAACACTTTTCCTCGCTGGCGATTAGCACAACCTTTCCGTTACATTGCCCACAACGGTGAAATAAATACCGTTCGCGGTAATCTTAATTGGATGAAAGCCCGTGAAGCCATTCTTGAATCTGACTTATTTAGCCACCAAGAAATCAGTATGTTGCTGCCAATTTGTCAGGAAGGCAGTTCAGATTCGTCCAACTTTGATATGGCACTTGAGCTATTAGTGCTTTCTGGCCGTAGTTTGCCGCATGCTTTGATGATGTTGATCCCTGAAGCATGGCAAGAAAACACCAGTATGGATCCTAAGCGACGCGCTTTTTATCAATACCACGCCAATATTATGGAACCGTGGGATGGCCCTGCGTCTATCTGTTTTACTGATGGCGTACAAGTGGGTGCAACCCTAGATCGTAATGGGTTACGTCCATCACGTTATACCGTCACTAAAGATGATTTCCTGATCATGGCATCAGAATCAGGAGTGGTAAAAATTGCCCCAGAAAATATTCAGTTCCGTGGCCGTTTACAACCGGGGCGCATCTTCGTTGCCGATCTTGAACAAGGTCGTATTATTTCAGATGAAGAAGTCAAAGATAGTATCGCGACCTCACAGCCATATGAGCAATGGATCAAAGATAATTTACTGACACTAAAAACACTGCCAGATGCTGACAACATGTACCACCAGCCAACCCCTGAGCGTTTATTGCATCATCAACAAGCTTTTGGCGTTAGCTCAGAAGAAGTTAACGATATTATCGTACCGTTAGCCAATACAGGCTATGAACCACTTAGCGCAATGGGTGCTGACTGGCCATTAGCGGTGTTGTCACACCAATCACAACACTTATCGAATTACTTTAAGCAACTGTTCGCACAGGTAACCAACCCACCGATAGATCCTATCCGTGAACGAATGGTGATGTCACTCAATACCTACCTTGGTAAAGATCAGAATTTACTGACAGAAACCTCTGAGCATTGCCATAAAGTCGAACTTGAATCACCGGTACTATCAAACGCTGAGTTAGAAAAAATTCGCGCGATTGATAATGAACATCTGCAATCAAAAACATTGGATATTGTGTTTCGAGCCAGTGGTGAACAAGGCAAACTTGATCGCGCCTTAAAGCGTATCTGTCAGTATTCTGAAGATGCGGTGATTGATGGTTATTCAATCATTATTTTAACGGATCGTGCGGTTAACTCTAACCATGCCGCCATCCCCGCGATGCTTGCCGTGGGTGCTGTTCACCATCACCTGATCCACAAAGGTTTACGCGCTAAATGTGACATTGTGGTTGAAACGGGTGATGCCCGTGAAACCCACCATTTTGCGACTCTTATTGGTTATGGTGCCAATGCGATTAACCCTTATTTAGTCACTGAAACACTGGTTGATTTACAACATAAACGTAAACTTGACCCTGAGCTGCCAACCGATACTTTATTTGATAATTACCGAAAAGGGGTTAATGGCGGACTGCTAAAAATCTTCTCTAAAATGGGAATTTCAACGTTGCAGTCTTACCATGGCGCACAGATTTTTGAAGCGCTGGGTATCAGCAAATCCGTGGTTGATAAATACTTCACCGGTACTGTTACCCGTATTCAAGGGTTAACCATCGATGATATTGCTCAAGAAGTACTAGTACGTCACCGTGTTGGTTACCCAACCCGTGAAATCCCATTACAAATCCTTGACGTGGGCGGCGTCTATCAGTGGAAACAACGCGGTGAAAAGCACCTGTTTAACCCTGAAACGATTTCATTATTACAACAATCAACCCGTAACAAAGATTATGCTCAATTTAAGCAATATGCCAAAGCGGTTGATGATCAAGGTGACAATGCCGCGACATTGCGTAGTCAGTTAGATTTTGTCAACAATCCAACCGCGTCAATTGCACTGGAAGAGGTTGAATCACTTGAGAAGATCCTCAAGCGCTTCGCAACGGGTGCAATGAGTTTTGGTTCGATTTCTTATGAAGCTCACTCTACTTTAGCTGTAGCCATGAACCGCATTGGCGCTAAATCTAACTCAGGCGAAGGGGGTGAAGACCCTACCCGTTTTGATAAAAAAGATAACGGCGATTGGGAACGTTCAGCGATTAAACAGGTGGCATCAGGTCGTTTTGGGGTTACCTCATATTACCTCACCAATGCTGCTGAACTGCAAATCAAAATGGCACAGGGCGCAAAACCCGGTGAAGGTGGACAACTACCCGGCGACAAAGTCGATGACTGGATTGGCGCAACCCGTCACTCAACCCCTGGGGTCGGCTTGATTTCACCGCCACCTCACCACGACATCTACTCTATTGAAGATTTAGCCCAGCTGATTTTTGATTTAAAAAATGCTAACCGTGACGGTCGCGTTAATGTCAAATTAGTATCAGAAGCAGGTGTTGGAACCATCGCTTCAGGCGTTGCAAAAGCCAAAGCCGATGTTGTACTTATTGCAGGCTTTGATGGCGGTACGGGTGCATCACCAATGTCATCAATTCGCCACACCGGTTTACCATGGGAACTTGGCTTAGCTGAAACCCACCAAACACTGCTTAAAAATGGTTTACGTAACCGAATAGTGGTGCAGTCTGATGGGCAAATGAAAACCCCACGTGACCTTGCCATTGCGACCTTACTCGGCGCTGAAGAATGGGGCGTAGCAACCGCAGCACTGGTGGTTGAAGGCTGTATCATGATGCGTAAATGTCATAAAAACACCTGTCCAGTTGGGATTGCGACTCAAAATAAAACCCTCCGTGAGCGCTTTGATGGTCGTGTAGAAGATGTCGTCACCTTCTTCCAATACATGGGTGAAGGTTTACGTGAGGTGATGGCTGAACTTGGTTTCCGTACCATTGATGAAATGGTCGGCCAAGCGCAGAAGCTTAAATTGCGTGATGATATCGGCCACTGGAAATACAAAAACCTCGATCTTAGCCCAGTACTGCACATTCAACCGCCACGTGCTGAAGATGGCATTTATAACCAACGCCAACAAGATCATGGCTTAGAAAACGTATTGGATCGCACCTTGATTCGATTAGCACAACCCGCATTAAGTGATGGTGAAGCGGTAACGGCACAACTGCCGATCATCAACACTGATCGTAGTGTCGGCACTATGCTGTCTAATGAAATATCAAAAGTCTATAAAGACCAAGGCTTACCACTGCCAATGACGGTCAAGTTTAACGGCTCTGCTGGTCAAAGTTTTGGGGCTTTCCTTGCAAAAGGGGTCCACTTTACCGTCGAAGGCGATGCCAATGATTACTGGGGTAAAGGCCTTTCTGGCGGTACGCTAGTGCTCTACCCTGATCGTCAATCCGATATTATTGCCGAAGATAATATTGTGGTCGGTAATGTTTGTTTCTATGGCGCTACTTCTGGCGAATCTTATATTCGCGGCCTTGCAGGTGAACGTTTCTGTGTTCGAAACTCAGGAGCCAACGTTGTCGTTGAAGGCATTGGCGATCACGGCTGTGAATACATGACAGGCGGTGTAGCCGTTATTCTGGGTCAAACCGGACGTAACTTTGCCGCAGGCATGAGTGGCGGGGTCGCTTATGTGTGGGATCAATTTGGGGATTTTGAAACCAAACTCAACGCTGAATTAGTCGACCTTGATCCTATTGAAACTGAAGATAAAGAACTATTGCTCGATATGTTAACCAAACATATTGAATTAACGGGTAGTACGGTCGCAGAACTGTTCTTGTCTAACTTTGAGGCTAATCTCAAACAGATGATGAAAGTGATGCCAAGGGATTACAAAGCCGTATTACAACAGCGTCAAGCTGCCGCTCACAACAAGGAAACGTTGGAGGCCATCAATGGGTAAGCCTACGGGATTTTTAGAATTTGGCCGCGAACTGCCAAGTAAGTTAGATCCAAGTGTTCGTATTCAAGACAACAAAGAATTTGTTCTTAACGAAGAATTTGGTGACAAAATTCAAGAGCAATCATCACGTTGCATGGATTGTGGTGTACCTTTTTGTCATAACGCATGTCCGATTGGTAATATTATTCCTGAATTTAATGATGCGGTTTACCGTGATAGCTGGGAAGAAGCGTGGAACATTTTAAGTTCAACCAATAACTTCCCAGAATTTACCGGTCGCGTCTGCCCAGCCCCTTGTGAAAGTGGTTGTGTGCTTGGCATCAATCAAGATCCAATCACCATCTGTAATATTGAAAAAACCATTGTTGAAACCGCTTATCGTAACGGTTACGCCAAACCTAAAATTCCACGTTCGCGGACGGGTAAAACCATCGCCATTATCGGTTCTGGTCCTGCGGGGTTATCTGCCGCTGAACAATTAAACAGTGCAGGTCACACTGTTACCGTGTTTGAGCGCGATGAAAAAGTGGGCGGTTTACTGCGATTTGGTATTCCTGACTTTAAGCTTGGAATGGATATTATTGATCGTAAAATTGACCTGATGGCGCAAGCTGGTGTGAAATTTGAAGTCAATGCTCATATTGGGGTCGATATTAACGCCCAACAGTTACGCCAAGAATTTGATGTTATTTTGCTAACCGGTGGTTCAACTGTCCCGCGTAATTTACCTATTCCTGGGCGTGAGCTTAATGGGGTTCATTTTGCGATGGACTTTTTAGCCCAAAATAACCGCCGTGCAAATGATATGGATCTCAAAACAGCTGAAGTGCATGCGCAAGATAAGCATGTCGTTGTCATTGGTGGTGGCGATACAGGATCAGATTGTGTCGGCACTTCCAACCGCCATGGTGCGGCAAGTATTACTCAAGTTGAAATCATGCCATTGCCGCCAGAGCAACGCCCTGCTAACCAACCGTGGCCGTCATACCCGATGATCATGAAAACTTCGACATCGCATGAAGAAGGTTGTGATCGTTATTGGAATATTCTTACCAAAGAATTTATTGATGATGGTAATGGCAATGTTAAAGGGTTACGAATCGCTGATATTGCATGGCAAGAAGCAAAACCCGGTGCAAGACCAAACTTTGAAGAAGTGGCAGGAACTGAACGCATCATCGCTTGTGATATGGCCTTTTTAGCAATGGGCTTTTTACACCCAGAGCCAACAGGCGTGTTAGCACAATTGAATATTAAACTTGATGATCGCGGTAATGTTGCCACTCAGAATTTCGCCACCAGCCAAGCTGGCGTATTTGCCGCAGGTGATATGCGAACCGGACAATCATTAGTGGTTCGTTGTATTAACGAAGGTCGTGAATCAGCACGGTCAATTGATAACTACTTGATGGGTAACTCCCATCTCGAAGCGAAAGCGAATTCTTTGATGCTTTCGTAAACTTTATTATTATTTGATTCAACTGAAAAATGTAAAGCCAGCACATTACTGCTGGCTTTTTATTGATTACAGCTCAGACGATTATTTTATTACACAAATTTATAACATCCACCCTCGTAACCCACCAAATTTAGCCATTTTTTAATCTAAAAACACAGTAACCAACCCTTAATTAACACTCAAAAAAACTTACAGCTGTAATGAATATAATTTTATTTCAGATAGTTAAGGTTAATAAAAACCAGTTAATGGGTATAAATATCATTTGTTAGCAACATTTGACCTTTTTGTAAATTGTCGTTAATTTGAAATATCGTAGGAGGCAAAATGCGCGATCAATCTTGATTTCCATTTTGCAGTAAAACTGTTTATAGCAAACAGGAGCAAGGGAGAATTGCAATGTCACTGTATAACCCATCACTAGAAAAAGATAACTGTGGCTTCGGTCTTATCGCCCACATTGAAGGCGAAACTAGCCATAAACTTGTTCGTACCGCAATATCTGCCCTCGATCGCATGACCCACCGAGGAGGAATTGCTGCGGATGGGAAAACTGGCGATGGCTGTGGTTTATTAATTAAAAAACCTGATAATTTTTATCGTATTATTGCCGCAGAAAAGCAGTGGAATTTATCGCGTGAATTTGCAGTAGGAATGATATTCCTCAGTCAAGATCCTGTTCTCGCTCAACATGCACGTGAAATTATCAACGAAGAGTTGATCACCGAAACCTTATCCATTGCAGGTTGGCGTGAAGTGCCGATCAACGCCAGTGTTCTCGGTCCGATTGCCCAACAATCACTGCCAACCATTGAACAAGTGTTTATCAATGCCCCAGCAGGATGGAAACCACGGGACATTGAACGTCGGCTTTATATTGCTCGGCGTCGAATTGAAAAACGAATTACAGACGATAAAGATTTCTATATTTGTAGCCTCTCAACTCAAGTTACGGTCTACAAGGGGTTATTCATGCCCGCTGATCTGCCTAAGTTTTATCAAGATTTAGGGGACATTCGGTTAGAGTCATCAATCTGTTTATTCCACCAACGTTTTTCAACCAATACTCAGCCACGATGGCCATTAGCGCAGCCTTTCCGTTACTTAGCCCACAATGGCGAAATCAATACCATTACCGGTAATCGTCAGTGGGCACGCGCACGCGCTTATAAATTTAGTTCACCATTATTACCTGATTTAAAAACAGCGGCGCCATTTGTTAATGAAACCGGATCTGATTCATCAAGCCTTGATAATATGCTGGAGCTGTTTTTAGCCGGCGGTATGGATCTCTTCCGTGCAATGCGAATGCTCGTGCCACCAGCATGGCAAAATCACCCTGATATGGATCCCGCATTACGTGCTTTTTATGATTTTAACTCCAAGCACATGGAACCATGGGATGGCCCCGCAGGCATTGTGATGTCAGATGGTCGTTACGCGGCGTGTAACCTTGATCGTAATGGCTTACGCCCTGCGCGTTATGTGATCACTAAAGATAAACTAATCACCATCGCTTCTGAAGTCGGCATTTGGGATTACACCCCTGATGAAGTGGCAGAAAAAGGCCGTGTCGGCCCCGGTGAGTTATTGGTTATCGATACAAAATTCGCCAAAATCTGGCATTCACAAGATATTGATAACGAACTGATGAGCCGCCATCCGTATAAGCAATGGATGGATACTCATGTTCAACATTTAGTGCCCATTGAACAGTTAGATGATAGCCATATAAGCCAACGTAGTTTGGATGACAATCAGCTTAATACTCACCACAAACAATTTAATGTCAGCCGTGAAGAACTCGATCAAGTGCTGCGGGTTATTGGTGAAAATGGTCAAGAAGCCACAGGATCTATGGGTGATGATGCACCAATGGCAGTATTGTCATCGCAACAGCGTCCAATCACCGATTATTTCCGTCAAATGTTTGCGCAAGTGACTAACCCACCGATCGATCCTTTGCGTGAAAAACATGTGATGTCGCTTGCGAGTTGTATTGGCCGTGAGATTAATGTGTTCTGTGAAACCGACAGTCATGCTCAACGAGTGGCATTTAAATCACCCGTTTTACTCTATTCTGATTTCAAACAGTTACTCGATCTCGATCAGCAATACTATGCCAGTAACCAGCTTCATATTAATTTTGACCCGCAACAAACGGATCTTGAGCAAGCCATTGTCAGCCTCTGTGATAAAGCGCAGCAGTTAGTCGAACAAGGTGCAGTTCTGATTGTGTTATCCGATCGCACCATCAGCAAAGATACCCTACCCATTCCAGCAGCGATGGCTGTGGGTGCCATTCAACGCCGATTAGTCGATAACAATTTACGTTGTGATACCAATATTGTGGTTGAAACCGCTACCGCACGCGATCCACATCAATTTGCAGTGCTGTTTGGTTTTGGTGCTACGGCGGTTTACCCCTACCTTGCCTATGAATCATTAGCAAAAATGGTTGATAGTAAGGTGATTGATAAACCATACCGCGAGGTGATGACCAATTATCGCGACGGGATCAATAAAGGCCTGTTTAAGATCATGTCCAAAATGGGCATCTCAACCATTTCCTCTTACCGTTGTTCAATGTTATTTGAAGCGATTGGTTTAGGTAATGACATTATTGAACTGTGTTTCAAAGGGGTTTCAAGCCGTATTGCTGGCGCTGATTTTAGTGATATTCAACAAGACTTGCACAACCTTGCACGTACAGCATGGCTAAAACGCAAACCGATTGATCACGGCGGTTTACTTAAATATGTTCATGGCGGCGAGTTCCACGCTTATAACCCTGATGTGGTTTCGACGCTACAAAAAGCAGTAAAATCTGGTGATTATCAAGATTACCTTGTTTTTGCAGAGCAAGTAAATCACCGTCCAGTGGCCGCGATTCGTGACTTATTAGCTTTGACGGATAACCACGATTCAATTGCGATTGAAGACGTAGAAGCGGCAACGGAACTGTATAAGCGCTTTGACTCAGCAGCGATGTCGATTGGCGCGCTAAGCCCAGAGGCACACGAAGCCTTAGCGATTGCGATGAACCGTTTAGGCGGCTGTTCCAACTCCGGTGAAGGTGGTGAAGATCCACGCCGTTTTGGTACTGAGCGTAACTCACGCATTAAACAAGTAGCTTCCGGTCGCTTTGGCGTCACTCCGCATTATTTAGTCAATGCTGACGTGATCCAAATTAAAGTCGCGCAAGGGGCAAAACCTGGTGAAGGCGGTCAGCTTCCAGGGCATAAAGTCACCACAGAAATTGCCAAGTTACGCTTTGCTGTACCTGGCGTAACCTTAATTTCACCGCCACCACATCACGATATTTATTCGATTGAAGATCTGGCGCAGCTGATTTTTGATCTCAAGCAAGTCAATCCAAAAGCCTTGGTGTCTGTCAAACTGGTATCAGAACCCGGCGTCGGCACTATCGCGACGGGTGTTGCTAAAGCCTATGCCGATTTAATCACTATTTCAGGTTATGACGGTGGTACGGGCGCAAGTCCACTTACGTCAGTCAAATATGCGGGTAGCCCGTGGGAACTTGGATTGGCTGAAACCCAACAAGCATTGGTGACGAATGGCTTACGTCATAAAATTCGTCTGCAAGTGGATGGCGGCTTAAAAACAGGCCTAGATGTCGTTAAAGCAACGATTTTAGGGGCAGAAAGCTTTGGCTTTGGCACTGCGCCAATGGTGGCGCTTGGATGTAAATATCTGCGTATTTGTCATCTAAACAACTGTGCAACGGGCGTTGCGACTCAAGATGAAAAACTACGCCGAGATTTCTTTAAAGGCTTGCCAGAACAGGTAATGAATTACTTTATCGGTGTCGGCGAGGAAGTTCGTCAATTGTTAGCCCAACTTGGGGTTAAACAATTAATAGACTTAATCGGTCGCACTGATTTATTGCAACAACTTGAGGGCTTTACTGCCAAACAATCAAAACTGGATTTAAGTCCTTTATTAGTTGCACCAACACCACATGCTGGCAAAACCGTGTATTACAGTGAAACCAATAGTCCATTTGATGACGCACAGTTAAGCCAACAGTTACTAGAACATACGCTGAGTGCCATCGAAAACCGTAGTGGCGGTGATTATCACTTCCCTATCTGTAATACCGATCGCTCAATTGGTGCGCGCTTATCCGGTGAAATTGCCCTTCGTTATGGTAACCAAGGCATGGCTTCAACACCGATCACGCTCCACTTTATCGGTACGGCGGGGCAATCCTTTGGGGTCTGGAATGCGGGCGGTTTAAACCTTAATTTAACCGGCGATGCTAACGATTATGTCGGTAAAGGCATGGCGGGAGGAAAGATTGCTATTCGTCCACCACTCGGCTCAGCGTTTAAATCCAGTGATGCCACTATTATCGGTAATACTTGTTTATACGGTGCAACAGGCGGCAAGTTATTTGCCGCAGGTAAAGCAGGCGAGCGTTTTGCAGTGCGTAACTCAGGTACGATTGCGGTAGTAGAAGGGGCTGGTGATAACGCGTGTGAATACATGACGGGCGGTATTGTGGCTATTTTAGGTAAAACAGGGGTGAACTTCGGTGCCGGAATGACGGGTGGTTTTGCGTATATCTTAGATGAAGATGGTGATTTTACAGGACGCGTAAACCCTGAGTTAATTGAAGCAGTCGCACTTGATCAACTCAAAATCCATCAAGAACATTTACGCGGATTAATTGATCGTCACCTGCAAGAAACAGGCTCAACCCGTGCTAATGAAATTTTGGCTAACTTTGACCAATGGATACCAAAATTCTATCTTGCGAAGCCAAAGTCAGCGGATATCAATACGCTGTTAGGTCACCAAAGTCGTTCAGAATCTGAACTGCGTCTTCAGGCACAATAAGGGAGGGAAACCAAATGAGCCAGAATGTTTACCAATTTATTGATGTCGAGCGTATCGACCCACCTAAAAAAGCGATTCAAATTCGAAAAATCGAGTTTGTCGAAATTTATGAGCCTTTTACAGAGCAACAAGCAGGAGCACAAGCAGACCGTTGCCTCGATTGTGGTAACCCTTATTGTGAGTGGAAATGCCCCGTGCATAACTACATTCCACAATGGTTAAAGCTTGCCAATGAAGGCCGTATTATTGAAGCGGTAGAGTTATCGCATCAAACCAATACCCTGCCAGAAGTCTGCGGTCGCGTTTGCCCACAAGATCGCTTATGTGAAGGGGCATGTACCCTTAATGACGATTTTGGTGCGGTCACTATCGGTAATGTTGAAAAATACATTACTGATAAAGCGTTTGAAATGGGGTGGAAACCCGATATGTCAGGCGTTGAACTAACAGATAAAAAAGTCGCCATCATTGGTGCAGGTCCAGCAGGATTATCATGTGCTGATGTTCTGGTGCGTAACGGCGTAAAACCAGTGGTGTTTGATCGCTACCCTGAAATTGGCGGCTTATTGACGTTTGGTATTCCTTCGTTCAAATTAGAAAAAGATATCATGATCAATCGCCGTCGTGTCTTTAGTGAAATGGGGGTTGAGTTCCAGCTTAATACTGAGGTGGGTAAAGATATCAGTATTGACACTCTGCTCGCTGATTATGATGCGGTTTTCTTAGGTGTCGGCACCTATAAAAATATGCGTGCTGGGCTCGCGAACGAAGATGCAAATGGCGTCTACGATGCGCTACCGTTCTTAGTCTCTAACACTTATCGAGTGATGGCGCTTACACAACCACAACCGTTTATTGATATGCAAGGCAAACGGGTTGTCGTCCTTGGTGGTGGTGATACCGCAATGGATTGTGTTCGTACCTCAATTCGCCAAGGCGCAAACAACGTTATTTGTGCTTATCGTCGTGACGAAGCCAATATGCCAGGATCGAAGCGTGAAGTGAAAAATGCGCGAGAAGAAGGGGTTAACTTTATGTTTAACCTGCAACCATTAGGTATTGAGGTTGATAGTTCAGGTAACGTGATTGGTGTTAAAGTCGTAAAAACCGCCTTAGGTGACGCTGATGCTGCGGGTCGTCGACGCCCTGAACCCGTTGCCGACAGTGAACATGTCTTAGCGGCTGATGCGGTGATTATGGCATTTGGTTTTCAACCACACGCCATGCCTTGGCTCACACCTTATGATGTCGAGCTCGATCAATGGGGTCGAATTAAAGCAGCTGACACTGAGTTTGCTTTCCAAACGTCAAACCCAAAGATCTTTGCTGGTGGTGATGCGGTGCGTGGTTCTGATTTAGTCGTCACTGCCATTGATGAAGGTCGAAAAGCCGCTGATGGTATTCTCGATTATTTAAACCTGTAACTGACCTCTCCATTAACACGTGTTATCAACACAGCAGTTATCTCTAATAACTGCTGTGACGTTACAATGGTTAACAGTGTTTAGACGAGAGTTTTGGAATAATGATTATGGCTCATGCTACAATCTTAGCCATATCAGCACGGCAAGTGCACCTCATCAATAAAGAGATACCATTCATGAAAATCGGCATTATTGGCGCGATGGAACAAGAAGTTGCCATCCTTAAAGATCAACTTACTGACTGTGAAACCCATAATACAGCAGGTTGTACTATCTACACTGGTAAACTAAACGGTGCGAACGTAGCATTACTACAATCAGGTATTGGTAAAGTATCCGCAGCAGTAGGTACAGCTATTTTACTTGAAATCTTTAAGCCTGATGTAGTGATTAATACCGGCTCTGCTGGCGGTTTTGAATCAAGTTTAAACGTAGGCGATGTGGTTATTTCAACTGAAGTACGTTACCACGATGCTGATGTAACAGCATTTGGTTACGAAATCGGTCAAATGGCACAACAACCTGCCGCTTTCCTGTCTGACGAAAAATTAATGTCTGTTGCAGAACAAGCACTAGCAGCATTGCCACAACCACCACACGCGGTTCGTGGTTTGATTTGTACTGGCGATGCTTTTGTATGTTCAGCTGAGAAACAAAACTTCATCCGTACCCATTTCCCAACAGTGGTTGCGGTTGAAATGGAAGCCGCTGCTATTGCGCAAGCTTGTCACCAATTCAAGGTTCCATTTGTGGTTGTTCGTGCAATTTCTGATGTTGCTGACAAAGAATCACCAATGAGCTTTGATGAGTTCCTGCCACTTGCAGCACAGAGTTCTTCTGTAATGGTTGCTAAAATGGTTGAATTGTTAAACTAATAACATCAATGAGATGATAACTACTGATGACAACTTCGGCATTTATCGCCTCATTAACAACCAATGGCTCCCTGCTCGCTTTATGGGGAGCTTTATTACTACATTGGTTATTACCCATTCCCTCTCCATTACATCTATTGCGTATCTGGCACCGTCTAGCATTATTAATTGCCGCACGAGTCAACCACTCATAACAACGATTATTAGCTCGCCTTGTCTCTCGGCGATACTGCATCTTGCACAAATACAACAACTCATAACACAACGCCTTTATGTGTGGCTCGCAGTTGAAAGTTTATTACTATATTTTTTTTATGGAGTTTTATAGTGCGATTCTTATGTTTACTTATATTCGTTATAAGTACCATTACACCTAGCGTTGCGGCAACGTTAGCCCAACAAACCCAACGTATAATTAGCTTATCACCTCATACCACTGAAATGGCTTATGCGGCTGGATTAGGAAATAAACTCATTGCCGCCAGTGCTTACAGTGATTATCCTCCCGCAGCTGAAAAATTAGAGCGAGTGGCAAATTATCGCGGTCTTAAAATGGAGCGTATTTTAGCCCTAAAACCTGATTTGATTTTAGCTTGGCAAGGCGGAAACCCTAGCCGAGAATTAGCCCGTTTAGAACAACTTGGGATTAAAATACTCTATTCAAACCCAAAAACATTGGCCGATATTCCCAAGACATTAGAACAACTGGGGCAATATGCCGATTCACCACAACCTGCACAGCAAGCTGCCACTGAATTTAGACATCAGTTACAACAATTAAAAATAGCCAATCACAATAAACCTAAAGTACGCTATTTTTATCAATTAGGTTCAACGCCGTTAATGACCGTTGCCGATAGTGGCTGGCCAAGTCAGATTTTTCAATTTTGTGGTGGCGAAAATATTTTTGCAAATAGCAGTGTGGCCTACCCACAAGTTAACCAAGAGCAAGTGATTGTTCGTCAACCTCAAGTGATATTTAGTGCTCAACCAATCGCTGACACTCAACAATTATGGGCGCAATGGCAACACCAACTAATTGCAATAAAACAACACCATATTTACCAACTTAATACTAATTGGTTAAATAGACCAACACCACGAACATTACTTGCCATTAAACAAGTCTGTGGATTACTCAATCAAGTACGAGATGATCACTAATCACAGTATGGATATAAAGCCTGTGAATAACGTCACAAAGCATTTTATTACTGTTGTGCGTTACGTATTTATTCGTACAATCTCTGCCGCTTAACTCAACTTCATTATTCTTGCAGGAACAGAGATGCTTATTTATTTTCTCGATATGTTTGGCACTGCCATTTTTGCTGCATCAGGTGTACTTATGGCCGGACGGCTACGCATGGACCCTTTTGGTGTCGTCGTTCTTGCCAGTGTAACAGCGATTGGCGGTGGTACTATTCGAGATATGGCATTAGGGGCAACACCGGTTTTTTGGATCCACGATACCAACTATTTATGGGTGATTTTTATTACTTGCGTTATCACTATGATAGCCGCTCAACGACCACAACGAATGCCATGGTATTTTTTACCCGTAGCCGATGCAATTGGACTTGCTGTGTTTGTTGCGATTGGCGTTGAGAAATCATTACGTTATGGTGCATCGCCATTAGTGGCCGTTATTATGGGGGTGATCACTGGATGTGGTGGGGGAGTTATTCGTGATGTTTTAGGTCGTGAAGTACCGATGATTTTCCGCACAGAGGTTTACGCTACTGCGTGTATTATTGGCGGCATTATACACACACTAAGCTTATCACTCGGGGTATTACCGTCAATGGCAGCGATCATGGGGATTATTACTACCTTATCAATTCGTTTAGCCGCTATTCGCTGGAATCTTTCTTTACCTACTTTTGCTCTGCGTAATTAACTAAACAACGATCACACGTCTATAATAAAAAACCGCCAGCTAACACTCTTTCGCGTTAAATACTGGCGGTTTTTTTATCATTCAAATGGCAGACTTTTATTTTTCAATCACAACTCTATTACGCTGAAAACGGCGGTAAACCAACCATATTATTGCGATAATAATCACTGCGACGACAACCCAACATTGAGTTTGATATTTATGATAAAACGCTAAAATAGGCGCAACTTCATCACGTAAATAAGCAGGCGCAACACCAAACACAAGCAACCAGACGGTTACCGCTAAAAAGTTTCCTGTAAAAAATAATTTTGCGGGCATGGCGGCAATACCACAGCCAATACACATGAATTGTTTAATGCCTTCGACAAAACGGCTAATAATCAGTCCTAACATGCCATAGCGATCAATAAAGCCATGCAGTTTGGTTAATGTTTTAGGTTTAATCCATTGCTTGTGAGTTAGCACGTGACCAAATTGACGTCCAATAAAGTAGCCGATGCTATTACCAATAAAGCTAGCTCCCCAGCCAACCATCAGTACTGCAGGTAATGACATTTTTCCTGATGCCGCCAATAAACTTGCCACTACTAATAATGACTGTCCTGGCGCAGGGATCCCCATGCCCTCAACCGCAATCGCAAGAGCTAAAATATAATAACCATATTGCTGCAGCAATGGCGTGAGTTCAGTAATAATATGTTGAATCGATTCCATGGCTAGTCAGTCTATGTCAGAAAAATAAGGGTTGATTTGTGATGATAGACTGAATTTAATGAAGACTCTAACGATCAAAGCTAAAAATTAAGCTTACTAAAATGAACCTATTCAAAAAAAACCGCTCTCAATAAATAAGAATACTTTTTACAACAGAATCAGTAATGACTAAACGCTGCTGTAAAAGTCACTATTTTCGGTCATTCCGACAAATTTATAAAAAACAACATTGGTTATTTTAACTTCAATAGCACCTAATATTGAAAGCCGTTACACTCAATATTATTTGTTTTTTATTTACTCTCATAATGAATGGAAGCTCATCACCTCGTATGCCAAAAATAAATAAAATACTGATAGGGATAATCAGTAGTGCGATTATTGCCCTTATTATGGCCCCTGATATTTATGCAGAGCCACCCACTAAAACTGAGTTTACGTATCAATTAGGTCAACACTATCCGCTCGTTTTATCTCAAACATCAGTGATAGCCACCAAACCGCTAGCAGACTCAGCATTAATATGGAAAACACACACCATCAAAAATGGTGAGAGCTTAGCCGTCGCGTTTGATAAAGTAGGCTTAGATAGTGGACTATTACATCAAGTCGTTACCACCAATAATAAAACTAAAAAGCTGATCGCATTAAATCCAGGGGATAATTTGCGTTTTGGCTTTAACAGTTCAGGTCAACTGATTGAATTACATCAGCCATTAAATAATCTTGAAACCTTAATGGTAAAACGTAAACATCATAACGATGATTTTAGCGCAACTATTGATAAACAGCAGATTGAAACCCAAGCTAACTATGCTCAAGCAACCATTAACTCTAACTTTTGGAGTGCGGCAGATAAAGCGGGATTAACAGCCAATCAAATCATGGAAATAGCCGCGCTGTTTGGATGGGATATTGATTTTGCACTCGATATTCGCGCTGGCGATAAATTTGAGGTGCTATTTGAGCAACATTACCTTAATGGGAATGCGATTGATCACGGTAATATTCTTGCCGCCACGTTTACCAATATGGGACAAACATTTACTGCAGTACGCCATCAAGACGGTAAATATTATGATAAAAATGGCCTAGCAATGCGTAAAGCCTTTCTACGCTCCCCGATTAACTTCCGTTATGTCAGTTCTAACTTTAATCCGCGTCGACTACATCCGGTAACCAAACAAGTCAAAGCTCACCGTGGCACTGATTATGTCGCTCCTGTGGGCACACCAATCTGGGCTGCGGGTGATGGCATGGTTATGGAATCAAGCTATAACCAATTTAACGGTAACTATGTCTTTATTCGTCATAATGGCAACTATGTCACTAAATACCTTCATATGACTAAACGGATGGTCAAAACAGGACAACGAATAAAGCAAGGACAAACGATTGGTACTCTCGGTGGTACGGGGCGCGTCACCGGTCCTCATTTACATTATGAATTTCTAGTCAACGGTAGCCATCAAAACCCACGGACGGTAGATTTACCCCAAGAGCATTCGCTTGCAGGCTCGGCTCAAACCGTGTTTAAACAACAAGCGAGTAAGCAACTTGAACAAGTTAACAGTTACAGCCATTTATTAGCTAAAAATGCCATTTTATTACCTCAAAGCTAATATATTGCTTTCATTCTTAATCATTACCAACATTGATCGTTACTAACAAAAAAAGCCGTCAATAGACGGCTTTTTATAATACATAATGCTCAACGCACTAAACGCTAAATGACGCGCCACAACCACATGTTGTGGTTGCATTCGGGTTATTAACAAAGAAGCGTGAACCTTCTAAGCCTTCAGTATAGTCAACAACACCACCGACTAAATACTGTAAACTCATTGGGTCAACAACTAATGTCACACCGTTATTTTCTATCGTCATATCGCCATCATTGACTTTTTCGTCAAACGTAAAGCCATATTGAAACCCACTACAACCACCACCAGTAATATATACCCGTAGTTTTAATTCTGGATTTTCTTCTTCAGCGATAAGCGTTTTCACTTTATTCGCAGCCACATCAGAAAAAGTCAGCGGCAAATTAACATCGCTCATTACAAAACCTCTCAAATACTTCCATTAATTAAAAGTGATTATCTAATACCTGACTATTTTGTTCAAGTATTAGCCGTCTCAACTGGAGCATCATGTGGTGAATCGTGACCTAATTTTTCTTTTTTAATGGTGCGGTGAAGTAATTGGGAGTAAATCGGTTGACCACCAAGCATTTGAGCCATCATAGTCGCACCCAATGTTGTCACCACTAAAGGTAAAATAAGGTGATAGTTATTAGTCATTTCGATAACCAACAAAATACCCGTAATCGGTGCGCGCACTGTTGCTGCAAATAATGCCCCCATACCTGCAATAGCAAATAAGCCAGGAGCAATATCTAAATGAGGATAAATACCTTGTACCACAATACCAAAAAACGTACCAAACAATGTTCCTAATGCCAGCATCGCGCAAAAATACCACCGGGAGCACCAGAACCAAAACATAATAATGTTGTTGCAACACGCGCAAAAAACAACAGCAACAACATGTTTAAACTGTAATCACCATTAGTTGCCGGTGGAATAAGAAAAATACCGCCGCCAGTCAGCTCTGGAAAATAAAGTAATAATAGACCAAAACAGCCACCTAATAAGCCACCAGTAATTAAATAACGAGTGCGATTATTATGGTGAATAGTAACAAACCAATCTAATGTAAAAATAATTAAGCGGTTAAAAACAACCCCAAAACCACCGAATAACAACCCAAGCACCAAGAATAGCCATAACGAATTAAGTGCTGGCGCATCATATTGCGGCATAGTAATAACCGCACTTTGACCCGAAATAAATCGGAACACGATGGTCGACATCATTGCTGAAATCATTACACATTTAACAGAGATCAAACTGTAACGAAATTGTGGTCGCATCTCTTCAATAACAAACATAATACCCGCCATTGGGGCATTAAAGGCCGCAGCCAAACCACCAGCAGCACCAGCAGCCAATAACGAGTGGCGGCCTTCTTTATCTTTTAAACGGAAAATATCTGAAATCATACGACCGATATTACCGCCCATTTGTACCGTCGGACCTTCGCGGCCTAAAACCATACCGGAACCTAACGCGCCTAAACCACCGAAGAATTTAACAGGAATAACTCGCCACCAACGGACAGGACGCATTTCATCCATTGCGCCTTCAATTTCAGGAATACCAGAACCGCCGGCTTCGGGGGCAAAACGGCACACTAAAAAATAACCAATAAAGGCTAATGTACCGCTGACAATAAATGCAGCTAACCATAACGGCAGCACACTTGTAATTTCATCACGTAGCCAGACAGTACGTTGTTCACTCACCCATCGCACACCAATTTCAAATAGTGTACCGACCAAGCCAGCAAGACTACCAACGAGAGCTGAAAGAAATAGAACAGAAATAGGGGTTTTATCTTTGGTCAAAAAACGCCTCACCAAACCACTCGGTTGGAGATGGGAAGGTATATGAAAACCGCGCGATTTTTCAGTCATTAGAAAGCCGTTTTATATAAATATAATGCCATTACAGCGGAGGATGAAGATAGGATCAATACTATAGCCTAATCCAATGTGGTTATGATTTACACTGCTAATGTTGAAAAATAGCTTTGCAACTGTGACATGTTTCTCAAAATTAGAGTGTTTGTTTTTAGATTAGCATTCATTTTAAACAGTAAAATGACTCTATCTTCAGCACCACTTTAGGTACAATAAGGCAGTTTCATTCTCCACACTTCCCTACCTATAATTAATTAGGATCGAAATTTCTGTGGATTAAATCATCGCCTTACTTTTTTTATAGGATTTAACATGAGCAAAACGAGCAAGTCAGCTGATTTATTTGCTAAAGCACAACAAAAAATCCCAGGTGGTGTTAACTCACCAGTGAGAGCTTTTGCTGGCGTTGGTGGTACACCATTATTTATTGATCGCGCTGATGGCGCTTATATTTTTGATGCTGATGGTAATGCGTATATTGATTACGTTGGTTCATGGGGACCGATGATTCTGGGTCACAATCATGCGGCAATTCGTGATGCCGTTATTCACGCAGCCCAGCAAGGTTTAAGCTTTGGCGCACCGACAGCAATGGAAATAACCATGGCTGAGTTAGTATCAGAACTTGTACCGTCGATGGAAATGGTACGTATGGTAAGTTCAGGTACAGAAGCAACCATGAGTGCCATTCGTCTTGCTCGTGGCTTTACTGGTCGTGATAATATTCTTAAATTTGAAGGTTGTTACCATGGTCATGCTGATTGCCTATTAGTAAAAGCAGGTTCAGGTGCATTAACGCTTGGTCAACCTAGCTCTCCGGGTGTTCCAGCTGATTTTGCTAAACATACTTTAACCGCAACTTACAACGATCTAGATTCAGTTCGCGAAGCCTTTACCGCGCAGCCAGATCAAATCGCTTGTATTATCGTTGAGCCTGTTGCTGGCAACATGAACTGTATTCCACCGGTAGCCGGCTTCCTTCAAGGTCTACGTGAAATTTGTGATGAATTTGGCGCACTATTAATTTTAGATGAAGTAATGACAGGCTTCCGCGTCGCACAAGGTGGTGCTCAAGCGTATTACAATGTTAAACCTGATATCACAACGTTAGGTAAAATCATCGGTGGTGGTATGCCAGTGGGTGCTTTTGGTGGTCGTCGTGATGTGATGGAATTTATCGCACCAACAGGCCCTGTATATCAAGCTGGCACGCTATCAGGCAACCCTGTCGCGATGGCAGCAGGTCATGCATGTTTAACCGTATTAATAGAAGAAGGCAATGAAAAGCGCCTTGCTAATACCACTAAACGCTTAGCAAACGGCTTTAAAGCACTAGCTGACAAACATGGCATTCCATTAGCTGTAAACCAAGTTGGCGCAATGTTTGGCTTCTTCTTTATTGATCAAGACAGTGTGACTTGCTATGACGATGTGACTAAATGTGACATTGAACGTTTCAAACGCTTCTTTAATTTAATGTTAGATAAAGGCGTGTACCTTGCACCTTCAGCTTATGAAGCTTGCTTTACGTCCCTTGCACATAACGATAAAGAAATTGATGCCACATTAGAGGCTGCAGATTTTGCATTTGCAACACTTGCTGCTGAAGCAAAATAGCCTTCTTTTAAAAAATAAATAAGACAATGTTGTTAAAAACATTATTTTATTAATGCTATTATGCAAAAAGGTCACTCGCAGTGACCTTTTTTACGACTGGCGTTTAATATGACGTTAATCAATAAGAACCAATGAATAATATATTCTATTGGTTACTATTTACTGCCAAAAATAAACTGAAAGCCCAACAACCAGTACTAAAACAATTAGCACTAACGGTGGTTTACGTTTTTTTTTGTCATCACAACCACAATTACAACATCCCATAAGCTATCTCCTCGATAAAGGCTATAATCATCAAATTCCCAGTGATGATTATAATGATAATCTTTATCAATTACAGTGAGAATGACTTTTATCGATGGATTTAAAAAGGATAAATACCGTGTCTCACCCGTTTAAGGTAGAACCACGTCACTGGATGCTGATAGTGGCACTCTTTGTCGCCTCTTATGCCAGTTATAAATTGATTGAACCTTATTTAGGTCCGATTGTGTTAGCGTTTATTATTTCTTTATTATTCACACCATTACATAAACGCTTACTAGCCAGAATGCCAACGCGTGAAAATACCGCAGCAATGCTGTCATGTTTTATTATGACGGTGATTATTGTTATTCCTATTTTAGTGGTTTTTTCATCGATCGTGCATCAAGGCACTACCGTATCAAAAGAAAGCTATACATGGTTAACAACCGGCGGACCGAAAGAACTGTTTGCCCACCCTTTTGCCCAAAAAGCACTCGCGCTAATCGATAAATACTCACCATTCCATGATTTTGATCCTCAAGTGATCATTCAGAAAATAGCGACCACAGCCTCTCAAGTTGGCTCACAAGCACTTAATATCAGCGCTAAAATATTAGGTGATGCGACGAATTTATTAGTTAACTTCATGATGATGTTGTTCGTGTTATTTTTCTTACTTCGTGATAACGATAAAATGATCGCTGCCATTCGCCACGTTATTCCATTATCTCGTAGTCAAGAAGACACCATCATGAATGAGGTAGAGCAAGTGGCACGATCTGCCGTGCTCGGTTCTTTCTTAACAGCACTAGCACAAGGACTTGCCGGTGGATTCGCTATGTGGCTATGCGGATTCCAAGGCTTATTCTGGGGTTCAATGATGGCCTTTGCTTCATTAATCCCCGTTGTTGGTACTGCTCTGATCTGGATTCCTGCATCATTGTATTTACTGTTGGTGGGTGATTGGGAATGGTCACTGTTTCTTGCTTGTTGGGGCGTTCTTGTTGTCGGTTCTATCGATAACATTGTTCGCCCACTATTAATGCAAGGTAGTTCAAGTATGAATACCTTATTGATCTTCTTTTCAATTATTGGTGGTATTCAATTATTTGGCTTAATCGGTATGATCTATGGTCCAATTATTTTTGGCGTAACATTAGTGTTGTTTAAAATGTATGAAGTTGAATTTCAATCCTTCCTAAAACAACAAGATAGTAATTAATCCTAAGTAATTACTCACTAGCTTGCCGTTATTCTTAACGACAATAACGGCGGCTTATGATTATACCTCTTCTATTAGCTGCGCCTTTCCATCTGACACTATTTATGGAACAATCCGCGCTCCTGAACCATGATGTCTATTTTGAGGCCAGTTAAATGTCTTATTCCCCTGCGAGCCAAGTGGTTGCTCGTCAATCTGAATTTTTTGAAAATCGCAAAGTCCTTATTGCTGGCGAACTAAATGATACCTTTGCCTCAGAATTACTCACAACAGCACAATCGGTAACAGTATTTACCACCAATTATGGTTACGTAGGTGACATTGAGCACCATCAAGCAATTGACTGTCATTTTGGTACTGAACTTAATGCAGAGCTAGATGTTGATATGATTCTGCTTTATTGGCCAAAAGCAAAAGCCGAAGCTGATTATTTATTATCAATGTTATTGAGTAAGTTTGCGGCTGGCATTGAAATTTGTATCGTAGGTGAAAACCGCTGTGGCGTCAGAAGTGCAGAAAAAATGTTTGCGCAATACGGTCCACTAACCAAATACGACTCTGCTCGTCGTTGTAGTTTCTATTGGGGACGTTGTGATACTCCCGCTCCCACTTTTGATATCAATAAATGGTTCCGTAGCTATCCGATTAATATTGCAGGTGTTAATTTAACAGTGCGTTCATTGCCGGGCGTATTTAGCCACGGTGAGTTTGATAAAGGCTCAGAACTATTACTTAATAATTTACCAGCCCTTAACGGCCGTGTACTCGATTTTGGTTGTGGTGCAGGTGTTATTGGTGCCGTAATGAAAGCCAAATATCCACAGATTGAACTAGATCTATGTGATATTAGCGCACTAGCTATTGAGTCGGCGAAAGAAACATTTAAGGTTAATAATCTAACCGCCAATTTTATTGCTACTGATGTTTATAAAAACATTAATGGTCCTTACCGATATTTAATCAGTAACCCGCCATTTCATTCTGGCTTAAAAACATTTTATGCTGCCACTGAAACGTTTATTAATCAAGCCCCTCAGTATTTACGTCATGGTGGTGAATTAGTGATTGTGGCTAACTGTTTTTTACAATACCCACCATTAATTGAAGCTAGCCTTGGCCAATGTGAAATCCGTTCTCATACTAATAAATTCAATGTATATACGGCAAAAAAATAACTAACCATAAGCAATAATCAAAATCTCTATTTTATAAAGGGCAGTCAATACTGCCCTTTTTTATAACGTTAAATTTGTTAATTTTGTGCCTCTTGACACGATTCCATTCCTAGTAACTTGATTCATAATAAAAATCCAGTATAAACACGCTTACTCATCACATTAAGATATTAACAATTAGGACAACCGTTAATATAATAATGTCTATTTTAACGTGGTTACATTTATCGTTAAAACCGTAAATATTAACATCTTATTCAGGCACCGGAATGCAGAATACTAAACGCTTTAAACGTCTTCAGCACACGCTTATGCTGGCATTTTTAGTCCTCAGTATCACCCCATTGATATTGTCAGCACTCTATTTTCTTAATTCTCACACTAAAGATTTAGCAGAACAAAGCATCAACCACCTAGCTTCATTGCGTGATAATAAACATAAACAATTACAGAGTTTCTTTACGGCTAAAGAATCTGAAGTAAAAAGCTTTGCACGCTCAGAATTATCAAATAACAGCGGCGGAAGATTTTACGGTTTAGTCGGAGCATTCCATCAACTGGGTAATATTGACTCGCAACTTAACGCCCAAGGGCGAGCTAATTATTTTAATTTAACGTTAACCACAAAAGGTAATCAAAATTCCGATCGTGGATACATTGGTCACGAACGGTATCGATTAATGTTTAAGCGTTATAATGCCGTGTATAACGAGTACCTTAAACGTTCCGATTTCAAAGATATTATGTTGGTCGATATCTCAGGTGATATTGTTTACTCGGTTAAAAATCATGATCTTTTTGGTGTTAACCTATTAGCCAACAACACGTCACATCTTGCATTACAGCAAACATTTAAAGCCATTAAGACTAAAACAAAACAAAGTCAAAATAGCCCCGAACAAGTACCCGTCGTATTTACAGATTTTAGTGCTCATAGTCATAATAATGACACTACCGCTTGGTTTGCCGCACCAATCATTCAACAAGGCTATCTTCATAGCTATGTCTTTATGGAGCTTAGTAACAAAAAAGTCACTGAGCTCATTCAAGATAATACTAACCATATTCAAACGCTATTAGTCGGGAGCGATCATCAACTACGCTTTGAGACTAATTCACCATTACCAACACAATTACAAAGCCAAAGTATTGATCAAGCACTTGCGGGTAAATCAGGTATTGGTAGTTTTATCAACTACGAAAACATCCCTGTCTTAGGTGCTTTTTCTCCGCTGAATATTCTAGGTCATCACTGGGCATTAGTAGTTGAATTTCCAGAAAAAGAAGCATTTGCGCGCATATTTGAATTAGAGAAAATTTTTGTCGCAGCCATGGTTACTGCCATTATTTTAGTTATTATTACTTCACATTGGTTATCTAACTCGATCACTGCACCGTTATTACGCTTAACGTGGGCGGCAGAAAAAGCATCTGGTGGTGATTTAGAACAAAAAATTGATGGTACTGAACGCCGCGACGAAATTGGTCGTCTTGCGATCAGTTTTGCCCGTATGCAGCGTTCAATCAGTGAAAAAATCGGACTAATTAAGCAACAAAATAAAGAGTTAGAACATAATCTAACCATTATTCGCCAACAAAATAATGAACTGCAAACCGCAGATAAAATGAAAGATGAATTTCTTGCCACCACCTCGCATGAATTACGTACCCCATTACACGGTATGGTAGGAATTGCAGAATCGTTGTTAGCAGGTGCTAACGGCGCATTACATCAATCACAACGACGCCAATTAGAAATGATCATCAATAGTGGCCAACGCTTAACCACACTGGTTGATGATCTGCTTGATTACCATAAAATGCGCTATGGTGATCTCGATATCAACCATCAAGCAGTTGATATGTCGGTCGCTATTCGACTGGTATTAGAATTATCTAGCCACTTATTAGGTAATAAGCCGATTAGAATTATTAATCAAATACCCGCAGATCTACCGTTAGTCGATGCAGATGAACAGCGCCTAGAACAAGTGCTGTATAACTTAGTCGGAAATGCGATTAAATATACTTCTGAAGGTAAAATTATTTTATCAGCAACAGTATTAGAGCATCAATTACGAATTCAAGTGGTTGATACAGGACAAGGTATTCCCAGCGAACAACTGGAGCATATTTTTGAGCCACTCATTCAAGCCAATACTGGATCGGCAAATTACCGTCAGGGCGCTGGGCTTGGGCTATCGATTAGTCGTCAATTAGTTGAACTGATGGGAGGACGCTTATATGTCAGCAGTCAACAAATGGTCGGCACTACGTTTAGTTTCACTCTAAATTTAGCCAATGCAAACCAAATAGCAGCAATGGCTGCCAATCCAAATAATAATCACTTTAAAGCTCCGTTATTAAATACTGCTAATTATGATGCCTCCGATTTACCCGAAAACCCAGACGGTGAATTATTACTGATTGTTGATGACGAACCCGTCAACTTACAAATATTAACCAGTTTCTTACGCCTTGCTGGTTACCGAGTCCAAACAGCAGAAAGCGGCCCGCAAGCATTGGCATTAATCGCTGAACAACAACCCGATCTGGTTTTACTTGATATTATGATGCCAGAAATGAGTGGTTATGAAGTATGTACGATACTACGTAAAGATCACTCTCTATTAGCCCTTCCCATTATTATGTTATCAGCCCTTGGACAAATACAAGACCGCTTAAAAGGCTTTGAGTGTGGCGCGAATGACTACTTAACAAAACCATTTAATAAAGAAGAATTAATTGCCCGTATTCGTGCTTATTTACAGGCAGGAAAAACTGAAATTGAGCGTCAGAAAAACCACGCATTAGAGCAAGAAATTCACCGCCGCGAACAAGTTGAAATGGGACTAATTGAAACTCAAAGTCGCTTACTTGGATTACTCGACTCAACCAATGAGGCGATTATCTGTGTTCAACAGGAAGGTCGAATTCGTTATGCCAACAGTGCTGCTGGTAAGCTATTTAAACGCGCGCCTGAGCTATTAGAACGCTATACCATTGACGATATTCTAGCGACCCCATTACCTGAAATTGTGACTGATAATCATCATTTTAATGGTCATCTTAGCTATTACATTGGTGATCACAAACAACAGTTAATGACTGATGTGATCAACTTACCCGTTGAATCAGGCCTTAAACAAATGTTTGTCTTTGATAGCCAAGGACCCTCTGCTGAACATCGTATTAATCTGCTTGAAAATGCGATTGATGTATTGTCTGAATTTGCATTTAATGGTGATAAAAATAACCTTCAACAACTGCGAGAGTTAGGAGGGGAATTCACCCGTTTAGCCGATAAATTAGGTGATGGTGAACATAATAAAACCGAAATAATTCGCCAATTATTAGTCGATGCCATGAAAGCGACCTTGGTATTCTGGGAAGCTGAATCACACAAAAGTAAGTTTGAATTAGCCGAAGAAAGTGGCTTATGGCGTGTTTATTTAGATCGCAGCACCCTTCAAACTCGCACCTTAGATAAATACCTTCAACTTGAAACACTGCCTAAAACACCCCGTTGGCGCACCGTAATAAATACCATGGATTACGTATTAGAACGCTGCCCACAATCAAATACAGCGCGCCAAGAACTGGTTGTCATACGCGATAAATTGCATCACATTATTAGTCATAATTAAATAAAGACACTCATCTAGCATTGCATTAAAAAGGCTCTCTAAGAGCCTTTTTTATCGCCTGAAGATACCGTATTAAATAACGGCCACACAGCTGAACATAATCATGAGAAAAACAATCACCACGTACTGATTACTACATTATCCGCACTAACAATTAACCATAATTACTTTTTTAATACTCAAAATAATCACTGTTAAATCCGTATAAATGATCAATGCCACACTCTCATTAATGGTTAAAATTGAATCACATTCATCAAAAAATACCTTTATTTAGCTCTCAGAATAAATTTTTTCAGTTTATGAGAACCGAATCACAACAAACTAACACGTCAAATTTTACGCATAAAAATAAGCATAAAATATCATATGCGTTACATCACACCTTATTCTTTACAGAAAGAAATACCAATATAAAAAGGGATATAAAGATAGTAAGCGCTAGCATTTGAAATGTAACAACACCTCTCATCTGTGATACTTAGCACGCTATTTACTAAATACTCAATCATATAAAACAGCAAAATTAACGTTTTTGACGGTAAATATATTAATTTTAACGTTTTTGACGGGCGACCACGTTGACGATTAGACCAATCCAGCCAATATTGAAGCCACTGAGAACCTACAAGGCCATTCAATGGTTCAGCGTTACTCAGTTCCAGTGAAGTAGGTTTACAGTGCTCCAATGACGGAGCTCATTTTTATTTCCATTAGTGAAACAGAGCTAAGAGTAAGGAACAGCTATGCTTGCCAATATAAACAAAACTAAGTTAGCACTTGCAGTCGTTGCTGCAGCAACCGCTTTTACAGCACCCGTTGCTACTGCATCAGAAAAAAGCCAGCTAACAATCGTGCCCGATTTTTACCCTACAATGGTACGTAACTTTAACCCGTTTTTAGCAACAAACCTTCGTACAACAACTGAGTTCGTTTATGAGCCATTGGTTATCTTTAACCAAATGCATGGTAACGAGCCTGTTATGCGTTTGGCAAAAGACTACTACATGTCTGATGACCTAATGAAGGTAACATTTGAAATTCGTGATGGCGTGAAATGGTCTGACGGTAAAGCCTTCACAGCTGAAGATGTTGTTTACTCTTTTGAGCTAGTAAAAGACAAGCCTGAACTTGACCAAATCGGTATCAACAAATGGGTTAAATCAGTTAAGCAAGATGGTAACAAGGTTATCTTTGATCTAACTGCAGCTAACTCAAACGTACCGTTTGAAATATCTAAAGTGCCTGTTATTCCGAAGCATATTTGGAGCAAAGTAAAGAACCCTACAACGTTCACTAACGAAAACCCTGTAGGTACTGGTCCATTTACAGAGATCGAGATATTTACTCCTCAGCTTTACGTTCAATGTCGTAACCCTAACTACTGGGATAACGCAAATCTAGACATTGATTGTTTACGTGTACCTCAAATTGCAAACAACGACCAACTACTAACGAAGATCATTAATTCTGAGCTAGATTGGACGTCATCATTCATTCCTGATATCGACAGCACTTATGCTGCAGCAAATCCAAACCACAAATACTGGTATCCTGCTGCTGGCACAATGTCATTCATGTTGAACTACAAAACGCCAAAAGCGGGTAACAACGAAGCCATCAATAATGTTGATTTCCGTCGTGCATTCTCTATGGCAATTGACCGTCAAACTATCATCGACATCGCGTTCTACGGCGCGGGAACACCAAACGATTACGCTTCAGGTCTAGGTGATAGCTTCAAGTCATGGTCTGACGAAGCGGTACATAATAAGTACAAAGCTTTCAATACATACAACATCAAAGGCGCTAAAGACCTTCTTACCAAAGCGGGCTTTAAAGACCTTGATGGTGACGGATTTGTTGAGTCACCAAAAGGTGAAAAAATTGAGCTTGAAGTTCAATCACCAAACGGTTGGACTGACTTTAACAACACCGTACAGCTAGGTGTTGAGCAGCTTCAAGAAGCAGGTATTAATGCTAAAGCACGTACGCCTGATTTCGCTGTTTACAACGAGTCAATGCTAAAAGGCACTTACGATGTAGCATTTACTAACTACTTCCACGGTGCAGATCCACACTTATACTGGGACAGTGCATACAACTCACGTCTACAGAAAGGTGACGGTATGCCACGTTTCGCTATGCATTACTTCCAAAATGCACAGTTAGATTCGCTATTAGACAGCTTCTACAAAACAGCTGATAAGGGTGAGCAAATCAAGATTGCTCATAGCATTCAGAAAATCATTGCGGAGAACCAAGTAACAATCCCAATCATTTCTGGTGCTAACAACTTCCAATACAATGAAGGTCGCTTCACTGGTTGGTGGAACGAGAAGAACCCTAAAGGCCGTCCAATGGTATGGGCTGGTGTTCAAGAGCGTCTACTTCAAGTTCTAGACCTAAAACCAAAAGCATAATTTCTGCTTAAATTTGCGGTGCACGCCTTGTGCACCGCCTCTTCCCTCTAATCCTTTTTGCAATCAAAGGTATGGCGTTTGCGTCAGGGGGTTTTACGTCCTGAATTCAGCTCAGGAAGGCAAGCTGGATGTGTAAGGTGTGAGTTATGGGATTCTTTTTACGTCGTTTATCGTTTTATTTTATCGCGCTAATTTTCGCGGCAACGCTAAACTTTATTCTTCCGCGTGCGATGCCAGGTGACCCAGTTACCATGATGTTCGCAAACGCAACCGCACAGGTTACCCCTGAGCGTATCGCTGCTATGCAGAAACTATTAGGTTTTGTTGATGGTCCTTGGTATGAGCAATACTACACGTATATAGCAAACGTATTTACGTGGAACCTTGGTACTTCAATTAAATTTTACCCATTATCAGTAAATGATTTACTCGGTGGTGCAATTGGTTGGTCGCTATTTTTAGCGGGTTCTGCCGTTATTATTTCATTCTGTGTCGGTTCAGTCTTTGGTATTTTTGCAGCGTGGAAACGTGGCAGCAGTTACGATACTTTTATCTCCCCAGGAATGTTAGTTATTCAAGCCGTCCCGCCTGTTGTTATTGCAATGCTGGTAATGTTTACCTTTGCAATTGGCTTACAGTGGTTCCCAACAGGTAATGCATATACTGCTGGTCTTGTTCCTGACTGGAGCAGTTTTGCATTCTATAAAGATATACTTTATCACGCAGCCCTACCCCTTTTCTGTGCCACGATTATTCAAATTGGCGGCTTTCTAATTGGTATGCGTAACAACATGATTAACCTGTTAAACGAAGACTACATCACGATGGCTAAAGGAAAAGGCCTCAGTGAAAACCGGGTGGTATTCAACTACGCAGCACGTAACGCAATGCTACCAAGTGTGACAGCATTATCTATGGCGCTAGGTATGGCGATCGGTGGTCAGCTTATTATCGAAATGATTTTCAACTACCCAGGTTTGGGAACGGTAATGTTAAATGCTATCCATTCTCGTGATTATCAAGTACTGCAAGGTCAGTTACTGATTATGACGATGTTTATGTTGTTCTTTAACTTTATGGCCGACATCCTAATTGTTGCGTTAGACCCTCGTCTACGTAAAGGAGGCAAGTAATCATGAAAGCCTTATTTAAATTACTCTCTAGCAACCCTAAAGCAATGTTTGGTCTCGGAATTATTATTCTCTTTATTCTAGCCGCTGTATTTGCCCCCTTAATTACGCAATATGAGCCAGATAAAAGAACTGGCAATCCACATGAATACCCTGCTTTTATTGTAAAAGCAGCACAAGATAATCCAGAGGGTTGGATTGCTACAAACTTAGCGACTAATAATCGTACGTTATTGATGTCAAAAGACGCCGATCACGTATTAGGTACATCACGCATGGGTCGTGATATCTGGTCTCAACTTGTTTATGGCGCACGTACTTCACTCGCTGTTGGCTTTGGTGCGGGTCTATTAGTCTGTTTCTTAGCAACGATTATCGGTATTTCAGCGGGCTACTTTGGTGGCCGTATTGATGAAATTCTCACGGCATGTATGAACATTATGTTGGTAATGCCACAGCTACCAATTCTATTTGTTATCGCAGCCTTCGTTGGTCAAGCAGGACCACTGACCATTGCCATTGTTATTGCTGTCACCTCCTGGGCATGGGGTGCTCGTGTAGTACGCGCTCAAACCTTATCGATTAGAGAAAAAGAGTTTGTAAAAGCCGCTGAAGTATTAGGTGAATCATCAAGCCGTATTATCTTTGTTGAAATTTTACCTAACCTTATCTCTATCGTGGGTGCAAGCTTCATCGGTTCAGTCATGTACGCCATTAACGTAGAAGCAACGCTTTCATTCTTAGGCCTTGGTGATCCAAACGGCATTAGCTGGGGTGTGATGCTATACAACGTTCAAACATCATCTTCAATGTTAGTCGGCGCTTGGTGGGAAGTATTAGCGCCTTGTATCGCACTGATATTTATCGCGATTGGCCTTGCTATGTTGAACTTTGCGGTTGATGAAATAGCTAACCCGCAGTTACGTTCACATAAAGGCATGCGCCGTTGGAAAAACCTTGCAAAAGAAACAGCAAAACAAGCACAACAGGTTGATATTATTCCTCAACCAGTACTAGAAGGCGGGACTAAATAATGACCGATCCACAAATCTCAATTCGTAATTTATGTGTTGATTATATTACAGACGCAGGTGATGTCCGTGCGGTTAACAATGTCAGTTTTGACATTGGTAAAGGTGAAATTTTTGGTCTTGCTGGTGAATCTGGCTGTGGTAAATCAACCATTGCTTTCTCCCTGATGCGCCTGCATAAGCCACCAGCATTCATTACCGGCGGTGAAGTGATTTTTGATGGTCATGGCGATATTTTAAAGAAAACGGAGATGGCAATGTCAGCCTTCCGTTGGAGTGAAATGTCAATGGTATTCCAAAGCGCGATGAACGCATTGAATCCCGTATTAACCATGGAAGAGCAATTTTGTGACGTAATCATGCGTCATACCAATATGAACCGTAAGCAAGCTATTCGCCGTGCTGAGGGATTATTAGAAATTGTTGATATTCACCCAAGCCGTTTACGTGATTATCCGCACCAATTCTCAGGTGGTATGCGTCAACGTTTAGTGATCGCCATTGCACTAGCACTTAATCCAAAGATGATCATCATGGATGAGCCAACCACAGCATTAGACGTAGTCGTACAACGTGAAATTCTACAAAAAATTTATGCACTAAAAGAAGAGTTTGGCTTCTCAATTTTATTTATCACCCATGATTTATCACTGATGGTCGAGTTCTCTGATCGTATCGGCATCATGTACTCAGGTGAATTAATTGAAGTGGCACCATCTAAGCAAATTCTTGAAACACCGTTCCACCCATATACCGAAGGCTTGGGAAGTTCATTCCCACCATTAACAGGCCCTAAAACACGCTTGACAGGTATCCCAGGTAATCCTTTGAATTTACTTGAAATACCACAAGGTTGTCGCTTTCAAGCTCGCTGTGGAAAAACCCACCCAGCCTGTTTTAGCACCCCAACCCAGTTAAGCCAGATTGAACCAGGACGTTTATCAAACTGCCACCTATTTACCAATACAGGTAATTAGCAGCAACACATCGCATTTATAGGCAGTATTTAGGAGACACTATGAGCAAGCCTGTTGGAACACCGATTATCGAAGGCATAAATCTAATTAAAGATTTTTCGGTAAACAGTAACTCACTTAAAAAATCAAAGATGCGTGCAATTAACGATGTGTCTTTCAAAATGTACAAAAGCCGTGGCTTAGCTGTGGTTGGCGAATCAGGCTCTGGTAAATCAACCACCGCTAAAATGATTGCTAAAATGTACGCCCCTAGCGGCGGTCAAATTGATTATTATGGACGTGATATTCAGACCATTACTAGTCGTGATGATCTAATGAAATACCGTCAAGGGGTACAAATGGTATGGCAAGATCCGTTTGGATCTTTAAACCCTACTCATACTATTTTTCATCATATTGCGCGTCCATTACTGATCCACAATAAAGTCTCACCCGGTAATAAAAAAGAGCTTGAAGAAACCGTTTACAGCTTACTTGAGCAAGTGGGTTTGATTCCGCCAAAAGCAACAGCAGAAAAATTCCCCCACCAGCTTTCTGGTGGTCAACGCCAACGTGTTAACTTAGCCCGTAATATCGCAGTCGGCGCAGAAGTGGTACTGGCTGATGAACCAACCTCAATGCTGGATGTTTCCATTCGTGCGGGTGTTCTTAACCTGATGGAAGAGATGAAATTTGAGCGTGAAATGGCGCTACTTTACATCACACACGATATCGCAACAGCACGTTACATTGCTGAAGATCTTGCAGTTATGTATGTCGGTCACATGGTTGAATGGGGTGATACTGAACAAATTATCCATAACCCACAACACCCATACACCCAGTTATTAGTTTCAGCGGTACCTGATCCAAGCAAATCAATTCACACCAAACTTAAAGGTAATAAAGGTGAAATTCCATTATGGACGCCTGATAGTTTTGGGTGCCCGTTTGCGGGTCGTTGTATGCAGGTAACAGAGAAATGTCGCGAAAAATTACCTGAAATAACGCAGTTATCTGACAACCACTTTGTCCGTTGTTACTTATACGAAAACTAAGCAATAAAACTTAAGCTACAAAATTAAGCACTAATAACACTTTTACTTTTATTTCCATGTTATTTGTCGCACCAGCCGTTCAGTGATGGTTCCCACAAGGAGCCATCACTTATTAGCGACATTGGAGGCCTTATGCAGCTGTTAATTAATCACCTTGGTTATGAACGCTTTAATACAAAGCACGCTTTATTACAAACAACCTCTCAAACACTATCAGGTCAAGCCGAATTAGTGTGCAATCATACTAACCAAACTATTATGCAACTGCCAATAACAGCATGTGGCACCACCGCACAATGGCATACAGGCAATATTTACCAGATTGATTTTTCTGCTTGCCAAGATGCAGGCGAATATCGCATTCGTTACGCCAATATTGAATCAACGGTTTTCAGCATTGCTGAAGGCCTATTAATGCAACGTACTTTCAGTGATGTTCTACATTATTTCAAATCACAACGTTGTAGCGGCATTTATGATCACGCAGACAGCCAAGCGCGATTACTCAATAGCGAGACTCAAGTTGATGTTCATGGCGGTTGGTATGATGCATCAGGTGATGTTAGTAAATATTTAAGTCATCTTTCTTACGCCAATTATCTTAATCCCCAGCAGATACCGATGATTGTTTGGAACATGCTCAAAGCTTATGAAATCGCAGAAGATCAACCTGATGTTGCCGATTTCACCCGCGTACGTTTATTAGAAGAAGCGTTATTTGGCGCTGACTTTTTAATGCGTATGCAAAGTGATGACGGTTTCTTCTATATGACAGTATTTGATAAATGGAGCAAGTCGCCAGCACAACGTGATATCTGCGCTTATGCAACCCAAGATGGCGTCAAAACAGATGACTACCAAGCCGGTTTCCGCCAAGGTGGGGGCGTTGCAATTGCAGCATTAGCCGCAGCCGCTCGAATAACAACCTTACCGTCTTGTAACCGTATTCCCCATAATGACAACGTACAAAGTGAGTCATATTTGCAAGCAGCAGAACGTGGCTATTGGCATTTAAAACAACACAATATCAATTATCTCAATGATGGTACTGAAAATATCATTGATGAATACTGCGCATTATTAGCCGCAGTTGAGCTTTACCGAACTACATTACAGGATCGTTACTTAACGGAAATGCGTGAGTGGGCGCACCGTTTAAGCCAACGTCAAATGTCGGATCAACACATTAATCACTACTGGTCAGCAACCGCTGATGGTAGCCGTCCTTATTTCCATGCCGCAGAAGCAGGCTTACCTGCGATTGCCTTAATGCAATATTTAACCGCAGAGCCAGAAACAAAACAGCAGCAACAATTACACCCAATACTGGTGAATGCGCTTACTTTTGAATTAACGTTAACCGCTGAAGTTAACAACCCGTTTGGCTATCCACGCCAATACACTAAGGCTGTTGATGGCGATAAACAAACCGCTTTCTTTGTCGCCCATAACAATGAATCAGGCTATTGGTGGCAAGGTGAAAATGCTCGAATCGCCTCTTTAGCAAGCATGGCATTTATGGCACAAGATCACCTCACCGATCCTAAATTAAAACAGCATCTAATGGACTATGGCCAACAGTTAATGAATTGGATTTTAGGCTTAAATCCATTTGATATGTGCATGTTAGATGGACATGGCCACAATAACCCCGATTACCTTCCGCTGCTTGGTTTTAGCAATGCTAAAGGCGGTGTTTGTAATGGCATTACTTCAGGTTTTGAGAACGAACAAGATATTGCCTTTAATCCAGCAGCACAAAAAGATGACATGTTACAAAATTGGCGCTGGGGAGAGCAATGGATCCCTCATGGTGGTTGGTATTTATTAGCTACTACGCTGCAATTTAAGGAACGTCACCATGGTTAATTTCCCTTATCGTTATCTCGTGGGTATTGATGGTGGTGGCACTTCTTGTCGCGCTCGTATTTGTGATTTAGATGGCAGTATTTTAGGTGAAGCCAAAACGGGTAGCGCTAATATTTTGCTTGGTAGTGACATCGCCATGGCATCAATTCAACAAGCGATTACCCTTGCAGCTCAACAAGCACAATTAACTACCGCTGATTATCCAACGATGTCTGTCGGGTTGGCACTGGCTGGCGCGGAACAACAACAAGCTTGGCATGCTTTCATGCAACAACCTCACCCTTATGGCGCGATCACATTAAATACTGATGCTTACGGTGCTTGTTTAGGGGCTTGGGGCGGTAAAGATGGCGCGATTTTAATTGCAGGGACTGGCTCTTGCGGCATTTTACTGCTGAATGGCAACCAACATATTGTCGGCGGACGTGAATTTCCTATTTCAGATCAAGGTAGTGGAGCCGTGATGGGGTTGCACCTAATCCAACAAGTGCTACTCAGTGTTGATGGTATCGTGCCAAAAACAGAATTAGCCCACCATGTATTAACCCATTTTGATCATGATATTGATGCCATTGTTAGCTGGTCAAAAACCGCTCGACCTTGTGATTATGGTCAATTTTCACCGGCTATTTTTAGCTTTGCTGAACGCAATGATCCACTCGCTATCTCACTGCTACAACAAACAGCTGCTGATATTGAAATGTGGATGCAAGCATTAATATTCCGTGGCGCGCACAACATTTGCCTAATGGGAGGCATTGGTGAACGTATTCAAGCATGGCTAACCCCACCAATGCAACATCGTCTAGCGACACCACAAGGTGATGCAATGGATGGTGCCATTGCAATGGCGCGCAGCAATCACAATTTATTTGTACGTTAGGGAAGTATAAATGACTTATCGTCTTGATTTTACAGTAATAGAAAAATATGAAGGCTATTGCCGCTATGCATTAAGTTTACATAACTTAACCGACCAAGCACTGCATGGATGGTCACTGTATTTCTTTATAAGCCGCTGCATTGATCCGGCCTCCGTATCTGTGGGTAATATTAGCCAAATAGGTAGCTACAGTTGCCTATCACAATTACCGCCGTTAGCGGCTAATGGGCACTTTTACACTGAATTTACCATGAAAACCATGCCATTTAATCTTCATGATGATGGTATTCGTGAAGCCTTTATTGCACTTGATAATGATCAGCATCAGATTACGCCATTAAAAGTTTACACCACCGCGATTAACTTAGATCAAGAGTCGATCGAGCGTTACTGTACCCCATTACCTAACGTCGGTTGTGATATTGCATTAATCCCACAACCTAACCAGTTAACTCGTCTTCACGGTGAATTCGTTTTTAATCAAACCACCGCAATTGAAACCCCGCCAGCTTTAGCACAAGGGGCGATCAATTGGTTAAGTGCTGAATGTAAAAAACATTTTAATGAAACAATGCCTATTCACCCTCAGGGAAATATTCATTATCAAGTCAGTAATGACATTATCGAACACGGTTATCAGTTATTGATCGAAACCGATAATATTTGGATCCAAGCCAGTTCCTCAACAGGATTTGTGCATGCGACTTCAACATTATTACAATTGTTACCTAACAGTCCAAGTCATACCGCCAATGCGACTTATTGCGTGCCTATGGTAGAAATCACCGATAAGCCACATTATGGCTATCGTGGCATGATGCTTGACTGTGGTCGTCATTTTCACCCCGTCGATCGTATTAAACATCTATTAGATCATCTTGCGCGTTATAAATTTAATACTTTCCATTGGCATCTCACTGATGATGAAGGTTGGCGTATTGAAATTGATGCCTACCCTCAATTAACAGAAATTGGTGCATGGCGTGGCCCTAATGAAATTATCGCCCCACAATTTAGTCATATTGATCAACGTTATGGTGGTTTCTATACCAAGCAAGACATTCGCGATGTGATTGCTTACGCCAGCGATCGCGGTATCACTATTATTCCTGAAATTGATATGCCCGGTCACTGCCGCGCCGCCATTTTATCCTTGCCTAAACTATTAAAAGATCCTGATGATCATTCGGTATATCGCAGCATTCAAAACTACCCTGACAATGTTTTATCACCAGCATTGGCAGGTACTTACACCTTTATTCAAACAGTATTAGATGAAATTTGTGCTCTATTCCCTGCCCCATTTGTACATATTGGCGCAGATGAAGTACCAAAAGGGGTGTGGTCTGACAGTGCCGCTTGCCAACAATTAATGGCCGAAAATAACTACCACGACCCCATGGAACTCCAAGGGCATATATTACGTTTTGCTGAACAAGTATTACGCGAAAAAGGCAAACGGATGATGGGTTGGGAAGAAGCGACCCATGGTAATAAAGTCAGCAAAAACACCGTAATTTATTCTTGGCTTAGTGAAGAAGCAGGCCTTGAATGCGTTAAAAATGGGTTTGATGTGGTAATGCAACCCGCACAATCTACCTACCTCGATCTAGCCCAAGGTTACTCAGCAGATGAAGCAGGCGTCGATTGGGCAGGTAAATTACCACTGGATAAAGTTTACAATTATCACCCACTTAGCATGATCGCTGCGGAAAATTCTGAGCGACAGCACATTTTAGGTATTCAAACAGCACTTTGGTCAGAATTAATAAATAACCAAAGTCGATTTGAATATATGATTTATCCGCGCTTATTAGCGGTATCGGAGATCTGCTGGAGCAAACCACAACATCGTAACTGGGATGACTTTAAAGCTCGCTTGAAAGGTCAACTTAACTATCTAGACAAGGCGGGTATTAATTACCGCCACTGTGAATAACCACGCACACAGTAAAGTGAATATTTTAAGGATTAGAAATAATGAAATACGGTTATTTTGACAATAGCAACAAAGAGTACGTTATCACTCGACCTGATGTCCCAGCACCATGGACGAACTACCTTGGTACCGAAAAGTTCTGTACGGTGATTTCACAAAATGCAGGTGGTTACTCTTTTTATAAGTCACCAGAATATAATCGCGTTACTAAATTCCGTCCCAACGCGACATTTGATCGCCCAGGACACTATGTTTATTTACGTGATGATGCGACAGGTGATTACTGGTCTATTTCATGGCAGCCAGTCGCTAAAAGTCTTGATGAAGCGAAATATGAAGTGCGTCACGGCTTGTCATACTCAAAATTTGCGTGTGAATACAACGGCATTTCAGCTCAGAAAACCTTATTCGTGCCAATTGGTGAAGATGCTGAAATTTGGGATGTTGTCCTGAAAAACACCACAGATGAAGTGCGTACTATTAGTGCATTCTCTTTTGTTGAATTCTCTTTCAGCCACATTCAATCTGATAACCAAAACCATCAGATGAGCCTTTACTCTGCGGGCACTTCTTACCAAAATGGTGTGATTGAATACGATCTTTACTACAACACTAACACTAAAGAAGGTTACTACTACTTAGCATCAAGTTTCGACCCTGATAGCTATGATGGTCAACGTGATACTTTCATTGGTGCATACCGTGATGAGTCAAACCCAATCGCGGTTGAAAATGGCCGTTGTTCTAATCACGTGCAAACCTGTTACAACCATTGTGGTTCACTGCACAAGCAATTTACCCTTCAACCGGGTGAAGAAGTGCGCTTTAACTACATTCTAGGTATTGGTAAAAACGAAGGCCAACGTCTACGTCAAAAATACCAAGATAGCGCTGTTGTTGATGCTGCATTTGCTGAAATCAAACACCACTGGGAAAGCCGTTGTAACAAGTTCAAGGTTACCTCGCCAAACGAAGGCTTAGATACCATGATCAACACTTGGACGCTATATCAAGCTGAAACATGTGTTGTATGGTCTCGTTTTGCTTCATTTATCGAAGTCGGTGGCCGTACAGGTCTTGGTTACCGTGATACCGCTCAAGATGCTATCTCAGTACCGCATTCAAACCCAGCAATGACACGTAAGCGCTTAGTTGATCTGCTTCGTGGTCAAGTTAAAGCAGGTTACGGTTTACACCTATTTGATCCTGATTGGTTCGATCCTGAAATGGCCGATGTTAAACCATCAAAATCACCAACGGTTGTTCCAACCCCAAGTGATGCCGATAAGATCCACGGTATTGATGATACGTGTTCAGATGATCACTTATGGCTAGTACCCACTATCTGTAAATATGTCACTGAAACAGGAGAAGAAAGCTTCCTTGATGAAGTGATCCCATTCGCTGATGGTGGCGATGCAACTGTTTATGATCACATGAAAGCAGCACTTGATTTCTCCGCTAAATATGTGGGCCAAACGGGTATCTGTAAAGGTCTACGTGCCGATTGGAACGACTGCCTAAACTTAGGTGGCGGTGAATCAGCAATGGTATCGTTCCTTCACTTCTGGGCACTACAAGAATTTATTCAACTGGCTAAATACCAAGGTAAAACAGCCGATATTGAAAAATACACTGAAATGGCTGCCAATGTTCGTGAAGCCTGTGAAACCCATTTATGGGATGACGAAGGTGGCTGGTACATTCGTGGTTTAACCAAAAATGGCGACAAGATTGGTACCGCGCAACAAACTGAAGGTCGTATTCACCTTGAGTCAAATACTCTTGCCGTTCTATCTGGCATGGCATCACAAGATCGTGGTGAGCAAGCAATGGATGCGGTTGATGAAAACCTTTACTCAGAGTTTGGCTTACACCTTAATGCACCATCATTCTCAACCCCTAACGACGACATTGGTTTCGTAACCCGTGTATACCAAGGTGTTAAAGAAAATGGCGCTATCTTCTCACATCCAAACCCTTGGGCATGGGTAGCAGAAGCAAAACTAGGTCGTGGCGACCGTGCAATGAAATTCTATGATGCACTCAACCCATACAACCAAAACGACATGATTGAAACGCGTCTGGCTGAACCCTATTCTTACGTGCAATTTATCATGGGTCGTGATCACCAAGATCATGGTCGAGCAAACCACCCATGGTTAACAGGTACGTCTGGTTGGGCTTACTTTGCCGTGACTAACTTTATTCTAGGTATTCAAACAGGCTTTGATGGTTTAACTATTAATCCATGTATTCCAACTGAATGGCCAGGATTTGAAGTCACGCGTGAATGGCGTGGGGCAACGTACCATATTAACGTTACTAACCCAGATCATATTAGCAAAGGCATCAAATCTATTATGATCAACGGTCAATCAGTAGAGGGCGCAATTGTCCCTCAAGCTGAAGGCTCTGTGAATACTGTTACGGTAGTAATGGGCTAATCACTTTTCGGGGAGTCAATATACTCCCCATTTTATTTTGCGAGAGAAAAAGGAGTTCCTCCATGATTCAATTTGGAACCGGTGGTTGGCGTGCCTTTATTGGTGAAGAGTTTACTCAAGCTAATGTACGTTTAGTAGCGCAAGCTATTGCTAACATCATGATCACAGAATCAGTAACAGAAAATGGTTTTATTATCGGCTATGACCGTCGCTTTTTATCAGATAAAGCCGCGACATGGTTTGCTGAAGTATTAGCGGGAAATAATATTAAATGTAGTTTTATCAATCGCTTTGTGCCAACACCCATTGTGATGTTTAAAGCCAAACAAACAGGTGCAACTTACTCTGCTTGTATTACTGCCTCGCATAACCCTGCGGACTATAACGGCATTAAAGTCTTTATCGAAGGCGGACGTGATGCTGATGAAATCATTACTCAAAAAATTGAGCAACAAGTAGCGGTTCTAACTGCCGCTGATGTTAAACATGTTGATTTTGAACAAGCACAACATGATAAATTAATTGAAATCATCAACCCAATGAACGAGTTTGTTGACTCGGTTATTGCCTTACTTGATTTAGAAGCAATTAAACAAGCTAACTTACGTGTTCTTATTGATCCAATGTTTGGTGTTGCAAAAAATGCCCTCCAGACAGTATTAATTACCGGTCGTTGTGATGTTGATGTTATCAACGATGGTGAAAACCCAGGCTTTGGCGGCTTAATGCCATCACCAAGTGCGGCAACACTTTATCGTCTTAAACACCTAGTCGCTCAAGAAGGCTATGACATTGGTATCGGCACTGATGGCGATGCTGACCGTTTAGGCATCATTGATGAAAAAGGTAACTTTATTCATCCAAATGAAGTGCTATTGCTGCTGTATTACTACTTATTAGAATACAAAGGCTGGAAAGGTTCAGTGGTACGTAATATCGCCACCACCCATTTACTTGATAAAGTCGCTGCGGCTTATGGTGAAAAATCATTTGAAGTACCGGTTGGCTTTAAACATATCAGTTCTCAAATGGAAGCCGATGACTCATTACTTGGCGGTGAAAGCTCTGGAGGCCTCACTATTCGTGGTCACATCAAGGGTAAAGATGGCATCTTCGCATCAAGCTTACTCGTTGAAATGATCAGCTCAACGGGTAAAAAGTTATCTGAGTTACTAGATGAAATTTATGGCCGTTTTGGTTATGCCTATACCGCCGAAGGTGACTGTACCTTTAAAGCGGCAGAGCGTGAGCGTCTTTATAATAAAATTTATATCGAAAAATCACTGCCTGAATTTGATTATGAAATCGAAAAAGTCAGCTACGCCGATGGCGCCAAGGTTTACTTTAAAAATGGTGGCTGGGCGATTGCACGTTTCTCTGGCACAGAACCATTACTACGTTTGTTTGTAGAGATGGAAGATCAAACTCAAGCAGAAGCTGTTTTATTACAATTTAAGCAATTTCTTGCGATATAACAGTTAGTTATTTTCATTGCTAAGTCCTAGTAACACGCCTTATAGCTGTTACATTGTGCAGATCAGTTGTTATGATCTTTGCCACAGGGTAGTCTTCTGGCTACCCTTTTATTTGTTACATTTCTACAAACTCACAGTTAACAATAACCAATCATTAATCACACTTTACATCATTACTGTTATCAATTAATCAAAAAATGCATCACATCACATACAATTATCCAATTAAAGTCCATGCTTATCTCACCAAATAAAACTTTCTGCGTAAGGTAAGGAGTTATTATGAAAAAGGCCATCATTGCTATCACCATGATTGCGCTAGCTATTTTATTTAGTGAACATTTTCATTCATTCTCAGTTGGATTTACACTAGCGATTATCGCTGTCAGTTGTAGCTACTTCATTGCTTACCAAGCCATCCGTCGACCACAATATACAATGAGTTTTTTAGTTGTCGCCGTACTGACTAAATTAGCAATTACTGTTACGGGTGTTATTTGGGTATTTTCAGCCAATATTATTCATTCTCCGATTACTTTTCTGGTTGCCTACGCCCTTTTCTCTGTCGTCATTACTTATTTTGTTTCACGTTATCGGTCACATCGTCAAGATATTAGTGACCAACAACAACGTGAAATTTTTCACACCGGTCTCTATGAGTTAAAGTAATTTCCTACAGACGAAAAAAAACCTGAATCGTTAGATTCAGGTTTCTTTCTAAAAATGTGAAGTGGACGGGATTTACCATTCCGAACATCAGCACGACCCTCGGCGTGATAGGCCGCTAAGCTTCCCAATAGAAAGAGTTAACCAACTGAACTACCTCTCTATCGTTACTATTTCCTACAGACGAAAAAAAACCTGAATCGTTAGATTCAGGCTTCTTTCTAAAAATGGCGGAGTGGACGGGATTTACCATTCCGAACATCAGCACGACCCTCGGCGTGATAGGCTGCTAAGCTTCCCAATAGAAAGTTAACCAACTGAACTACCTCT
>NZ_WMDN01000065.1:0-1046 GCF_021236965.1 Photobacterium carnosum | reverse complement strand
CGTGAATTTATACCATTATTTTCAACAAGTTATATAATCAATTATATATTGAAATACCAAAAAACGATTATCAAATAATTTTATCAACTATCTAAATAAGGCTTCCACTAAGGCAGAAACGTGATTTTTTAGTGCGATAGATCACAGAAAGGAAGAGCGAGGGAAAGAAGTCAGCGGAATAAATGATCCTACAACGCGCGAATAGTAGATTCCCTATCGCCCTCGCGGGCATTCACTGTAGGGAATGACGGAATAATTTCCACAAAAAAAGCGACAGGCTTTCACCCATCGCTTAGTCTCATTATCCTGAGAACTAGAGACTCACAACCTCGTCCCGGCTCTTCCCTATAACCCTTTAGTTATACGCGCGAGCAAACATACCATCACAATGGGCTGAATATGCTTGTGCATAAGCAGGAATAAACACTGACTGACCTTTTTCAAGTATCACTGTTTCACCATTATGGTGCGTCACTGTTAGTGGTGCATCAATCGCAAATAAAATTTCAGCACTGGTATTTTGTAATGCAATATTATTAACTTGCTTATACACGCTGAATTTAAAATCAGGCACAGGGATCTGATAATCTAAACCACCAGCGACCATTGTTGGCGCTAGTAATAATTCATTCGCCGCCATGCTCTTAAATTCAGTATTCGCGACTAACTCGGGTACATCCATAAATTTAGGCGTCAAACCTGCACGTAGTACATTGTCTGAGTTAGCCATGATTTCAAGGCCTGTTCCTTTAATGTAAGCATGTGGCGTACATGCACTTAGGAACATCGCTTCGCCTGGTTGTAATGTTAATACGTTCAACATTAAAGGAACAAACAGACCGATATCACCTGGGTATTGCTCAGATAAATCAATCAATAACGCAAATAATGGCTGCTCTTTATGTTCATGACAGAACGCTAAAAGCCCATTAACAGCAACCTCTTTACGCTCCCCCTCAAGCGATAACATTGCTTCAAAGAAATCACGTAAACCGGTTTCAGTTTGATTGGCTACGAACGTATTAACAAGATCGCTGATCACATCT
>NZ_WMDN01000064.1:0-1097 GCF_021236965.1 Photobacterium carnosum | reverse complement strand
TGTGAATTTATACGTTTATTTTCAACAAGTTATATAATTAATTATATATGAAAATACAAAAAAACGATTATCAAATAATTTTATCAACTATCTAAATAAGGCTTCAAATATGCAGTTAGGTGGGATATTTAGTGCGATAGATCACAGAAAGGACGGGGGTTAGGAAAAGCAGTTTATTATTCGTCATCTATTTCAACCACAATGACTCTACGACGCGCGGATAGTAGATTCCCTATCTCGTTCGTAACCTCACTGTAGGGAATGACGGGGGTTGATTTAGCATTCACTGTAAGGAATGACGGAATAATTTCCACAAAAAAAGCGACAGGCTTTCACCCATCGCTTAGTCTCATTATCCTGAGAACTAGAGACTCACAACCTCGTCCCTGCTCTTCCCTATAACCCTTTAGTTATACGCGCGAGCAAACATACCATCACAATGGGCTGAATATGCTTTTGCATAAGCAGGAATAAACACTGACTGGCCTTTTTCAAGCGTCAATGTTTCACCATTTTGATGCGTCACTGTTAGCGGTGCATCAATCGCAAATAAAATTTCAGCACTGGTATTTTGTAATGCAATATCATTAACTTGCTTATACACGCTGAATTTAAAATCAGGCACAGGGATCTGATAATCTAAACCACCAGCAACCATTGTTGGCGCCAGTAATAGTTCATTCGCCGCCATGCTCTTAAATTCAGTATTAGCGACTAACTCGGGTACATCCATAAATTTAGGCGTCAAACCTGCACGTAGTACATTGTCTGAGTTAGCCATGATTTCAAGGCCAGTTCCTTTAATGTAAGCATGTGGCGTACATGCACTTAGGAACATCGCTTCGCCTGGTTGTAATGTTAATACGTTCAACATTAAAGGAACAAACAGACCGATATCGCCTGGGTATTGCTCAGATAAATCAATCAATAACGCAAATAATGGCTGCTCTTTATGTTCATGACAGAACGCTAAAAGCCCATTAACAGCAACCTCTTTACGCTCACCCTCAAGCGATAACATTGCTTCAAAGAAATCACGTAAACCGGTTTCAGTTTGATTGGCTACGAACGTATTAACAAGATCGCTGATCACATCG
>NZ_WMDN01000063.1:0-1146 GCF_021236965.1 Photobacterium carnosum | reverse complement strand
ATTATCGTGTTAAATAGTAAAAGTTAATTCCCTCTTAGTTCAGTTGGTAGAACGCCGGACTGTTAATCCGTATGTCACTGGTTCAAGTCCAGTAGAGGGAGCCAAATAAGAAAGCCCGCAAGCAATTGTGGGCTTTTTTACGTCTAGATTTTGATGAAATTCCCTCTTAGTTCAGTTGGCGGCACTTTATAAGAAGCTTGGCGGACTGCTAATCCGTATTGTCACTGGTTCAAGTCCAGTAGAGTGAAGCCAAACAAGAAAGCCTTGTCGAAAGACAAGGTTTTTTTTCGTCTAGAGTTTAATGAAATTCCCTCTTAGTTCAGTTGGCGGCACTTTATAAGAAGCTTGGCGGACTACTAATCCGTATGTCACTAGTTCAAGTCCAGTAGAGGGAGCCAAATAAGAAAGCCCGCAAGCAATTGCGGGCTTTTTTACGTCTAGATTTTGATGAAATTCCCTCTTAGTTCAGTTGGCGGCACTTTATAAGAAGCTTGGCGAACTGCTAATCCGTATGTCACTGGTTCAAGTCCAGTAGAGGGAGCCAAATAAGAAAGCCCGCAAGCAATTGCGGGCTTTTTTACGTCTAGATTTTGATGAAATTCCCTCTTAGTTCAGTTGGCGGCACTTTATAAGAAGCTTGGCGGACTGCTAATCCGTATGTCACTGGTTCAAGTCCAGTAGAGTGAAGCCAAACAAAAATAACACTGCCTATCATTCACATCTCGGAAGCTGAGGTACGAGGGCTATCCGTGATCTATTCACAACGTGATTGAGCCAAAAAGACGCCAGCTAACACAATCACTCTACAACGCGCGAGTAGTAAATCCTCTATTTCATTCGTAGCCTTACTGTAAAAATGACCAAATTAAACACATCAAGCAAATAATGCGTCTGAATATTTGATCTAATTTTCACCACTAAAACTCAATCCGTCTTTTTACGTTAAAAAAATACCGTCAATTTTTCTTTAATTCATTTTTCACCACCCTTACTGCATCAAACTATTTTTCCTACCTTGAACTAACAAATATCAGAAAACCAAACATTCACGTTCAAAATACCAACAATCAGAACAAAAAAGATAATGTCAGTAACTATTTAAAAAAAAACCATTGACGCCAAGGCCAAAAACCTTTTTAATGCGCT
>NZ_WMDN01000062.1:0-1236 GCF_021236965.1 Photobacterium carnosum | reverse complement strand
AAAGTGTCTCTTTTCTGCAAAGCTAAAATGTCCTGTTTTTCTATAGTGATCAGTATCTGCTGATCAATTTGAGTTAAACAAAATATGTTGGTTACCATGAATGACAAAGAGATATTTCGCTTAGGTACAATTCGTGATGTTTATGAAAAACGAATCAAACGTAAAGATGCTGCACAGCTTCTTAATATCAGCGTTCGTCAGGTTCAACGATTAATAACACGCTATCGAGATCTCGGTGCTGTTGGTTTGGTTAATCAACGTCGCGGACAATCACCAGGCAATAAAATTAAGACTGATATACGACATCAATGTTTAAATCTCATCCACGAATATTACTCAGACTTCGGACCCACGTTAGCGCGTGAAAAACTGATTGAACGCCACGGCCTTAAAATTGGGTTAGAAACCTTACGTCAATGGATGATCGCTGATGGCCTTTGGGTTCCACATTTCAAACGTAAGCCTTGCATTTATCAACCTCGTTATCGTCGCGATTGTTATGGTGAGTTAATTCAGATAGATGGTTCACATCATGATTGGTTTGAAGGCCGCAGCGACAAATGTTGTTTGTTGGTTTTCATTGATGATGCCACCGGCAAACTGATGAACTTGCGGTTTAGCGAAACAGAATCTGCGTTTGATTACATGGTGACAACGCGCGAATATGTTGAGCAACATGGCAAGCCCACTGCTTTTTACAGCGATCGACATGCGGTGTTTCATGTCAGTAAACGGGATGCAAAAACAAACCGCATGACTCAGTTTGGTCGTGTATTGCATGACTTAAACATTGAATTAATTTGTGCAAATAGCTCTCAAGCCAAAGGCCGTGTTGAACGTGCTAATAAAACATTACAAGATCGCTTAGTCAAAGAAATGCGATTACAACACATTGATAATATTGAACAAGCTAATGTATGGCTCCCCGACTTTATTGCTGATTTTAACCATCATTTTGCTAAAGCTGCTCAATATCCTAAAGACATGCATCGACCATTACGAGAATCCGTAGATGAATTACATGATATTTTTGCATGGCAAGAGCCAAGAAAAGTATCAAGATCACTGACATTTCAATACGACAAAGTTATCTATTTAATTGATCCAACCGAAGAAAATCAACGACTTGTGCATCAAGTCGTTAAGGTTCTTGATCGCCCAGATGGCACCATCGCGATCCAATATGGTCACCGGAAATTGGGTTTTAAAGTGTTTGATAAGCTCGAAGAAGTCGAT
>NZ_WMDN01000060.1:0-1375 GCF_021236965.1 Photobacterium carnosum | reverse complement strand
CTTGAGTCTGGGATTTCCGAATGGGGAAACCCACTTGCATAAGCAAGTATCATTAACTGAATACATAGGTTAATGAGGCAAACCGGGGGAACTGAAACATCTAAGTACCCCGAGGAAGAGAAATCAACCGAGATTCCGGTAGTAGCGGCGAGCGAAACCGGATTAGCCCTTAAGCTAGTTCTGCGTTAGGTGAATGTACTGGAAAGTACAGCGATACAGGGTGATAGCCCCGTAACCAAAAATGCAGTCTTAGTGAAATCGAGTAGGACGGGACACGTGATATCCTGTTTGAACATGGGGGGACCATCCTCCAAGGCTAAATACTCCTGACTGACCGATAGTGAACCAGTACCGTGAGGGAAAGGCGAAAAGAACCCCTGTGAGGGGAGTGAAATAGAACCTGAAACCGTGTACGTACAAGCAGTAGGAGCCCACTTGTTGGGTGACTGCGTACCTTTTGTATAATGGGTCAGCGACTTAATTTTAGTAGCAAGGTTAACCGTTTAGGGGAGCCGTAGGGAAACCGAGTCTTAACTGGGCGAATTAGTTGCTAGGATTAGACCCGAAACCGAGTGATCTAGCCATGGGCAGGTTGAAGGTGAGGTAACACTTACTGGAGGACCGAACCGACTAATGTTGAAAAATTAGCGGATGACTTGTGGCTAGGGGTGAAAGGCCAATCAAACTCGGAGATAGCTGGTTCTCCCCGAAAGCTATTTAGGTAGCGCCTCGGACGAATACTACTGGGGGTAGAGCACTGTTAAGGCTAGGGGGTCATCCCGACTTACCAACCCTTTGCAAACTCCGAATACCAGTAAGTAATATCCGGGAGACACACGGCGGGTGCTAACGTCCGTCGTGAAGAGGGAAACAACCCAGACCGCCAGCTAAGGTCCCAAAGTTATAGCTAAGTGGGAAACGATGTGGGAAGGCTCAGACAGCCAGGATGTTGGCTTAGAAGCAGCCATCATTTAAAGAAAGCGTAATAGCTCACTGGTCGAGTCGGCCTGCGCGGAAGATTTAACGGGGCTAAGCTATACACCGAAGCTGCGGCAATGTGAATTTATTCACATTGGGTAGGGGAGCGTTCTGTAAGCCGTTGAAGGTGCATTGTAAAGTGTGCTGGAGGTATCAGAAGTGCGAATGCTGACATGAGTAACGATAAAGGGAGTGAAAAACTCCCTCGCCGGAAGATCAAGGGTTCCTGTCCAACGTTAATCGGGGCAGGGTAAGTCGACCCCTAAGGCGAGGCCGAAAGGCGTAGTCGATGGGAAACGGGTTAATATTCCCGTACTTCTTATAATTGCGATGGAGGGACGGAGAAGGCTAGGTGAGCCTGGCGACGGTTGTCCAGGTCCAAGTATGTAGGCTGATG
>NZ_WMDN01000006.1:0-190967 GCF_021236965.1 Photobacterium carnosum | reverse complement strand
GTCAAGTAAAACTGGAGGAGGGGATGGTTTCGTTTGGGTATACCTAAAATGGAGATTACTGAGTAAAGGCTTGATCTCAATTTTCTATATAGTGAAACACTTAAAAGTGATAGCTTTTCCTTTGGTGGATAACCGCTTACAGATAACACTAAGAGGTGCATTTAAGTTAATTTAAAATGTTTCATCCTCTTTGTATTAGTACTTTACTAATTTATATCTTATTAGTTTTATTATATTTTTATCTCCTATCATGAATAATAAAAGCATGATCAAAAGAATTACATTCGTTAAGTTATTATTTATTGATGCGACGGTTAATTATGTTACTATTCATCTAGTTGTATATATTGAGATAATTGTATGTTTCTAATAAAAAGTGTAACAATAAATAAAATATGGGGGCATTATGATGCCACTTTTAACTTCAATGAAGATGTAAATATTATTATCGGTAGAAACGGAACTGGTAAAACTACTTTTATGAACATCTTGACCTCAATTTTGACCGTAGATATAGACACTTTGTGTGAATTAGATTTCGAAAGTATCAATATACGTTTATGTGAAGGTAACTTATCAAGAAAAGTCACAGCAAAAATTACATACTTAGATGGAGTTGAAGCTCCTAATGTTACTTACACTATTTCTAATAAAAAATATCAAATTCCTCTAATACAGAGCGATGACCGTAGATTTGGCTACCTGCCAAGAAAAAGAAGTATTGCTGCATCAGTAGAAATACGAGAAGCTCTTCAAAAATTAGTAGATGTTTCTTCTTTATCTGTATATAGATTGAAAAATAGTGAAGATTTTGAAGTAAGAGAAAGAGGCTCAAAAAGAATTATTTCGCATGTTGATTTTAAACTTAACCAACTTTGTGCTCAGTTTACACAATATCAGTTAGAGATCGCGAATAGAGCTCGTAAAATATCGAATGAATTACAAAAAGACGTTCTGACATCTTTGCTTATTAGTGAAAATGCAAATACAAAAATAAAGTGGCCTCAGAGTTTCAATAAAGAAAAAGAAAAACGTAATTTATTTACCGCGTATAAACGTTTGGGTGTTCTTGATATAAATGTAAGTAAAAAGATAAAAAGCCATGTTGATGAAGTAGATAATGCATTTACAGGTTTACTAGAAAATAGAGACAATATTAATTTTTCTGCTATCGATGCCTACGTTAATACGAATAAAATTGTAGAACTTTCTCTTAAAGCTGACTCAAAAATTAATAAATTGTTCAGTCAAATTGAACTGTTTTTTAATATTGTTAATGAGTTCATACCAGAGAAAAAATTTACTATTGATAGTGGAACGTTAGAGGTTTATAACGAAACGTTAAATTTGATACCTACATCTAAACTTTCTTCGGGTGAAAAGCAGTTATTGATTATTTTGATAGAGGCTTTATTACAAAGACAAGCCCAATGCATTTATATTACAGATGAACCTGAATTATCATTACATATAGAATGGCAAAGAAATATAATTCCAGCTGTTAAACGTATCAATTCTCGAGCTCAGGTTATCGCTGCAACCCATTCACCAGAGGTAGCATCTAAGTATAAAGGCTCAATCTATAATATGAAGGATGCTTTATCATATGAGTGATTTTGATTATTCCGATGATGCTCTTAGTGTTATGAATGAGTTTTATTCAGCAGATAAGATTGTTTATGTAGAAGGTGATGATGATGTAGTATTCTGGGAAGGAATTTTTACGAAGCTATCATCAAAAGTGTATTATTTCAAATCTGTTGATGGTTGTGAAAATTTAGAACCTTATAGGTTTAAAATAATTTCTGGTGTAATTGATGATATAGTAGCTTCAGATCTTGACTATTCTATTTTTGAGGAAGGGATTATCGCACCTACCCATAAGAATTTAATTTGGACTTATGGACATTCTATTGAAAATACAGTCTTATCTAAAGAGATTATTCCGAGTATAATTACAACACTCGCTAGAGTTTCAAAAAAGATTGTAGATCCTATTCAGTTGAACCTGTGGTATGCGTCATTCATAGAATCATTTACTCCTCTTATTAAGTATGATTTAAGTTCTGAAGTCCAAAAAACAGGTATAGCAGTATTAGGAGATAATTGTACTCGATTTATGTTGGGAGAGCGTTCTCCCGATCCTTGTTTGAAAAAAATCAATAATTACATAGAAGATAATAAGTTAGAGTCAATCGTACTTGTTGATGAAAATATGATTGAACAAACATTAGAGTGTAAAGGTAGATTATTATCTGACTTTGTTCGTGGACATTTCTTATTTTCTGCATGTTTAAAGTATGTAAACCATTTCGTTAAGAAAATCGGAAAGAATAAAACCCTTAGTGTAGATGCTTTTTTTAGTGGAGTTATGCTTTCATTTAATATCAATTTTAACGAAAATCATCAACATTATAATTATTATCGAGATCAAATTATAATATTAGAAGCAGCATAATAAAAAGGCTCCAAATGGAGACTTTATTACATAGAGTCTCTAAATAATTACTCGATATTAATAAAATGTATAGCTACGAAACTACAGATAATGAAAAAAGATAGGATACCCATAAATTCCAGCCAATGGCTGTATTATGTAACGTGCTTTACTGGCGTCTTTAAGGCTCAATCACGCGTTGAGTAGATCACGGATAGCCTCGTTCCTCGACTTCCGAGATGACGGATATTGGGCTGAGTGAATACCACACCCACCTCCCTAAAAAAAACGGCCACCCAAAGGCAGCCGCTAATTTTATACCTATCAACAATTAGTATTAACGAAGATCATCAGTAACAGCAAGTACTGCTGCTAGGGTGTCATGACCAAAGCCAATGCTACGCTCTGGAGACCAGCCGTATAGGCTATCTAAAAAGATAGGACAGCCATAAAATTTGTAAAGATATGGCTGCCCTGTGTTTTACTGTATCTCTAAAGTAGATAGCCCTTACAGAACAAGGCCTAGCGCTGTTTTAGGTGGTGGGAATTCGTTTTTTCAAAATAGTGCATTCAATTGTCATGGTATTAAAAGCGTTTACATTACTCCTTGTATGGACTAAATTTAAATAAAACTCCATTTGAGGATTTTATTATGAGTTTAGCCAAAGAGAGTGGTTTTGATGCTAAAGCATTAGCAATGGCTGGGTTTAAAGCTGCCGATAATATTTTATCGTCATGGGGATGCACTGCCCAGCAAAGCCAACATATTTTAAAGCTGTCAAAATCGTCATATCATAAATTTAAAGCGACGCCTGAAACAACCAAATTAAGTGATGATCAACTAGAACGTGTCAGCTATCTATTAAATATGCATCAAGCATTGCGTATTGTATTTAGTAACCCAGTTAATATTAGTAATTTTATGGGGATGAAAAATAACAATGATTATTTTTCAGGGCGTTCACCGCTGGAAATTATTGAATCAGGAAAGTTTGGTGATTTATATGAAGTTGCACGGCGTGTTGATGCGTTGAGAGGTGGGCTATGGGGATAGAAGATAACCAGTTAATGATGAAAGGCCATCGATTAATTAATACTAAATACCCTACAATTAATCTATTTGATGATGTGGCGAGTCCTGAAGAATTTGAAATGTTATATGCGATTCAAGCAATGACAAATCCTCGGTTACGTGATGAAGTGAGAAATATATCATTAATCAATACATCAGAGATTCCATTTCACTGCGAACGTGGGCGTAGTTATGCGGTTGCCCCATTCACACATATTAATCCTAATGGTGGTCGATTTAATGATGGGTACTTTGGCGCATTATATATTGCGTTAAGTGAAGAGACGGCAGCATTAGAAGTTAAATATCATCAAGAAAAATATTGGTCAAATATTGAAGGCTTAGAATATGATCGCTTCGTATTTAGAAATTTAATTGTTAGCTATGATCTAGAATCTTGCCATGAAGTGACACATAAGGATGATGACATACTTAATCTTAATTCTTATGTTGCTTCACAGCAATTAGCGCGTGAATTAAAGAAAGATAACTGCCAAGCGGTAAAATATCCCTCAGTACGTTCAGAGTTGGGCATCTGTTGGGCGCTGTTTACGCCAAAGCCTGTTCATGATGTTGTGCAATCGAACCTTCTGGAAATGATTTGGGATGGCGAGAAGATAGCTGAAGTAAATAAGATTAATCATATGAATATTTAGTTATCGCCACTTGCTAGTTTTTTCTAAAGACGTTTTATAGTACCAATTTAATACTTTTATTTTGTTATTCATATTAGTGAATAAAAAACGGCCACCTAAAAGGCAGCCATTAGTTTTGAGAAAGAAACATAGGACAGCCATAAAATCATATTAGATATGACGGATAATAATACTGTTATTATTTGCTGTGAATGCCTGCGAGGGCAATAAGGAATTAACTCACAGCGCGTTGAGTTTTCGAAGCAAAGATATGGGTGTCCTGTGTTTATCCTATTATAGAATTTTAGTTACGAATTGCTGATTAATAGTATGATCTAGTAGCACCTGTGTACAACAATCACATCCTGATAGAGTATATTTAATAATAAGCGTATTTATGCGTATAGACAGAGTTAGTTTATTTGTTCCATACGCTGGAAATTACTCTTAAATGTTTGTCGTTCTAGCTTTGATGGATGCTTGCGCCACCAGTCATTACGATTGAGCAACCGTTTCCTAAGCTAATAGAAGTTCCTTTGCTACTCATCGTTGTGTTTTCTGTAATGTGGGTACGACCTGTTGCGTTTGCGCCACCACCAGTTACAAGAACTTCAGATTTAATACTAGTATTACCAATATTTACTGTGCCGTCTGCATGGTTGAAACGGATACCTTTAACAGCATCTAAAAATGCACCATTAATAGTTAGTTCACCACTGGCAGCACTAGCATCGATCACCCCAATAGCACGTGTAAAAATATCTTCGATATCATTTAAAGTCTGAGCATTATCTAAAGATTTTTGTAGCTCAGGTTCTAGCTTAAGTGCTGGTTTGAAAATAGCAGAGATCAAGTCAGTACCGTAATTTGCTACGATACCGCTGAGAACTCCCATAGTGAAAGCTGATGTAGTAATTGGTTCCATAGTACTTCCTTATATTTAACATTGGGTGGGAACTCTATATTCAATGAATGTAATTTAATTGCAAGTATATTTTCATCATCAAATTAAATAGTAAGATAAGAGTCAAATTTTAGATATTACTCAAAACCGTGTTATCACACATTGGTAACTTAATAGAAACTTTATTAATTAGTTACAGTACCGGCGGCTATAAGCGATGAAAGAAAAAAGATAGGACACCCATAAATTCCAGCCAATGGCTGTATTATGTAACATGCTTTACTGGCGTCTTTAAGGCTCAATCATGCGTTGAGTAGATCACGGATAGCCTCGTTCCTCGACTTCCGAGATGACGGATATTGGGCTGAGTGAATACCACACCCACCTCCCCAAAAAAAACGGCCACCCAAAAGGCAGCCGCTAATTTTATACCTATCAATAATCAGTATTAACGAAGATCATCAGTAACAGCAAGTACTGCTGCTAGGGTGTCATGACCAAAACCAATACTACGCTCTGGAGACCAGCCGTATAGGCTATCTGGATGTTTATTATGATCTTTAAATGGCATTTCAACAGTATAAGACAAGCAGTTAAATTGCTCACCAACCCAATTTGATGCCACTGTTAGATTCGCTTCGCCTGGCTTATCTTTGCCGTAGCCGTGTTCGTCTTGGAATTCTGGTGTTACTGTTAATAGCGCTTGTTTGAATTTATTTTCAAGATTTTCAAGGCGAGCATCGTATGATGGAATACCTTCAGAACCAGCAACAAAGTTAAATGGAATTGCTTCATCGCCGTGGATATCAAGGAACATATCTATGCCAGTCGCTAGCATTTTCTCACGTACATAGAAAACTTCAGGGCTGTTTTCTAGTGATGGTGTTTGCCACTCACGGTTAAGGTTCACACCAATGGCATTTAAGCGTAGGTGACCACGTGCGCTGCCATCTGGATTCATGTTAGGTACAACATAGAATACGGCTTTGTTTAATAGGGCACGACCCACAGTGTCAGTTTCATCTAACAAGCGTTGTACTAAGCCTTCAACAAACCATTCTGCCATAGTCTCGCCTGGGTGTTGACGTGCAATTACCCAGATTTTTTTCTTTGGTGCTTCTTCGTTATCTACTGCGTCTTCATCACCAATTACTAATAGGCTCACATCGCGATTATCAAGCGTATGACCTAATGTTTCTAGGCGACAGTTGTAATGGCTTTGCGCAAGATGCAATAGATCTTGATGACGATCGTAACTGTACGGTGCAAAGTAAGCGAAGTACATTGATTCATTTTCAGGAATAACAGTGAACGTTAATGTGTCACCATCAAACTCTGAAGGGATACGGAACCACTCTTCACGATCATAAGAGGCCACAACATCATAGCCATTCCAACCTTCAGGGTAGGCTGAGTTAGCCAGATCTAATAACTTAATAGTATGAGGTTGTTGAGCTTCTGATTCTAAACGGAAGTGAAACCACTGATGAAGTTCAGATTGGTTATCGTTAGGAATGCTCAGTTGAATGTCGTCTTTGCTATCAGCTTTAACAACATTGATGCTACCGCTTTCGAAGTTACTGAAAATTTTCATGGTGTTTGCTCGTTATATTTATAAGTATTTAATTAGGCTATCACAAACTACTGCAATCGATAATGATTTTTGTTCATCAAAATAAGGTTTCATTGTTAGGTTGAGTAATTAATCATCAATAGCGTTGTTTTGTGTGATAGATCGGTAAAAATGGTGGTGACAAGTTTATGTTTTAGGTGTTGTTGGAATCTAATAATACTGGTTAATATAATTTAAAACAAAATGCATAGATTGTATTAAAACAGCAATTAAAGAACGATAATGTGATTAAGTCGGCTTTTGAAGTGATAAGTTATGCATTTGTTGTGGTGGGCGCTTATATTTTGTGGCTGGTGATTTTAAAAATCGTGTGTTATTTGTATCTTTTTTAAACATTAAATCTTTGTGTGGTTACAACACTAAATGAAAACTTTTCATCAACAGATCATCAAGCACATGCGCTTATTTCATGTACTACGCATTATTATCGCTTCTATTATTGCTTTTTCGATCGATATTATATTTAAGCTTCCATACGGTACTTGGGCACCGATCACTATTATAGTGGTGATGTCGGCGAAGTATTCAGGTGAGGTATCAGATAAAGCCAGCCAGCGAATATTGGGGACGACTATCGGGGCAATTTTAGGGTTGTCGTTGTATTTTTTCCCGATTGATAATGTCTATTGGCACTATGGCTTATTAATTGTGATGCTCAGTGTGTCGCTGTACTTTACGTTAGGTAAATATTCATACAGTGCTATTTTAACCTCGGTGACATTGGTGCTGGTTGCAGGTAGTGGGCCGGGGGATTTACATATCGCATTATGGCGTACAACCAATGTGTTATGGGGTGGGTTAGTGGCGATTATGGCGAGTCAATATTTATTCCCTGCTAAAGCAACCGATCATTTTAAATTAGCCTGTGGTGATTTCTTACGTATATTTCATCAAAACTATTCTGAGCATAATGCACTGGTTAATAGTGATGATGCTTATCGTGAAATTCAGCTATCTCAGCTACGACAAACCTTAAATAAGATCACGTCATTAGAATCGAGTATTGGGCATGAATCACCTGAAATGAAATTGTCTGTTAAAAAAGCGATTGCCTGTCAGGTGAGAATGTTCAATTTATTTGAAAATATTATTCAAACGCAATGGCGTCATCAATACAGCAAAGAGAAAGTACAAGAAATACGGGCATTGTCGCAAGCAAAAGAGCAGTTATCACAGATGTGTGAGTTATTGGGTGAAGACTTATTATCACCTCAAAAGCCGTTAATGGTGCTCAATAAAAAACAACTGGATATTTTGGCGTTATATCCAAAGTTAGCACCGAGTGTTGATAGTCGAACCGATATTAGCTATTACGGCTATTTATGGCTTAATCGAGAATTGGCACGTCAGGTTGCAGAGCTTTCTGAGTGGTTGTGCCAATTTGAAACGATTAAGAATGAGGTACTCTAATTTAAGCGGTAGCGGTTATTTCATCGCTGAATAATAAGCGGCGATATCCGCCAGATCTTGTGCGTTTAGATTTTGTAATTGACCTTTCATCATGCCCGCCATTGGACCAAGACGCATGTCATTAGTATAAGCAAGCATTGCATCATAAATATATTGCTGTTGTTGACCTGCAAGGTTGGGGTAATTGGGCTGTGACGCAATACCATTGCTACCATGACAGAAACGGCAACTCGGGGTTTTTAGTTCGCCTTTGCTTGCATCACCTTTGGGCATGGCGTAAGCGTTACTGCTCATCGCGATAATAAGCAGTATAGCGGTTGTTAGAGTGCGAAAACCGTTAAATAGGTATGTCATTATAAGCCATCAGTTGTAAGGAATATGATTGCCATAGTAAAGCGATACCACAACTAATCAATGACTTAATCGGTGTTTTTGCTTAAAGAGTGTAACAATCAATGTCATAAATAATTACATTGATTGTGTTGTTACTCTTTACGTAATTAGCTATCAGGATTATTACGAACTCGAATGAAACGCGCAAAACGAGGGATCCCGCGATCGGTATAGCCGTTATAGCGATATTGAATTGTTGAACCAATAGCGGGTGGTGTTTGTCGCTGTTGATCATTAAAACCTGAGCCTATTTTAAAGGTGTTATTTGTCGCTGTTTTCACCCAAACCGATCCCATCATGCCTTGATATTTACCGTTACCTTCTTCATAACCAATGATTATCGCTTCTGCATCGTGATGATTTTTAAGTTTTAATAAATGTTCAGTTCGCCCTGAAGTGTAATTATTAGATTTATGATGCAGCATTAATCCTTCACCATCATGACTACTAATAATATCGAGCCATTGCACTAAGATTGCCAGATTATCGAGTGATTTATGTTCAACCCATTGTAAGTGTTTAAGGGGTTGATTATTTTGATCGCGTTGTTGCTCGATTAATACTTGTAATTGGTGGTAACGGTCGCTGAATGGAGCACTGCTATGGGGCAGATCAAATACCATATAATTGACATTTTCCCATGCTAAATCATCAGGTTCATTATCAAGCACAATACGGGTTAATGCTTGAAATTGGCCGCGTTCAATCCATAACTCGCCGTCTAATGGTGTGCTTGGAAAATTGGCATAAAACCATGTTGGTGCATGAATAATATTGCCTGTTTTAGTGAGAAGTTGCTGACCATTCCAATAGGCGCGAATGCCATCTAATTTTTCACTTACTAAATAATCAGTAACCGTGAAAATATCGTGAATTTGATTATCATCACTATAATATGCTGCATTTAATTGTTCGCTAGGTAAGCTTTTGGCGAGCATTAATTGTGGTTGTGCTGCGGAAAGAGGAAAACTCAAAGAGAGACTAATTAATGCGGCAATGGGTGTTAAGCGTCTATTAATCTGTTGAAAATTAAAGCTATTATTGCAATGCGGCAGTGTTTGACGATGTATTAATGGCATGGTGTTTATTCCTAGTAAGCACATGAGTCATAACAGTAAATAAACGCCATTAATGGGTAAATTATTATGCTCTATTTTTAGTTGTGTTTGTGTTGATGTTAGAGTTACGGAATGTGAATCAGGTTACAGTTACATAATTAATGTGTTAAAGGTGCTAAATCTGAATTAATCATGCTGAGTATTAATATAGTCTAAATGATAAAAAAAGTAACTTATTGACTGTATTTATAGACAGGCTGAGGTAAAATTCTGCCACTATTGAACTCTTTTATGTGGTTTTTGTCGTAATGCAGTCTTTTTTGTCACGTCTTCTTGCTCGTATCCATCACTTTCTTGTGTCTAAAAATATTACCATTTCTTTTCATTGCTATTTTATTCATGCAATGAGCTTTATGGCACTAGGTTTATTTTCATCACTATTGATTGGCTCGATTTTAAATACGATTGGGATTAAATTTGCACTCCCACTCTTGAGTGATGTCTTGTGGCCAATAGCAAAGCAAATGACGGGGCCCGCTATTGGTGTGGCTATTGCTTATGCATTAAAAGCGCCGCCATTAGTTTTGTTTTCATCCACAATTGCTGGTGCTGCGGGGGCGGCAATGGGGGGGCCTGTAGGTGCTTATGTTGCCAGTATTTGTGCGGTAGAGTGCGGTAAATTGGTCGCGGGTGAAACCAAGGTTGATATTTTGGTTACGCCTGCTGTAACCGTCTTGGTTGGAGTGTTTATTGGTAGTTGGATTGGGCCATTGGTCGGTGCGGTAATGACTCAGTTTGGACAATTGATTATGTCTACTACCCAATTACAACCGTTATTGATGGGGGCATTAGTAGCGGTGTTAATGGGGATGGCGTTAACATTACCGATTAGTAGTGCAGCCATTGCGATTATGCTGAGTTTAAATGGTTTAGCGGCAGGTGCTGCTACTGTTGGTTGTGCTGCGCAAATGGTGGGTTTTGCCGTCATGAGTTATCGCGTTAACGGTTGGGCAGGTATTTTTGCTCAAGGGCTAGGAACTTCGATGTTACAAATGCCAAACATTGTTAAGAATTATAAAATTTGGATCCCACCGATTGTGGCTTCTGCGATACTTGGCCCAATAGCAACCGTTGTGTTTCACATGGAAAATACGCCACTGGGTGCTGGAATGGGAACATCAGGATTAGTAGGACAGATTCAAACATTGATAGCGATGGAACAGCCGGGAGTAAGTAGTGGCTATATTTACGGGTTGATCGTATTAATGCACTTTATTTTACCTGCCGTTATCACACTCTTTATTGCGTATATCATGCGTCGCCAAGGTTGGATTAAAGACAGTGATTTAGTGCTGAAATTAGGCTGACAGCGATGGTTAGCAATCCCTCGTCGTCGTTATTGTTAACCATACGGGTTGTTAACGCTTAGCTAACGTCGCTATTTGTTGTTGTTCGGCACATCGAAAAAAAGCATCAGCTTGGCGTTGACTGGCAATAAAAGCGAGAGGATTAAGTCCTGTAATGTGCAATTTTGTTCGATAGCTATGAGCTTTGAATGCTTCAGTAAATTGTTGAGGACTGATGTTGTTAGCATCATTAGCAATGGTGGCGGTATAAATAACGGTTTTATTGTCTATGCGCTTAAATAAATTGTGATCAACGACATAGTTAAGTTCTTTTTGTTGTTCAATATTATCAATAGCCTGCTGTGTTAATTGACCTCGAGATGGGGCTTGAAGATCGTTAAGATGATAGATTTTAACATCGTAGTGATTATTGTTATTGGTTGACATGGTTAACACGATATTATCTTGCAAACGCTCTTCTTTTACCGTGAGCGTACAATGAGTATCCGTTTGACTATAGGTTGAGTTTTCAAGCAAAGGTAATGAAAATGCTGATACAGTTAAAAAAAACAGTGGTGTGATCATAAAAGTACCATTAATGATAATGTGAATTGAAATTGATTAAATTAATCCTAGTTTGATTGAGGAGTATTTATTAATTAATATCACCAGATATTATGGTTGCAACACATTATTAAAAATGAGACTTGAGTGATAATTTAGTCGAATTTGTTAATTATTAACGTTTTTTACTAAAGACATAACATTATTTGATACAGCGTTAACAATGTATTATAAGCAAAGTGTTAACCTCATCAATAGGTAAATGTATTAGTTGTTCTTAATCCGAAAAATAAAATAGAGAAAGTGATTATGTCTATGATAACGACAAGCAAAACCCCTTTGTTATTCTCTCTTTTAGCGCTTATTGCTGGTGGTGCCATTGGCTATGGTGTCGGTATAAAAGTTGAAAAAGAGGCTAACGCTCCTGATCTTCTTAGTTGCCAACAACATTTACAGTCTCAAATGAAGCGACTTGATCACAGTACTGAACAATATCAAATATTGGTGGCAAGTAACGAGAAACAAAGTCAGCAGTTAGAGCAGACAACGAAAGATTTAACGGCAATGACAGAATTAATGGATAAGCAAAAAAAAGAGTTTTCAGCTCAGTTAGCATTGCTTACGCAAAAAAAACAAAAATTAGTGGCAACCAAACAAAAGCTAGAAGTAACGAAAAAGAAATTAGATACTGAAGTGGTTAAGTTACAAACCACCACCACCAAACAACAAGTGGTGATTGATAAATCGCAACAGTATTTTAAACGTCAAGCTGAAATGCAGGCCAATGTACAAGCAACCGAAGCTAATGTTGCAGAGTTAAAGCAAGCAGCAAAAGGCTTTAAAAAAGCGTGTGATGAATTTAAATCGGGTAACAGTTGGAATTGGGTGTCACAAAAAGATTGCGATAATTATGATCAGCAGTTAGGGCTATTAAAAGATAAACAAGCGTTATTAGGTTCTCAACAGCAGGCTTTGTCTGTCATTAATGCCGAAATAGGTAAGAAATAAATCGTATTCTATTTGAAGTATAGAGATTAAAAGTAGCTGCTATGACAGCTACTTTTATTGTTATCTAAGGGCTATTTTATATTGTGACCAATAGGGCGGGCAAGTGAGGTCGGAAAACCACGCTCTGCGGCTAACTTTTCAGCATACGCTACAATATCGTGCAAACTTAATTGTTGAGATATTGGGAATTCACTTTCACGGGTTTGCTGTGTAGGCCGTACAATTAAATGTAATGCCGCAAGCTGATCAATAATGGCATCAGCAACAGATAACGCCGACGATGCTTTTACAATTTCAGAGCGAGCATAACGTTGATGAGAATAAGAGACATCAGCTGCGCGTAATGTCGGATCATTACCTGGAATCTGTTGTGCTCCAAATAATGGTTTACCACCCACCGTTGCTTGTTCAAACTTACCCACAAATTGCGCCATATGATTAATCGCGCGTTGAGTGCGTTGTTCAATCTCTTGCTGTGACCAATGCTGTTGTAGTTTCTCTTTAAAAGACGCATTCAATTGTGGTTGAGCACTGTCTTCATTTGATGACACTAATCCATTTTTAAATAACGTAATATCTTGCGTCATGCCATGTAATTGGAAAAATCCATCAGGGTATGGGGTTAATTGCGCCATACCATTTGGCGTTCCTCGTTCGCCATGGAAAATCACTTCTGGCCATTGCGCATCACATTGTGACCAGTGAGTAATATAAGCCGCTTTAAATTCAACCATCCGCTGACGTGGAATATGTGCCAAGTCATCAATAGTACCTGTGCGGTAACCGCCAGCATTCACTAAATAGTCAACATTGATTTGATGTTGTTGATTCGCTGAATCTTGATAACTGACTTGCCAGCCCAGACCTTGTTCGTTTTCAATTAACGACGTTACTTTAGTATTGGTATGTACATGGCATTGTGTGAGCTTGTTCAATGCAAGGGTCAAGGTTGCGGCAATTCTAAACACACTTAAACCATATTCTTGCACCATGACTAATGGATATTTGAACTGATCTAGATTGATAGATTTAGCAACAGGGATCATCCATTGATCGGGTGTTAGTGGATGCTCAGGATTAGCGCGTAATGCAAGGCGCTCTAAATCATGGCGTTGATATAATTTGAAGTAATCTTTTGGATCACCAAGAACACCATTTTTAGGATCTTGTTCTACAAGTGTTTGGTAAGTTTGTTGTAATAACGCGAGACGGGGTAATAAGTCATTAGGATTGCCGACATCATTGCAAGGGATTGCAATAACGGTGGGTCTAATATTGGTTGTGTGGCGATAAACGCGCAACGTATCAATAGATTGCTTGAGTAACGTTATACATTGTTGATCTGATATTTCACGGTAAAGATTACCACCTGCGTGCAAGTGGCAAATTGGAGGACCATTAACTAAGCTTTTTCCTTCCTCAAAAAGTTGAACATGAATACCTTGTTCAGCTAATCGAAGTGCAATAGTTGATCCTGCTATACCACCACCAATAATACCCACGGTTGTCGGTAAATCTGAGTGGGGCAAGGATGTCGTTTTACTTTCAATTAAATTCATCATACTTGAGCACGTAAATCAGCTAAAAACACCAAAAAGATTTATTTAATAACGACATGCGCTATAAATCCTTTGAATGGATAAGATTCGTCATTTTACGTTGTAATAAGGTAAAGCGAAAGTAGCTAATTAAAATTTGATTAAAAGGCTATTTATATCTTTTTTATAAGTATTGTTTTGTTGACGTTATGTTTTATTTTTTACTGTGATAGGTTTTGTTGTGTCTTTTTTGTTGCTTTATGTTTGTGTGGTTAGTGTTTTTTACTGTTATAGTTGTAATGCTTATTATATCTTTAAAAAATATTTTTTTTGCATTTTAAGTAAATGTGAAAAAATACATGATAATAAAACTGTTTATTATCATGTTATTATGGATTTTATTCGTTAGGAGTATTTATTTGTTCTGGATTTTTATTTTTTCTTTTGCTAAATTAAATTATGTTTTTTTGAACTTAAATATAAAAATATGGTCGTGAATTATATTTTCATGTTGAGACATCGAAAAACAGCAGTAGTGATAATAAATATAATAAGGGATAAATAATGTCTAAAATGAATTTAATGATTTTGCCTCTTGCACTTCTTGTTTCTGGTGCTGTAAATGCAGCAACAGTAAATCCATTCTATGTAGGTGCTCGCGCTGGTGGTGTTCATTACGCTGATTTCGATGCGAAAACAGGTAATGTACATACTAACCCAAGTCAAGAAGCGTCAATCGATAAAGATGACTTTGCTGGTGGTATCTTCATGGGTTACAACGTAACGCCATGGTTTGCTATTGAAACTGGTTACACTTGGTTAGGTGAAGTTACTCTTAAAGGTGATGATCATCATGATGACGGCAAGATTGAGCAACAAGTAATTGATCTTGTAGGTAAATTCACGTATCAAGCAACTGACTCTTTAGATCTATATACTAAAGTTGGTGGCGCATGGCAGTTCTCTCATTTTAAAGATAATGACATTTCAGATCGTGATGATAGCTTAATTGCAACGGCTGGTCTTGGTGCTGAATATCACTTCACAAATAACCTTTCTGCTCGTGCTGAATACCAGTACTACCACGATATGGAAGTGAAACCCGGCGATACTAAACTTGATTGGGATGCACATTACTACGGTATGAGCCTTGTTTATGGTTGGGGTGCACCAGCCGCTGTAGTTCCTGTTGTTGCTGAAGTTGTTGAAGCATCAACTATTCAACTTGAGCCAATCTCTGTTGAAATGCCATTTGCATTTGATAGTAATGAACTATCTGAGCAAGATATGCAGCGTCTTGAACCAATTGCACAGCGTCTTGTAAACTTCCCTGAAGCACAACTTGTTGTTATTGGTCACACTGATAGCACTGGTGTAGAAGCATATAATCAAAAACTTTCTGAGAAGCGTGCATTAACAGTTGCAACGTACTTAACTAAGCATTTTAACATTGATCCAAGCCGTGTATCTGCTGAAGGTCGTGGCGAGCTAGATCCTGCTGCATCGAATGATACAGTTGAAGGTCGTGCTCAAAACCGTCGTGCTGATGTAACGACTCCAGGTTTTGAAATTGAACAAGCTGCTGTAGCTGCTGTTGCTCAATAACGATTAGCTTAGCTAATAAATAGAAATCGATAATATTTTTAAGAGCGCCTAATTGGCGCTTTTTTTATACCTTCATTTTGTGAATCTTTTGATATGGAAATTTTACGGCTGTTGTATTTCATAACATGAGTATTATTTTTATGACTTATTCTAAGAGTGTTATCATTGCTCATTGAATAAATAGCATAAAGCGCCCATAAGTGGAGAATATTATGACGATTTGGCAACGACCGTTTACATTAGCACTTTTTAATCAAACCTCTAAAAATACATTAGTTGAGCATTTAGGGATTGAATACGTTGCTGTCGATGATTCATCATTATCAGCCACTATGCCTGTTGATTCTCGTACGCATCAACCGTTAGGTATGTTACATGGTGGTGCGTCCGTGGTATTAGCCGAAACATTGGGATCATTAGCTGCAAACTTTGCTGTTAGCAGTGAATATTATTGTGTGGGCTTAGATATTAATGCGAACCATATTCGTGCGGTTCGTAGTGGTTTTGTGACAGGAAAAGCCACACCGTTACATATTGGCGCAACAACGCAGGTATGGCAGATTGAAATTCGCGATGAACGTCAGCGTTTAGTCTGTACTAGCCGTTTGACGATGGCCGTTTTAAAACATAAAAAGCAGTAAATATAATGATCATTACTTTCTCTCAAGGCAAAATTATTGCAACGCAACATGAAGTTGTTATTCGTATTGATGGCAGTTGTCGAATGATGATGCAAGCACAAGTCGACGAACTAACATTAATTGGTGGGGCTAATGTGATCACTGCTGTTGGCAGTGGTTTAAATTGGTCAATTAAATTAGATACTGATGAACAATTGCAGCAGTTGGCGACTGAAATAGGTATTGCAATCACACACTATTGATTTGTTGGTTGAATATTTATATTTTATGAGCGGGTACTGATGTTGGCTATGCTTCGGTGGTTTAAGTTTTATTTACTTATGACAATGAAATGCTATTTTGGCATTATTAACTCCGTTTGCAGACAACTGCATTCAGAACTTATTTAATATCAATCACTATAAAGTAAATAGTATGTCTAATAAATTTTTTGCACTATTACCACTCGCTGTTCTTATTTCAGGTGTTGCTCAAGCAGCACCTGCTAATCCTTATTATGTTGGTGTTCGTTTAGGTGATGCTAACTATTCTCATTTTGAACAAAATAATCATGCTTCTAACCTTGGTCTAAAGCAAAACGATCTTGGTGCTGGTATTTTTGCTGGCTATAACATTACGCCATGGTTTGCTGTTGAGACTGGCTATACGTGGTTAGGTGATGCACAAGTTAACCATCAAAATATTAAGCAACACGCGTTTGATTTAACAGGTAAAGCAACATGGCATGTTAATGATAGCTGGGGCTTATTCGCGAAAGCGGGTGGTAGTTACATGCTAACGGCTTACCATGGTAATGGCGTAAGTGATACTGATGATCACCTTGTGGGCACTGTTGGTGCAGGTGTTGAATATCAATTAACGGATCATCTATCAACACGTTTAGAGTATCAGTATTATCATGATTTATCATCAAAGCCTCGTGGTACTGATTTAGCGTATAGCTTTGATACTAACTTCTATGGTCTAAGCCTTGTTTACAACTGGGGTGCAGCACCGGTTGTTGATACGATTGCTCCTGCGATGGCGCAAACAGTGACTATTGAGCCTTCAACATTATCATTAGATTATGGTGTTAATCAGTATAAATTAACCGCAGCGAATGAGAGAGCACTACAGCCAATGGCTAAACGCTTAACTCGTTACCCAAGCGCAACGATTGTTGTGACAGGTTATACCTCAAATACAGGTACTGCGGCTTATAACCAAGCCTTGTCTGAAAAGCGTGCTCATGCTGTGGCATCTGAGTTAGCAAAATATGTGACAAACCCTGCACAAGTGACAGCACAAGGTATGGGTGAACAACATCCAATCACAACCAATGCAACGGCTGAAGGTCGTGCGCAAAACCGTCGTGTAGAAATTACATCGCCAGCGCTGAAAATTGCAACAGAAGCCGCATCTGAGCGTTAATCTGTGTTATTAAAACCGGCTGTTATTGAAGAACCTGTTATTTAATAAAAATTGCGGTAATAAAAAAGCAGTAATAAAAACAGCATCAATAAAAAGGCCAGTTATGTTGAAATAAACATAGCTGGCCTTTTTTATTTGATAATTTGAGCGTTAATGGATTTATTTACATGGCGCACAAATAGATTTTTTACGCAGGCAGAGTGACATGATCATGCCAAATATAGCCCCTTGCGTAATAATGGCAGAACCACCATAACTAAAGAAAGGCAGTGGGCTTCCCATTACAGGTAATACGCCACTCACCATGCCAATATTAATAAAGCTATAAAGGAAGAAGCTTAACGCGAAAGCGGCACTGACTAAGCGCGCAAATGGTGATTCTGATTGATTTGCTAACCATATCACTCTAAATGTCATAAAGGCGTAGATCCCCAACAAAAAGACGCTACCCCAATAACCCCATTCTTCAGCAAAAGTTGAAAAAATAAAGTCAGTGTGGCTTTCTGGAATAAATCCTAAATTACCTTGAGTTGCATCTGTCCAGCCTTTGCCGCGTATGCCGCCAGACCCAATGGCAATTTTTGATTGGATGATCTGATAACCAGAACCAAGGGGGTCAGATTCAGGATCAAGAAACTGTAATACCCGCTTTTTTTGGTAAGTCTCCATCACGAAATACCACGCTAGCGGTATGATGACACCAATAATCCCTAATACTGTCGAAATTAGCTTCCAGCTCATGCCTGCATAGAAAAGTACAAACAAAGCATACAAAATAGTAAAAATAGCGCCATCAAGGTCGGGCTGGATAAAAATAAGTCCCGCAGGAATAGCTGTGATCATCAGGCAAATCAGTACTTTTTTGAGCGTTGGACGCCCAGCTTCTGCAATTAATACCCATGCAATCATTAATGGAACAGCAATTTTAACCAATTCTGAGGGTTGAAAACGAATAGGGCCAAGGGCTAACCAACGTCGAGAACCATTCGTACTATCACCAAGAACAAACACACCAAGTAAGAAAACCACAGTAATAACAAATAAATAAGGTGCATAGCGTTGGTAGATAGCCGGAGGAATGGCCGACATTAAAATTAATACACCAATAGCCAATATACCTCGAATGAGGTGACGTTCAATAATAGGAACACTAAAGCTACTTGCGCTCCATACTGTTAATGAACTAAACGTGATTAGAAGAAGAATTGATATACAAAGTGGTAGATCAAGATAAGGACGGTATTTATTCATTAAGTACTACTGTAAACCACGCGTAATTGCGCATCGATGATAATTACCGCTACTTTAAAATATTATCGCTTCGCTACAAGATATATTTTGCAATAAAATGTGTTTCTGTTGCATTAACCTAATAAATACACAAATTATTGTCTTAAATACTGCTAATAATCATGGTGATTGAGTGTTTTTTCGACAATGTCGCAGTATTTAATACTATGGCTTAATATAATAACTGAAAATAATAAAATCGCAGTGGAGTAGGAATGGATCGTTATTACTGGGGTGTTGATTTAGGCGGCACAAAAATTGAATGTGCAGTGATTGAGCGTAGTACCGATAAATGTATCGTCAGAGAACGTATAGCAACAGAAAGCGATCAAGGCTATGCCCATATTTTAAATCAGATTAAATTACTGATTGATCGATGTGCTGAACAATTAGGGCAACGACCTTTAGCGATTGGTTTTGGTACGCCAGGGACGTTAGATCCTCGTCATGGAGTGATGAAAAATTGTAATTCAACCGCACTTAATGGCAAACCGCTTGATAAAGATCTTTCCCAGTTATTAGATGCACAAGTTGTATTAGCCAATGATGCGAATTGTTTTGCTCTCGCTGAAGCACATTTTGGTGCAGCAAAGCGAGTAAAGCCTAATGCTGAAGTCGTGTTTGGCATCATCATGGGTACTGGTGTTGGTTCTGGTGTGGTCGTTAATGGTAAATGTCTATATGGTTGTCATGGCATTGCCGGAGAGTGGGGACATAATGTTATAGAGCCTAATGGCGCTCCTTGTTATTGCGGTCAATCAGGATGTTTAGAAACCGTTATTTCAGGTAAAGGCTTAGAACGGTTCTACTTTGAACAATCTGGCGTCGAATTATCATTACCAGAAATAGTGGAGCGCGCCGCTGGAAATGATCTTCACGCTCAAGCAACATTGGCCAGAATGTCACATTACTTTGGTATTGCTGCTGCACAGATTATAAATGTGCTTGATCCTGATGTAATTGTTATTGGCGGCGGTGTGGGTAATATCGATGTTTTATACCAACAAGCACAGCAAGCCATATTGCCACATTTATTTAATGGTGAGTTAAACACTCAGATTGTGAAGCCAGATTTAGGTGATAGTGCAGGTGTCTTTGGTGCTGCGGTATTGGTAAAATAAGATCGACCAAACTAACTAACAACATAACAAAAAGGGCACAACGGTATTAACCATTATGCCCTTTTTTACGCATACTGTGTATCAGCTTGCCAATACTTGAGGCTTGCGTTGTAAACTTGCAAATAGCATATAAATAGCGGTTGCTAGTAGCACGATAAAGAAGAAATCCATCAAACCATTTTGCTCCGCCATGAAGCTATTCGCACCAATAGGACCTAATGCTGAACCAATGCTGTAACTAAATAGCATTACTTGGGTGGCAGCAACAATGTAAGACGAATCTAAATTGTCACATGCTAGCGTAATCGCAATTGGGTACAACGCAAATGCTGACATACCTAATAACGCTAATGCACTAACCAGCATGATGTAATCTGACGATAAATAGGTTAAACCCATTGCAAACACACCAAGTAATGACATTAATGCAAGTAATAACGTCTTGCTCATTACAATAGAAAGCTTGCTAATAATTGGCTGAATAACCATGCCGCCAAGAATAATCGCCGCCATTAATACACCAACTTGATTGGTAGAAAGTGAGCTGGCTTTAAGCGCTAATGGCATCAAACCATAAATACTTCCCATCACCACACCAGATGTGATGCAACCAATAATTGCTGGCTTACTTAAACGTGAAATTTGTTTAAGAGAAAGCACTTGGTGTCCATGGCTGTCTGGCTGACCTTGCTTAATAAACAAGGGGGGCAAAACGGCAATAAATAATAGGACTAAGATCACGATAAAAGGTACAAAACCTTGTACACCAAAGTAACCCACAGCAAGCTGACCGATAGTCGTACCGCCATACAATGACGTCATGTAAAACCCAAGACGTTTAGCTCGCTCTTTTGCACTGTCGCCAATCAATAACCATGATTCAACAACAACAAAAATACCGGCTACAGCCATACCTGCAATTAAACGTGAAAATAGCCATAGTTCTTTATGTGGAAACAAAGGTAATACAGCAACCGTTGACGCTAATAATGTAAGAAAGCTAATAAAGGCAATGCGGTGACCTATTTTAGCAATAATAGGTTCGATCATTAATGACCCTATTAATAAGCCAAGATAATAGATACTCGCTAACCAACTGGCATAACTACTATCAATATTAAAATTTGCTAATGATAGTGGGATCAAGCTCATTAAGTAGCCTGAAGCGATTGCAAATACAGTTAGTCCAGCAACGGGCACAAGCATGCCGTTACTTTTATGACAAGTAGTGGTGTGTTGCACTACCGTACTCTCCACATTAAATTCGGTTTAGATAATCTGTCTCTTTATATAAAGGAGTAACCCTGTAAAGAGTAGTCAAAAACCCGCCGACCGAAAAAGGTAGGAGGGAGGAAGAGACAGTGCTGTTTAAGTTTGCTTCCGACTGAAAGCGGAGCGATTATTCACGCAACGGCGACGCGAGTAAAATGAGAAAAACTAATCCGAAATGATGCTTTTATTTATAATCGTATCGGTATAGAAAAAATGCTTAGAGGTGAATTTAATCACATGCTTTTAATAGAATAATTAATTAACAAAAGAACTTATTATTTAATGGGTTATATTTGTTTATTGGGCGGATAAATCAATAAGTAACAATAAAATCATTAGTGTTGTAATTGAGTTTGAGGTGTCGTGATTTTAGATTTAATACGAAAAAAATTAATGCTGACCAATAAAAAGTTTTCTTTTATATCTGGGTTTATTAAAAGCATAAAAAAAGTCACTCTATCAGATATAAATTAATAAACAGATAGAAGTGACTATTAAAACTTGTGTAAAAAAATATTGTTTTATTACTTAGCGTTTATTTTTAAGGTAACGCTTACGACGCTCTTCTTTTTTCTTAATCTTTTCTTCTATTTTACGTTCAGATGCAATCGCAACATTGATCAATTCTTCAGTGATCATGTCTGGATGTTCAAGCGTGATGTGACCCAAGGTGCCATTACGTAATTCATTAATCAAAATAACAGAGGCTTTGTGTAAATCAACACGACCACCGCCTTTTAAACAACCACGCTTACGACCGATCTCTTCGATTAATTCAATTGCAGATTCAGGTAAGTCATCGTCAAGGTTGTAACGTGCTTTGATCAAATCAGGGTAGGCTTTAATCAGGTATTCAATAGCAAAGAAGCCAACATCGATATAATCCATGGCAGTATCTTTAATCGCACCTGTTGCCGCTAAACGAAAACCACTGTGCGGGTTTTCTACTTTTGGCCACAAAATCCCAGGAGTATCAGACAGTAAAATACCATTATCTAAATTAATACGTTGTTGCTGACGAGTAACGGCAGGTTGGTTACCTGTAATTGCAACAGAACGACCCGCAAGGGCATTGATAATGGTTGATTTACCTACGTTAGGAATCCCCATGATCATCGTACGAATTTTCTTACCTGCATCTTCACGTTGTGGTGCAAGCTTACGGCAGAGATCCAGAATCTGATTAACTTCGTTCAAGTTTTCTGTCGTAATCGCAATTGCTTTTACACCTTGTTCTTTTTCAAGATGATCAATCCACAATTGGGTCATTTCAGGATCAGCTAAGTCACGTTTGTTAAGTACTTTAACAACAGGCTTGCCGTCATTCGTTTCACGGAATGATTTAATTAGCGGATTTTCACTACTAAAAGGAATACGGGCATCTAACACTTCGATGATTACATCGACTTTTGGCATTGCCTCTTCAATTTCTTTACGGGCTTTATGCATATGCCCCGGGAACCACTGAATTGTTTGACTAGTCATTTGATTTTTATACTCTTTATTTTTGCTAGTAGCCCCATGGGGTACATCAGGGGGTACTAAAAACTTTTGTAAACGATAACGGTGGATGACATTTACTATCCACACTATTAATGCTGCGATCGCTTACATACAAATACTTATCACTGAGTTTACCATAACTGCTAGGGGATGCTTGCCCGTTAATGTATTTAGACGTTACAGCGCCGTAAGCATGGTTAGTTATTGTTCTGAATATCTTTGGAAATATTATATAAACGTTATTAAAAAGAGAGTTAAATCGGATTCTTAGTATTTCTTTGCACATACTGAGCTAATCGTAAATCAACCAGTTCTTTTACAGCGTTATGTAATTGTGGCTTATCATCTTGATCTACAATGAAATTAGCAATAAACCTATCATTAATGATTGAGAACCACTGCTCTCCATTTTTATTTGCTGTTGTGTATGCTTTGATTGGATTTTTTAGCCAATATTGATGCCATCGAGAATCCGTTGGCTTGCATTGTTGCTCGGCTTTAGCAACATCTTTTGCTTTTAATTCAGGATAACGATTAAGTACGAGTAAGCTTTGTTCTGCTAATATTTCTGTTGTTGGTGGTGCTGTAAAGCCATCTAAATGTAAAAACGCCTCAAGTAAAATAGCTTTAAAGCATTTTGTCATGGCTGTTTGGGCTATACCATTATGCAGAAATTTACCGTAGTTATTAACCAAATGTGTCAACTCAGGTGTTTGTTCTTCTGCGGCGACTAATGAGAACCAACTTCCATGTTGTTGTTTAACTTTATCTAATCGGTAATTAGCTAGTATAAATTCTGTAGCTGTAGGACGATGATCTAAAATGTTTTTTAGTTCTCTGTACTCATCAATACTGGTGGCTTTGTAACGGCTGGCAAGCTCTTGCCAAAATTGCGTTAATTCAGGATCAAAATTGATAAAACAGCCGTCAGTAAGCGTAATCTGTTTTGCTGAACGTTGAGCGATTTCTCGTGTGCTTGATATATCAAGTAGCGTCGAAGGTTTGGTTAAAAATGATTGGTGATTACCAATAAAATCTAACACTAATAACTTATCCTTTTGGGTATCTTTTGATTGTCGTAACCCGCGTCCTAACTGTTGTAAGAATAAGATCTTGGATTCTGTTGGTCGAATCATCAATATAGTGTCTATTGATGGGATATCAGTTCCTTCATTAAACAGATCAACTGAAAAAATAATATCGATAATGCCATTTTGTAATGCTGTTAAGGCTTCATTACGCTGCATTGCAGAATTACTGTATACGGCAGCAGCGTTGTATCCTTTATTGCAGAAAAACTTCGCCATATAATCTGCGTGTTTTTTTGAAATACAAAAGGCAAGAGTTCGTGTCAGTTTCTTTGCCTCCCAGTGCTTCAGAATGTGCTGTGCTCGTTGCTGAGTCGCAAATGCTGTGTCTAATGCTGCTGGATCGAATTTACCATTTCGCCACGGTATTTCTTGGTAGTTAACGAATTGATCGTAAATACCGTAATAATCAAACGGCACTAATATTTTATTATTAATACCATGAACAAGATTTCGTTCAAATACTAAATTGTTATTACATAATGAGAGAATATCAGCTTGATCTGAACGTTCAGGCGTAGCGGTTAACCCTAGTAAAAAACTAGGATCAAAATAGGCTAATAGTGATTGATAGGTTGATGAACTAGCATGATGAAATTCATCAACGATCACATAATCAAAATGCTTTTTATCAAATAATGCAAGATGTTCTCGACGACCGATAGTTTGAATCGATGCAAAAAGGTAGTCTGCTTCCGTATCTTTTGATGTGCCATTGTAGCGTCCGGTTCTTATGTTCTCATTAAGCTGAATAAAAGTGCGTTCAGCTTGTAATAAGATCTCTTCTCGGTGAGCAACAAATAATACTCTTTTGGCATTCATTTGTTTGGCGTCAAAAGCTGATAGCCAAGTCTTACCCATACCAGTGGCCAATACCACTAATCCTCGCTGATATCCATTTAGGCGAGTTTGTTCTAAGGCTAGGAGCGCTTCAGTTTGAATATTGTTAGGTACAAAAGAGTCTAATTCTGGCTCTGTTTCTGTTGTTATTAATCGTATAAAGTGTGGGTTCTGTTTTTTATAGCGTGTGTTATAAGTATCGATCCATTTATGTGATAATGAATGTGTTAGAGGGTTAGTAAATATATGTTCAAACTGTTGACGAATATGATGAAATTCAAGTGCTGCCTTTGAATTATCAGGTTTTTCATAATCGAAACGTAATGCCCATTCATGGCCTTGAGTTAAGGCCATTTTACTCATATTATTAGAGCCAATCCATGCACAGCCTTGGACAATTTGGTTATGATGAGATTTAATTAATATGTAGGACTTAAGGTGAAAGCTGATATTGCCTTCACACTGAAATACACGGACATTTGCGCCCTTATCCACTAATAGCATCAGTTCTCGAAGAGCGACAGGTTGTGTCACAGATAAATAATCGGAGGTTAATAAACGTAGTTCAGCTCCACGATTAAGAGCATCCAATAAAGCATTAAAAAGTAAATCAAGACCTGACTTCATAATGAAAGAGACAGAGATTTCAATAATCGAAGCATGATTAATTGCAATAACCAGTTTGTCTAAAAGTGGATCCTGATAAGAGCCGACTGTTAGGTTATGACCCGTATACAGCGAAATGCTATCAGTCATTATTTTTCTCCAAAATAACATTTAGCCATTTTTCATTTTTACGTTCAGGGCGTAAGTCACTTGTTGTCCATGTTTCTTTGATTTGAAGTGGCGTATTTGCGATAAATTGGCTTAACCGTTTTTCATCACAGTTAGTAAATGAACGGCTATTTCTTTCTACATCATCATTACCATATTTAAATGAACAATAGAAAATACCGTCATTAACCAAATAGTTTGATAGTTTTTTAAAAACGTCATTTAATTCATGTGATGAAACATGTAATAGTGACGCACACGCCCAAATAGCATCGAATTTTTCTGTTGTTACGAAACTTTGGAATGTTGTAATTTCTACTGGCTGATTGATTAATATTTCAGCTAGTTTTCCAAGTTCTTCACTAGCATCAATAGCCGTTACTTGGAAACCATGATCAATAAATGATTTACTATCACGACCAGAACCACAACCTGCATCAAGAATATGTGCAGTAGGTGCTAAAGAGGGAATGAATCGATTAAGTAATGGGCTTATATCAATATCTACCGTAGATTGATAAAAGTCATCAGCATGGGTGTTATAGAAATCAATCGACATCGAAAATCCTAATTAGTGTTTATTAAATAATACGCTTAAATATTTATATTTGTCTTTTTAATAAAAATTTTATCAAATAAGTAATTTATGCGCTATGTCATATTAGCATACACACTTATGCGCTATTTTTTACCATGTATTATGGTGCGCTTTGGAAAAGAGTTCTATTTATACCATATTGAATTTATAGTATTTTAATGAGTAAATGGTAATGGCAACTTTAATCCCTACATTAACAACCTATTTTAATAAAAAAATAACACCCGGAGAGAAACGTTTTGCTCGAAGGTTAGAAAGCCACTTAGAAGATGACTGTCTTTGTTGGTTTGATATTCCCGTTGGAAAAATACGGCGTTACCCTGATTTTATTATTTTGCATCCAGATCGTGGTTTGTTATTTATTGAAGTTAAAGATTGGAGGCTATCTTCAATCTCTGATATTACAAGTACACAAGTAGTGCTTCATACCGATAAAGGTTTAGAGCGAAAAGCTAATCCTTTAGAGCAAGTTCGACAGTGTACTTATACTGTATTAAATAAATTAAAAATCGATCCTCAATTAATCAATCAAACGGGTAAATATCAAGGATCATTAATTTTTCCGTATGGTTATGGTGTGGTACTAACAAATATCACTCGTAAACAATTAAATGATGCGATTCCTCTTGATGCACAAGAAACAGTATTACCACCACATTTAGTAATTTGTAAGGATGAAATGACAGAAAGTGTAGATATCGAAGTTTTCCAAAGTAAATTATGGGGGATGTTTAATTATACGTTTCCTCATCGATTAATTCTTCCTCAAATTGATCGTATTCGATGGCATCTTTATCCTGAAATACGTATTCAATCTACAGAACAAGCCTCATTATTTGATGACAACGAGAATGAACAGAGTATTCATAATTTTGCTGGAAATATTCCTGATATTATTAAAATTATGGATATTCAACAGGAGCTATTAGCTCGAAGTTTGGGGGATGGACATCGAGTTATTCATGGTGTTGCTGGATCTGGAAAAACGCTTATTCTTGGCTATCGATGTTTGCATTTAGCGTTGTTATTACAAAAACCGATATTAATATTATGCTTTAATATTACGTTAGCTGCAAAACTGCGGAGTTTTATTTGTGATAAAAAAATAGAACATAAGGTACAGGTTTATCATTTTCATGATTGGTGTGGGCGGCAGTTGAGAACTTATCATTCTAAGTTAGTTGAGGGAGATAATGCTATTTGGGAAAGACAAGTTGATAGTGTGATTCTTGGTGTAGATAGTGGCGAAATTCCAAGAGCACAATATGGCGCAATATTAATTGATGAAGGACATGATTTTGAGGCTGATTGGTTAAAGTTGATCACTCAGATGGTTGATCCTGATACTAATTCATTGCTTCTTTTATATGATGATGCGCAATCAATTTATAAGCATAAAAATGGTCTTAATTTTTCACTATCAAGTGTGGGTATACAAGCCCAAGGACGCACAACGATTTTAAAACTTAATTATCGTAATACCCAAGAAATCCTTAATTTTTCTTATCAATTTGCGCAAACTTATTTTGAACAAGCTGATCATGATGATATTCCAGTGATTAAACCTGAAGCTGTAGGTATATATGGTGGAAATCCAATTGTTCGTCAATTTGTGCACGCTGATGAGGAAGTTAAATTTTTAGTTTGTTGTATTAAGAAGTGGATAGGTGATGGGAAATTATTACAAGACATTGCTATTTTGTACCCGAGTAGTTATATGGGTAAAAAGGCTTTTGATGCTTTAAAGCAAGAGGGGATAGATTGTATTTGGTTGGCTAAATCTGATTACAAAAAAAAATATGATTCAAAGAAAAACCAGTTGGTTATTTTACCTATTCACAGTAGTAAAGGACTTGAGTTTGATACAGTTGTTATTTTAGATAGTAGCCATCAATCTCAAGATGAAGAAGATATATCTTCTATTGTTCGCTTACTTTATGTGGGTTTCACTAGGGCAATGAAGCATTTACTTATAACTTATCATAAAGAAAATGAGTTAAGTAAAAGCTTTGAAAAAATAGCGAACAAGGCTATGGGATTAGCCATTTAAAGCAACTTTTTGCTAAGAGCCGCTTAGTGGAAGCATTACAGACCAATAACGTATGTGTTTATTAATAATAAGATAAGAGAATATGCACTTTTAATGAAGCAGTCATGTGCAATTAAATTTACCTGATTACCACCGAGCTTCAGCCAATGTTAATAACTTCTCTGGCATCGGTGGTGATTTTGTACCACATTTAATCAGCGTATTGAATATATCTTCAATTCGGAAGCGATAATTAAATCGAAAACAGAATTCACCAAAATAACGAGGAATGTGTTTTTCTCTAATTGCGTGATACGTCCATTTTATTGAATTTTTAACGTTACCAATCATGGTATCTACCCAATGAAATGCAGCTTCATATTGATGAAGTTCCTTACCATTTTTTGATAAGGAACCATGAATAATATCTGCTGCTACCAGGCCATTAAAGCAGGGTAAACCATCTGATATAACTAATGTTTTTTCTTTTAAATGCTTTTTGGCCCAATCTGTAATTTCTTGTTTTTTAAAACAAGAAACAACACTTAGCGGCATATAAATAGGATGACCTTCTTCATTCAAAGAGATCGCTGATACGAAGGGTGTTTTGCCTTCGGCACCACGCCCTCGCTTGCCTTTTTGTTTACCGCCAATATATGCGTCATCCAATTGCACGATATTGCTTAACTTTCGATTATCATCATGTTCTTTCATCACTTGCATGAGCTTATGTTTTATTCGCCATCCTGCGTTGTAAAAAATCCCTAATTTACGTTTTAGTTCTAATGCTGAAATACTATTTTTATCTTGAGTGATGAGATAAATAGCTAAAAACCATGTGGTTAACGGTAATTTTGAATGCGAAAATAGAGTACCAGCTGTCAAAGACGTCTGATAGTGATACTTATTGCATTGATATAATGGTCGTGATTTAAGTTTACAATAGCTTTTAGACCTACAGTCGGGACAAACGTAACCATTTTCCCATCGAAGATGAAATAAACGTTCCTTACATTGCATTTCTGTCCCGTACATTTGCATAAATTCGGGTATAGAAAAGTCTTTCTGAAATTGGATTTAATTCTTAAGTATAACGTTACTCCTATACTCCTATACTCCTATACTTCAATATCTTAAAGTATAGAAGATAATTTAACAGTAGCTGTTAAATAGTGGTAATCAGGTAAATCTATTTATCTTTAATGATGAGCAGCTCATGTTTTTAAACAGAAGTTTGACTGCTCATAGCTTGTTAAATGCCAAAATTTAATGTAATACATAACATATTGTTATTACTACCTATGTTATGACCCATTGAACCTATCCGTAATTAAGCCCGCTATTCTTACCGCAATGCCATTTATGTTGTTATTCGTCGCAGGTATTATTGATGCGATTGGTTTTATTCATCTTAAAAATGGTTTGTTTGTCTCTTTTATGAGTGGTAATACAACACATGTAGCGATGCTGCTTTCTAGCCATCAATATAGTCAATCAATATCTTATATTGGTGTGATCTTGCTATTTGTTTCAGGGATCACTGTCGGTGAAATGATTGCAGTATTGCAGAAAAAAAACTATCGTTGGCTGGTGATGAGTGCAGTTTCTATATTGTTATGCAGCGCTTTTTTTATTGAACAAATTACTATCCCGATGGCAACTAATTTTGTGCTAGCTTTTGCTATGGGGTTACAAAATATTGCATTAAGGATCACGATAAGTAAAGCGATGCCATTAACATTTGCAACGGCTTTCCTAGCAAATACAGGACGAGAGTTGGCTATGTTGTTATTGGGACAAGGTGATAAAAACGTCTTGATTAAACAGTTCTGTTTATGGTTGTCTATTTTCATTGGCGCGATTGTTGGTAGTCAATTGATGGTATTATCAATAAGTTACGCATTAATCATACCTATATTATTATCTTGGTGTATAGCGGGATTATTGTATTGGTTAAGAGTGTTTACAACAAATGATTAATGATGTAATTCTTATTAAGATAATTGTCGTTGTGTTTTATAAATAACAGCAATATAGATTATTAAATTTATATATTAAAATCATCCGTGTTGTAATCAAAGTTAATATCTAACAAATTAATCATTTATATTGTATAATATTGAAATTGTTTATTAAGTAGGTGCCAGTTGAAGTGTTGCAGAATTTTAATGGTGGTTATTTAAAAATTTAGACATAAAAATCAGATGCTTAACAAAAAAGCTAAAACAAGAAGGATGATTAGAATTAAATTTTTTATTTAGTAATCAAAGAGTAATAATAAAAAGTATCTAGGGTATAGAAATATGAAAATAACATATGATACTAATATTATAGAGTGTGATAAAAATAAGCATCAAATAAATTGTAATGAGTGTCAGAAAATAACCGATCATTATGTATTATCGTCAATTGAACAATTTGGTACAACTAGTGTAGATGAAGATATATATTGGAATTGTAAAAACCAAACAATCCAGTGCGTTATCTGTAAAAATATATCTTTTAGAACTGTTTCTATTTGTTCTGAACGCCAAAGTTATGATGAAAAGGGCGAATCTTATTATTCAGAGAAGGTAGAAGTGTATGGGTAATATTTTGGATTGTGTAAAATAAAAGCATGCCGATAATTATTAATGATTATCGGCATGCTTTTTATTCTATGAATTTATGTAGTGAAGGGTGGTCTTTATTATTACTAGTGTGTACATGATAAGATAAGTTGTTTTTTTTCTTTGTATATGTTATTTGATAGATAGTATTCTCTTTATTTATGAATAATGAAACTTCATCAAATATAATATCATTAATCACTTCTGTTGCAGATTCAAAAATAGCGAGTATTAAACGAATACAATTAGAACGCTCAATTGCAGATAAACCGATAAAGTTATTATTAACTGGGAATTTAAGTTCAATATCTGATGTGTTATTTAAATTCTTAACTATAAAGTACATGATTAATATTTATTATTGAATTTAATATAAAGATAACATAGGCATTATTATAATTCTACTGCTCTTTTTTATTGTAAATATATTATATAAATTTATTATTTTTAATATTCATATTAACTTAGAAATAAATTAATAATAGCTTTGTAAGTTGCTTATATATGAAAAGTAATAAACTTAAATCTAAATTTGATGAAAAAACATTTTTAGATCTAGTTAGCATTATTTTACTGATTATACATACAAGATAGTAAGGATTCGTTAAACTGTTAATCTGATGTAAATCAAAAGGAAACGACATGCATGCACTATTAAAAGTCATAAAACAAGTCATTAATAAGCATTTTATGGCAATTAATAGGTATACGTTGATATTACTTATCAGTGGTTATGTGATATCGAGTTGGGTGGGCTTGGTTCTTGCCAATGAGCGTCATTTAACGAATAACGTTGTGAGTTTTATTTACTATATAGTAACGACCAGCAGCACCGTTGGCTATGGTGATTTAAGCCCAACAACAATATACGGACAACTCTTTAGTGCTTTATTTATTATTCCGTGTGGTGTGGGTTTATTTGCATTATTGATCGGTAAAATAGCAGTCTTTTTTACTGATTTTTGGCGTGCAAATCGAAGGGGGAAACAACATTTGAAATTAAAAAATCATATTATTATTATTGGTATCAATAGTCGTCGTACACCGCATTTGTTGGAAATGTTAAGAAGAGAAGAACAAGGTCGACGTGAAATTGTGGTGGTATCGTGTGAGTATGAAGAATCACCATTTGATACTGACATCTATTTTGTCCGAGTTAACTCTTTTACTGATGCGATAGAAATGGAGCGAGCGAGCCTTTCAATGGCAAGTGCTGTGATTGTTGATACTGATTTAGATGACGCAACATTAACGGTAAGCTTATTTATTGCAGAACAAAATAGTGATGCACATTTGGTTGCTCATTTTGATGACTCAATTAAGCGTGATTTATTGCATAAATATTGTCCTAATTCAGAATGTATTTCTTCATTATCAACAGAGTTAGTCGCTAAATCTGTAATAGATAAAGGTTCAAGTTTTATTCATTCTGAATTGGTGAGTGCACATAAAGGGCAAACACAATACTCAAGTAAAGTACCTGAAAATATTGAAAATATGACATTGGAGTCCATTTATTATACGTTTAAAAAACGGCATGAAGCGATCATTATTGCGGTACATCAGCACGATAAAGCCTGTGAAATTAACCCAAGTTTAGCGACGATAATTAAAGCGGGTGATATTGTTTATTACATTGCAGATGAACGTATTGCTGATTTTATTTGGTAACGATCAACCTGTGTTTTATTCGTTAAATAAGTGGGCGAATTGTTTTTATTCTGATGTGTTAATGATGGAGACAGATATTTACTTACTTTAGTTGTTAATATTGCCGAATTTAAGATATATACGGAATGAAGTTGTGATTATGTGCTCGTTTTTTTATGAATATACGCTACGATAGCGGCTACTTTTAGCTTATTTATTTAATAGATCATGAATATAAAAAAAGCGCTTCCTTACCTATTTGTTGGCCTAAGTTTTTTCGGTAGTATATCAGCAGCTCACGCTTATGATCAAATTACACTTGGTCGTACTATTTTACTTGAAATTGGCAATCATGGCGCAAAAATTCCGTTAATAGTGTGTCGTAATACCGATGCGATTAAAGTAAAGGCAGAACGTAACTTACGTCTTGAACGCATTAAAGTAACATTTAGAAATGGCGAAACACGTAATATATCTTTCTATCGTGATCTGAAAAAAAATCAAGAAACAAGCTGGCGTAAATTCTCATATAAACGTTGTGTGAAGAAGCTAGAAGTGTATGGTAATTCTGACGGTACGCGTGCTGGTGTTAAAGTTTTTGGTCGTCAAAAATAGGACTAATAAGTAAATGAAAACGTCATCTATTTTTTATTATAGAGAGTGTATGGCGTTTTTTTTGATTTTTTCTATAGTTGTGTGCAGTAATATTAGTCTTATATTGATATTCTAATCCCATACATAATTGAATATTATTCAGTTCATGACTTATAAGGATCAATGTTTATGAATGATACACCTAAACGTGCTTTAGTTGTTGAAGGTGGAGCAATGCGTGGTATTTTTGCTACGGGTGTTTTAGATGCTTTCCTTGAAAAAGATTATAACCCGTTCGACTTTACGATTGGTGTTTCTGCGGGTTCAATGGTGTTAATGGGTTACTTGTGTAAAAATCATAAGCGCAATTATCAAGTAATTACTGAGTACGCACGTAGTAAGTCATTTATTAATTATTTTCGTTTTGCCAAAGGCGGCAATCTTATCGATATTGATTGGCTATGGTCTGAAAGTATTAATAATCTGCCACTAGAAATCGATAAATATGAAAGCCAAGGTATCCCTTTATTTGCCACAACGACAAATATTGTCACGGGTGATGCTGATTATATTGAAGTTAAGCGCGATAACTTACAAAGTTTGATGACAGCAACATGTGCATTACCGATTGTTTACCGTAATTTCCCTAAAGTGGATGGTATTGCCATGAGTGATGGTGGTATCGCTGATCCTATTCCGGTTATTGAAGCTTATCGTCGTGGCGCGCGTGATATTACGGTTATTTTATCGCATGCACAGGCTAATTTTGTTCATAGCCATCAAGTTCCTTGGCTAACACATAAAATATTCAAAACAACACCAGTATTTGGTCAAGAATTTCTCACAAAAGAATCGCGTTATAACAAAGCATTGTATTTTATCCGTAATCCTCCTGCTGATTGTCGCATTACTGCGATTGTACCGAATAAAAACTTTCTGATTAAGCGATTAACGCGCGATGTAAATAAACTAAATATAGGCTATGAATTAGGGCGTCAAGCTGGATTTAAGATGATTAATGATGATTTAAAGCAGAGTTAATCAATAGTCGTATTGCTACATGATATTAAATATGAGTTTGGAAAATCGAGTCGTTAGATAGGTTTTCCTTTTTATCATGAAAGAGTATGGTGTCTACTTAACGAATATACCGCACTAGGAAAATAATATGAGTATTGTTGATGCTGCCAACAAACGCTATTCAACCAAAGTTTTTGATCCTTCTCGTAAGTTAACTGATGATCAATTACAACAAATTAAAGCGTTGATTCGGCTAAGTGCTTCTAGTGTGAATTCACAACCTTGGCATGTTATCGTTGCTGCAACTGATGATGCCAAGCAGCGTATAGCAAAAGCGACTGAAGGCCCTTATGTTTTTAATAAGCCTAAAATATTGGATGCATCACATGTGTTAGTTTTTTGCTCAAAAACGACAATTGATGATGATTATCTAAAGGATTTATTAACATCTGAACAGCAAGATGGCCGTTTCTCTAATGAACAATCAAAACAACGCATGTTTGATGGACGTAATTTCTTTGTTGATTTACATCGAAAAACCCTAGGTGATGCTGATCATTGGATGCAAAAACAAGTCTATCTTAACATTGGTTCATTATTATTAGGCGTTGCTGCCATGGGCATTGATGCTGTGCCTATTGAAGGTTTTGATTGTGATGTTTTAGATAAAGAATTTAATCTAAGCGCGCAAGGTTTTACCAGTTTAGTGATAGTGCCTGTTGGCTATCATAGTACTGATGATTTTAATGCTAATGTGCCGAAATCACGTTGGTCGGATGAAAAAATTTTTACGGAGTGTTAACCCATGATCTATTTATTAGCAGAAATTAAAGCAAATCCTAACTGTCTTGAAAAAGCACAAGCACTATTAGAATCACTGATTGCGCCGACGCATTTAGAAAAAGGCTGTGAGAGTTATCAGTTGTTCACTGATCAAAATGTAGAGGGTTTATTTGTGATGCAAGAAGTGTGGCTTTCTCAAGCCCACCTTGATGAGCATTTAGCAAGTACACATTTTCAGAATTTTTTAACGACAGCTGAAGAATACAAATTGTTTGAATATGTAAAATTACGTCCAATGAATTTGGTAGGTTAATTTTTTATAATTGCCAGTATATGTAATAGTTACTGGCAATTTTTTTATAAAACATACTGTAATATATCCATATCCATATCCATATCCATATCCATATATGATGATCGTTATTTTCCCCATAATATTACGTAATAGTTTAAGTTTTATTATGGCTAGAGAATATTAATGAGACATATACTACCTATGATTTTATCTTATTAATTGAATAAATTTATCATATAGGTCTAACCTGAACCATTCTCTTTGGTTATTTTAATTGTCGCATGTATACTTGTAAGGTATTAATTATAAAAAAGATATACGAATTAAAACTACTTTCAATGAAGAAGAAAAATCACATTACAAAGTAAAAAGTAGCATGCATACTGGCCAAATATTACATCGAGGCTAGGCATATGAAAAAAAAAGTGATTGTATTATCCATTGCAGCAGCATTATTAAGTATTAATGTATCTGCGTCTAACTATATTACTTCTGACGAATATATTAAATCTGAATCTCAAACTATTTATAATAAAGTTAATGATAAAATAGAAGAAATTCGTTTATTAGCTCAAGATGAAAATAATATAGTTATTATTGATGGTCAGCGTAATATCAGCATTAACGGTATAAACTATCATCTTAATAATGATAATTATATTCAGTTTGATTTTCCGACTCCTACTTTTACTGATGAAACGCGTTTTAGAAATGTGTTTGACTTTATAGGATCAGACTGGGAATTGACTTGGTACGATCTTGGTATCGTGATGGTTAATAAAACATTTGGTAATTATGATTATGGTAATGGCTGTTTAATTGAATATTCACCTAATAATCTAATTGCCACGCCAGTCGGGGATAGTCACCTTGTTATTGAGACTGCATCATGTGCTATTGAAGATAATGAAAAATTATCTATTACCCAATTTTTAGGCTCGGCAAAAAAACTCGACTTCTCTAGTTTTGGTTATCAACAAGCCCGCGATTTTGTGCCTGAATCGATCGCGGTGATTAATGATAAAGTGTATGTTGGTAATACAAATAGTACATTTTCTCGTGTTGATCGTTTTGATTTAAAAACTCAGCAACCATTAACGCCAATTACCGGGTTTACTAAAAATGGTGTTGCGGAAACATACCGTATAGTCAGTGATATTACAGAGCATAACAATCGTTTATATGTTGCGTCATTATCGTCAAACCGTGTTGATATTTATGATACACAGAATGACGACCAAATTATTATGTCATTAGGTACAGGGACATGGTCTGGTAATACATTCAACACGACATTAACGCATCCTTATGCTGTCGCAGTAAATGATAATTATGTTTTTGTTGCAGACATTACAGGTAAGATTTCTGTTTATAATCAAAGTGATGTAACGGAAAGTAATCATAAACGTGCGTCAAAATATGCTTTTTTAAGTTTGCCTGAAAGTAATAATATATTACGCAATATAAAATTAGAAGTTGTTGGTAATGAACTCATTGCTTCATTTGATAATACAGCAACTTATGTTTATGACATTGCGAATCTTGAAAAGAGTACTGAATTAGTTGAGCCAAAATATACAACACATTTTAAACGTAATGTTTATGAAACAAAGAATGGTGATGTTTATACAGCAGATAAAAATGGTCGATTAAATGTATATTCAAAGGGTAAATTACATTTTAATGATCCTGAAAATATCGCAGTAGCAGATCAAAATATGGTTAAGTATTTTGATCAAATTGAAAATAAAGAAAAGACGTTAACAGCATCTTTTGATTTAGCAGCAGAAGATAAAACATTAGCAATGCTACAAGGTAATACAATATTATTGGCTGATATTGAATTAATAAAAATGCATTTGTCGAATACTGTTGGCGAAACGCCGACGGCTATTGATCTTATGGCTGAAAATGTCGTTAGAACGCCATTATTATTTGATGGAGAGAGTTGGGAAAGCCTCACTGAAAATCACTCCGTACGAATTAATCGTTTACTATCAGGTAAACAAGATAAGACCCATTTGGCACTGACAAGTTATGCCGCTCAAGAAACATCAAATCTTAATGTGGAAGCACAGTTTAAAGGCAGTGATACTTGGTTAACATTGGGTTCTGTCGATCAATTACCTGCTTTTAACCAATATACGATAGAACAAAAAGTAGTTGATAATTATGCTTATCCTACCTCTGATGGCACGCAATCAGTGACTTTCTATGGTATTGGCGATGTCAGTTATCTACCAAGTGATTTATTTGATATTCGTTTAACATCTGAAACTGATGAGTTTGTTAAAAAGATCACTGATTTCCGTATGAAGTGGAGTTTAAGTTTTGGTAAATATTCTCGAGCAGATGGCCATTGGGAGAAAATAACGCCTGTTTATGCGCGTGAGTGGATGATTATCATGGCTAACTTTGCTTATGTGATTAACAGCCCTGAGTTTGAACATTTATGGTTTAATTATAAGCAAAGTATTGGTGGCGGTGAGCATGAGTTTTACGGTAATGCCGGTCCTGTTTATGCGCCAGGTGGCTATTTTAGTAGTGATGATTACCAACGTATATTCAAAGAGTTTATGGAACGTGGTGGTATTCGATTAGGTGTTACAACCATCGGTGGTGGTTTGGGTGGTGGCGATGTTTTAGGTATTGATACTTGGAACTATTATGCTCATTACTACAAATCAGGTATAGGCGTTGTAGGCCACGAGTTCGGTCATCATTGGGGCAGCCATTCGAGTAGTTTTTCGTCATATTCCACTGGGATGCAACGGATGTCACAAGATATCCAACAAATGATGATTCGTCGCCAAGAATTACCATATTTAGACGATAATATTAATAGTTTTTATAAAACGCCAAGAGAAGATCTTTACAATGGTATTGCGCACAATATGCGTGTACCTCGTCCTGCATCAGATATAAATATTGTTGAACGTTACTTTGCTGAAAATCCAGTACCGTTAAAGTAACTCGTTAACGTCATTTGTTAAGATAATAACGACGAAAGTATTAATGTAAACAAAAGCCACGCTCGTTTATGATGATTATCAATATGAGTGTGGCTTTTTTATTTGTACTTTGTTTATGGGTTAAATTTGATTAAGCACTAATAGGACGTAATCCACTGATGATCAATTGCTTATCAACATGATAATCGGTCGCGTAATGGCGTAATTTACAGTCATTACCATCGTGACAACCACAGCTTAGACAACGTTTTGCTTCATCAATAGCAGCTTGATGGCTATAGCCTGTTTCAACTTCATTAAAACTTAAATGGCGATCATCAACATTCAACTCTGACATTTTATTGCGCATGACTTGTTTTAATACGTGTTCAAGCTGAGCTTCAATATCGGTTGCATTATTATCTGAATTTGAAAGTAATGAACGCATTACATTTTTGAGCTTATTGACATGATCGGGTCGAATTAAATGTCCACGTGCCACATTGCGTTCACGGAATGACTCGGTGTAGAGTTTTTCCATGTTGCCACCAAATTGCGCATCAATCGCTTGGGCAGCTTTACGTCCATCAGCAATCGCTTCAATAGCCGTTGCTGGACCTCGACGAAAATCACCAATACCAAAAATCTTATCGACACCTGAATACATTGTTTGTTCATCGGTATCGAGTGTATTCCTATGATTGATAGGCAATTGAACAGTATCGTTATCTAAAAATCGCGTATCTGTTTTCTGTGAGACAGCAGCAATCACTGTGTCAAATTCAGCATAAACATATTCACCGGTCGCCTTCGGAGAACAGCGACCTGTCGCATCAGGTTCACCAAGCGCCATAGTTTCTAATTTTACTTGGCAAATATGACCATTTTCATCGGCAATATTTTCCACCGGATTAGTTAAAAATAAGAAGTTAACCCCTTCGTGTTCTGCTTCTTCAATTTCATATAATTCAGCCGGCATTTCATCACGGGTACGACGATAGATCAGGGTGGTATGTGCCCCTAAACGTAATGCTGTTCGTGCGCAATCAATTGCTGTATTCCCCCCCCCGATAACCGCTACTTTTTTACCGATGGTATAGTGTTTATCTAGCATCTGATCTTTTAAAAAGTCGACACCAAGATAATGCCCATCAAGATCGGTACCTTGATAATTCATTTCACTGGCGAGTGAAGCACCAACCGCTAAACAGACGGCATCATAGTTGTGTTGTAATGACGATAACGTAAAATCAGTACCCAACTTTTTATCGGTTTCAATCGTCATACCATTACGGCACATGATGTCAATTTCTTGATCTAAAATAGCTTTAGGTAAGCGGTATTCTGGAATGCCGTAGCGTAACCAACCGCCAGCTTGAGGCATAGATTCAAAAACAGTGACGTTGTAACCTTCATTACTTAAGAAATAACCACAACTTAATCCACCAGGACCGGCACCAACAATGGCAATATGCTGTGCTTTAGTGGATTTTTTTGTTGGGGTATAAGCATGTAATGATGCTAGATCAATATCTGCGGCATAGCGTTTTATCTGTCGAATCGCAATTGAACCATCCACTAATTTACGCTGACATTTAGCTTCACAAAAAGCGGGGCATACTCGACCAATAGACAGTGGCATTGGTAGTGTTTTTTTGATGACTTCAATGGCTTTTTGAGGCTGATTAGTCGCAATAAAATAGAGATAAGATTGAATATCAACATCTGCTGGGCAAGCGACTTGGCATGGTGGCACACTGCAACTGATATTATGGGCGGATAATATCTGCTCTAATGCGTGTTTGCGCCGTTGAATTAATGCTGTTGACGTTGTTGTAACGATCATCCCTTCGGTAGGATACGTGCGGCACGCTTTCACCGTGCCATGATGTTCAACTTCAACGTCACATAAATCACAGTTATGATGAAAACCATCGATACCACATAGCGATGGAATAGTAATGCCACATTCTTCTGCAGCGTTGAGCAAGGTTAGACTTTGATTTACCTTGAATGTGTTACCGTTAATAATGATATTTACCATTAATAGTCTCTATTCTTTTTATCTACTGAGAACAAATTTGTATTGATATCGTTAGTGTTTCTCAGTGATTTTTAATTATTTTATGAATTACTTAAAGGCTATATCCGTATAAGCCAAAGATGCGAATTGCTTATAACAAAGCAGAGGTTAGACGTATTAAATTGTCTGTTATATGTTCATTGGCTAAATAGGGACGGCATCATAACATGATGCTTTATGGGTATAAAGAGTGCTATTGTCTGTGATTATTTTATTTTTTTATTTAAGATCAATATCTTAGCTAAGGTAATCGTTTGCGTTGGTTTGTTTATTTTATTTTTGATGACAAGAATGAGTTAAAAATAAAAACAGGCGTTAGTGTTTGTTTTTGGTTTTTATATTGTTGGTGATGCCTTGATAGTATAATCTAAAGCGCTACACAAGGGGGCATAATGTCAAAAAGCATATTTTTATTACGTCATGGTCAAACAGTTTTTAATGCACAACAACGCTTACAAGGACATTGTAATTCTAGTCTAACAGATTTAGGACAACAACAAGCAACGACGATCGGTTTATCTTTAAAAAATAAATTAGCAAACAAACGGCAGTGGACTATTTATTCAAGTCCATTAGGTCGTGCGATGCAAACTGCTGCAATCGTTGCAGAACAAATTGGTATTGATTCAGATAAGATAGTGCAAGATATACGCTTACAAGAATTTTGTTTAGGCGATTGGGAAAAAGCATATATTCCTGATCTTAAAGCCCAGCAACCACGGCTTTGCGAACAACGTGATTGGTATTTAATGGCGCCAAATGCGGAGTCATACTATGGCGTTAAAGATCGTATTGAAGATTTTTTAGCCGATGTTTCAGTGCCTGAGAATATAATTATTATCTCTCATGGTTTAACCGGTGCTGTATTTCGCGGCGTATATGCAGGGATGACTTATAGTGAGGTGTTTTCTCAAGATTTACCTCAAGATGCTTACTTCTTATTGGCTAATGATAAAATTAGTCGTATTCAGTGCGATATTTATAGTGAAATGACGTTAGCCGTTTAAGCCATTATTACAGCAAACGAATAGTAACATTTTATCGATGAATAAAAATTATCTTTCCTTTCACTGTAAAGTATAATAAAACATACTTTATATAACAAATTAATGCTTGTGTTCATGATTGGTTCATTTATAAAAAGCTATTATCTACATAGATAATAAAAGTATTGAATTGATGTTAAAATAAGCGAACTTATCAGGTATGAGATAAACATTAGGATAACCTAATAGCCTGATTGATATGATTTAGAGAGGCGTGTCCATGAGAAATTTACTTACTGGTTTTTTTGCTGTTGTAATCGGTTTATTTGCAGTTTCTTTTGCTACCATTATGGCATTGTTTCTTGGCCTTGCAGCAATGATTGCGAAGCCATTTATTAAACGTAAACTTGCTGCCGAAGGTATGCAATTTAAAGAAAATAATTTCACAGAAGGTTTTGCTGGGCAAGATGAAACTATGAACAATGTGTTTCGTCAGCAGCGTCAAACGACAGCAAACGTGATTGATGGTGAGTACGAAGATGTGACCAGTCGAAAATTTTAATCGCTGTCATAAAAGCACTTATTATACTAAGAACGCCTAGCAATTATTGTTAGGCGTTTTTGTTTTATTATTTAATTGTGGTTATTGAACATTGTACGCTTTGGCTTTTACCATATTGCGGTATTGTGACGGTGTAATATCAAATTCTTTTTGAAATCGTGTTGAAAAATGGTAAGCATCTTTATATCCCACCTGTTCTGATACATCAGACAATGACATTCCAAAATCCCGTAATAATTCTTTGGCTGTTTCCATTCTTATTTTTTGTAGATATTGATGGGGTGCTTGGCCGACTTGATCTTTAAATTTACGATTAAAGCTGCGTAATGGTAATTCACAATGCTGTGCTATTTGTTGGGTGGTTAATGGCTGCGACATATAGCGTTGCATCCAATCTTGTGCTTGGGCGATTGATTCATCAAATTGCACTTGGCCGCCAATTTCATAAAAAGGTTGATGACCCGATTTACTGATTTCATGACCATAATGGGTTTCAATGGTGTTGGCGATTTTCTGTCCATAATATTTAGAGATTAAATACAGCACCATTTCGGTTTGTGAGTTAATACTTTCGGTGCAGTAAAGCCCATTCGCTGAAGTAATAGAGGCTTTACGGTTAAGTTTTATTTGTGGATAACGCTGTGAGAATTTGTCATAAAAATACCAATGGGTAGTGGCAGTTTGATGGTTTAGTAACCCCGTTTCAGCCAGCCAAGTCACGCCGGTTCCTGTTGCAATAATTTGAGCGCCATTATGATATTGCTTAATTAACCAAGGGGGGATTTCGGGGTGTTTTGACAGTGCAGATATTGGGTTGCCCCACATTGGTGGCACAATAATAATGTCAAAATTTGCGGGGTCTTCAAATGTGATATCAGGCTGAATGCGAATACCTGCGGTTAAGTTTGGCGATGTGAGTGTTGGAGCAATAAGCTTAATATCAAAGGGTGACTGTCGTTGAGTTTTACGATCACGAAGGCTGGCGGCACTGGTTAACATTTCAGCACTTAATGAAATGCCCGTAATTAATGCTCTATGAAAAAGTATAAAACCTACTTTCATTATTCTACCTCTGACAATAATTGTGCATAAAACACACATCATTGTAATGTTTTCGCATCTTTGGCTGTAATGGCAGTGATTTTGGCATAAATATAGAGTGAATCACAGATTAATACTGATATTCTGATTCAAACGATGTATTAAATCGATCTCAGGATATTAAAATGGCAAAATTACCGCTAATTGTTGGTTTGGGTGGCATCAATGCCGCTGGTCGCAGTTCTGGCTTTCATAGTTATAAACTTATGATTGCTGATGTGCTATCTGAAGATACAATGCAATCAACATGGCAAGATCTCGCTCGTCGAATGGGATTGAGTGATGATGGCGCTATTACTGAAGATATTATTACTGCAATTAAAGCGGGTACGTGTGTACGCCGTATTGATTCGTTTGATCCTGATAATCTGTTATATCAATATAAAGCGAATCTCAATTCAGCAGATGATCAAATCACATTTACCTTACGTAAATCTAAATTACCTAATCATATTCCAAGCAACTGGCAGGTTGATATTCAAGGTGCAAAAGCCGTTATTACTGTTAATGGTGATTTTGATGCCTTAGTTGAGGGGCGAGTTGCTTTTCCTGTTTCTAGTGGCGGTAATATTCCTGCCGGTTTTGATCCTAGTAAATTATATAATTCTCGTTTTCATCCGCGTGGTTTGTCGCTCACAATATATGGTGCTTCAGATGCACTTAACTCGTTAGGTTTTGAGTGGGATGAAGTTTTACGCCACATCAAACCCGACGAAGTGTCAGTCTATGCGGGCAGTGGTTTAGCACAAATTGATGATAACTCGCTAGGTGGCATGATTGCGGCGCATCTTACTGGCGGTCGTGTAAGTTCTAAGATGATGGCGTTATCATTAGCGCAAATGCCCGCTGACTTTATTAATGGCTATGTGATTAACAGTATTGGCGCAACGGGTACAAACATGGGGGCGTGTGCGACGTTCTTATATAATCTACGTCAAGGTATGCACGATATTCAACATGGCAAAGCGAAAGTTGTGATTGTCGGTAATGCTGAAGCACCTGTTGTTCCTGAAATCATGGAAGGCTTCCGGGTGATGGGCGCATTGGCTGAAGATGAGCAATTAAAAGCACTTGATGGCAGTGATCGTGTTGATAATCGTCGTGCTTGTCGTCCATTTTCATCAAACGCAGGTTTTACCATGGCGGAATCTGCGCAATTTGTGGTGCTAATGGATGACGAATTAGCACTTGAGCTAGGGGCTAATATCTATGGCTCTGTGGCTGATGTGTTTGTGAATGCTGATGCGAATAAAAAGTCAATTTCAGCGCCTGGTGTTGGTAACTATGTCACCGTCGCGAAAGCTGCGGCATTGGCAAAAGCGATTCTTGGTGAAGAGGGCGTAAAACAAACATTTGTCCAAGCCCACGGTACAGGCACACCGCAAAACCGCGTGACTGAAAGCCATATTCTTAATGAAGTCGCTAAAACATTTGGTATTGAAAGCTGGCCTGTCGCAGCGATTAAATCGTATGTAGGTCATTCAATGAGTGCAGCCGCTGGGGATCAGCTTGTCGCTTCATTAGGCGTATGGCAATACGGTTGGCTACCTGCGATTAATACCATTGATCATATTGCTGATGATGTTCATTGTTCAAATCTGAATATTCTTACCGAGCACACTTTCGCGGGTGATTGCGGCCAAGCTTACAAAGCTGTTATTCTTAATGCGAAAGGCTTTGGTGGTAACAATGCATCCGGACTTGTGTTATCACCGCAACAAACCGTTGCAATGTTAACGGCGAAATACGGTAGTGATGCAATAGCCGCTTATCAGGTGCGTAATCAGGCTGTTAAAGCGGTTACAACACGTAACGATACTAACGCATGCCTAGGGCAAGAGACTATTCGTTATCAGTTTGGTGAAGCGGTAATGGATGAGCATTCAGTTACCATTACACCTGATGCGATTAAATTGTCTGCGTTTGAACATGCAATTACATTAAGTAGTGTTAATCCTTACGCAGATTACAACTAGAATCAAATAAGAAATAGAAAATAAGAAATAAAAAAGCAGGTTATTCATGGCCTGCTTTTTATTACGATAAAAACGAAGAATAAGGATCATAGGTTTGTGACTAGACAAAAAATAGCAGCAATCTGGATTGGTGTTGCCAGTTTACTTGCTGTATCAACGTCTGCTTATAGTGCAACATGTTTAAATAATGGTGATGTGCTGCCATTATGGAATAATGGTGCTAGTCGTAGTGCGATCACTCAGTTTGTTAATGAAGTGACAACCGCTGGAAATCCTGATTTCGTGAAGCCCAGCGCACGTATTGCGGTGTTAGATAATGACGGAACCTTATGGCCTGAAAAGCCAACTTATACGCAGTTCTTGTTTGCTTTTAGTCAAATTAAGCATGAAAGTGCGCAGCATCCTGAGTGGAAAACAGAAACACCGTATAAGTGGGTACTCGATAACAATACTAAAGCTATTTTCGCGAAAGGCTGGGGGGCATTATTGCCTATTTTAGCTACGTCACAAGCAGGACTAACGCCCGAGCAATATAGTAAAGATGTTTTAGACTGGCTCTCAACAGCCCAATCACCACGCTTTAAACGTCCATATACAGATTTAGTTTATCAACCGATGATTGAGTTGATTGACTATCTTCACGCACATCAGTTTAAAGTATTTATTGTAACCGGTGCTGGTGGTGCATTTATCAAGCCATGGAGTGAGGCTATTTATCATATTCCTGCTGAAAATGTGATTGGTACTGCGTTTGGTTATACTTATAAAGACGGTGGATTAATTAAGAATGATAAGTTGGTATACATTGATGACGGCCCACAAAAGGCGATCAATATTGCAACGATCATTGGTAAGCGTCCTATTCTAGCGGTTGGTAATTCGACGGGTGATAAAGCGATGTTGTCATGGACAACCTCTCAAAAAGGCGCGAGTTTAGGCATGTTGATTCATCACACCGATAGCGCACGTGAATGGCAATATGGTGCTGATTCTTTTGAAGGTAAATTTACCCCTGCATTGATGCAAGCAGCAAAACAGCATCAGTGGCAAGTGGTTGATATGAAGAAAGATTGGTGTCAAATTTTCCCCACTAAAGCTGAACGTCGAACATTATAGTTAGATTTTAGCGATGTAATACCGTGCCAGTGTTAATACGTTATTATTTGTTATTAATCGTTATTACTAATATGCATTGATAAAGATTAAATAAAAAAGCCGAGTAAGATAAAAATCTTAGCTCGGCTTTTTCGTGTTAATACATTAAAGAATGTATTTAACTTACTTCTTCAAGCGAGTGATCTTGGTTGCTTTGCTGCTAATTGCGTTACGTAAACGAGCGCGACGTTCAGCGGCTGATTGATCTTGAGTCGGGTTGTTTTGACGACCTGCACGATCACGGTAAGCGGCTTTAGTATTCATACGCACGACTAGCGCTTCACGGCTCTTTGGCTCGTAACCTTCCAATTGTACGCGGTGAATACGTTGGTTAATCAAACGTTCGATCTGCACTAATGTCAGTTCTTCTTCACGGCTAACAAATGAGATTGCATTGCCTTTTTGTCCTGCACGACCAGTACGACCAATACGGTGTACGTAATCTTCAGCAAGGAATGGCATGTCGTAGTTAACAACATACGGTAAGTTTTGAATGTCTAAACCACGTGCAGCAACTTCCGTCGCAATCATTACACGTGCTTTACCTTCTTTAAACTCTTCTAATGCACGACGACGAGCACTTTGTGCTTTATCACCATGGCAAAGAACCGCTTTAATGCCATCAAGTTTTAGTTCTTTCACTAACTGGTTAGCGGTTTCTTTGTAGTTAACAAAAACCAATACTTGTGGCCAGTTTTTCTTACCAATTAATTCAGACAGCATTTCACGTTTACGGTCTTGATCAACAGGATACACTACGTGAGAAACCGTCGCGGCTGTGCTGTTTTCTGGTGTTACAGTAATACGCTGTGGTTTACGTAGAATATCAGCGGCTAATGCATTCATCTGCGCAGAAGAGGTTGCAGAGAACAACATTGTTTGTGGCTTGGTACGAATGTCTTCTAGAATAACGCGGATAGCACCGATAAAGCCCATATCAAGCATACGGTCAGCTTCATCAAACACTAGAAATTCTAAGTTCGCTAATGAAACGTTCTTTTGTTCTATGTGCTCAATTAAACGACCAGGTGTTGCAACAAGAATATCAACACCTTTTTCTAGGCATCTTTCTTGAGATGACATTTTTTTGCCACCAAACACCGCGGTACAGTTAATATTAGTGTACTTAGCGTAATCGTTGATGTTAACTGAGATCTGTTCTGCAAGCTCACGGGTTGGCGCAAGAATTAATGCACGGACGTTAAAACGACTTTTTGTTGCAGGTTTGTCCAACAACTTTTGAATAATAGGCAATGCAAAAGCGGCTGTTTTGCCTGTACCTGTTTGTGCCAATGCTAAAATATCAGCACCACGTCGTGCTTGAGGCATTGCTTGTTGCTGAATTGGGGTTAATTTCTCGTAACCAATTTCGGTTAACGCTTTAACAAGTTCTGGAGAAAAACCTTGAGATAAAAATGACATGCTGTGTTCCTAAACTGTCGGCCTATGCCGATTACATTCATAAACTAATGATTAAGGTAAGCTTATGAATGTAATCTGCGAATAAAATGACCGCATATTATAGTTGATTGTAAGTTATTGCGCTACCGTGTCCTGAGTTAACATAAACCCCGCATTATGCGGGGTTTAAAGAATAACTGAGGTCAGCTTAAAGCTTACTTAAATTCAGCTTTTCGCATTCGGTTCAATACAGCCATAACCTCAATAACGCGAGGTTTAGCCATTTCACCATATTTAGGCATCATATCAGCCCAATTATCGTGCAACATATTGGCAAACGCATGAGTAGGATTTTTTTCCCAGCCCTTAGTTTGCGCAAGTTGGAACCATAGGTAACCAATGGCTAATAGTTGGCTAGAGTGAGCAATTTGCTCTAAGGCTTTTAAGTCTATGTATTCACGACCAAAACGTAGTGATGTTTTGTCTTTAACTTGAATACGGAACTTGCCTTCTTCTAACATTGCTTGTAATGCACTGCGGTTGATTTGACGTGTGCGAGGATGAACAATAACTTCTGTTCCTTCTTGCTTACGACGTGTTGGATGAGAAGCAACCACTGCACGTGCTTTTTCTGTTACATCAACGGCATCATAGTTATGCATTTGAATAACAGTATCTGCCACATCAAGATAGTCACCAGAACCACCCATTACTAACATTACTGAGATGTTGTGTTGATCGCGTAACAGTGCAATGCGGTCAACTAATGGCGTAATTGGCTCATCTTCTTTACAGATCAGTGCTTGCATACGCTCATCACGGATCATGAAGTTAGAGGCTGATGTATCTTCATCAATCAATAAGGCTTCAGCGCCAGATTCAATCGATTCTTGTAACCATGATGCTTGAGAGGTTGAGCCAGAAGCATTTTGGCTACTAAACGCAGTGGTATCTTTACCCATAGGCAAATTGCTGATGTAAGGTGATAGATCAACATTGTGTACACAACGACCATCTTCAGCGCGAATTTTAGCCGCCGCATCATTAGTCACTACATATTCACGACCATCACCAGGAACATGATCATACACTGAACGTTCAATGGCACTCAATAAGGTTGACTTACCGTGGAAACCACCACCAACGATAAGCGTAATACCTTCTGGAATACCCATACCGCGGATTTTACCTTTATGAGGCGCTTCTAATTCTACCGCTAAGTTATCAGGACTCAGAAATGGAATTGCGTCTGTTAACGGTAAATCACTATTACCTGCAATACGAGGTAATAAGCTGCCATCTGCAACAAAGGCTAACAGCTTATGTTGTTTAAGCTGGCTACGTAGTGCAACTTGATCTTCAACCGCTTCACAGTGACGTTGTAATTCATCCATTGGCAATTCACGTGCGATAGTGGCACGACGAATCATCTTTGGTAAATAGAACGTCAATAGGTTAAGGGTTTTTTTCGCAATAATAGTACGGCCATCGGCAGGCATATTAATGCGGAAACGTAATTCAATACCTTCTTCATCAAACACAACTGAAGTGCGATCAAGAATGGTTTGTCCTGGCATATCAATTAAGACTGCATTGTCTTGCTGTGATAATTCAGCAAAGAAACGTGCAATAAAATCACGAGCTGCACGTTGATAATCAGTCGATTTTTCACGTAGCCATTCGAGGTCAGTTAATGACCAAGCGCGACGAGCACGAACGCGAGAAGCTGGCGCAAAGGGATCCGACTGAACGGTATCGATAAAAAAGTCGAAATCAACAAAGTGATATTCACCGCGCATACTTGAATAGCTGCGGTAGTTATGACGGTCAATTTTATGGAGTTTGGCTTCGAGTAATTGCATATCGCCCCGATATCGTTCGTTATTAAATACAGAGCGCATAATGAGGTTGGCTCTGGTCGCTGGATATTACACTAAACACTGACTTTTAGCATGAAAACTTTATCTAGGTCACAAAAAACAGCTAGATAACGATCAACTTTAAGCAAGGAGAACAATGAAAATGTAAAGTTATTTTATGTAAGTAAAAAAAAGAAGTTCTTATTGAATGATTACAAAACAAGACGTTTTTTTGTCACAAATTAAGCGCACAAAAGATTTGCAATAGAATGCATACCAAAAAAAGCATATTTATACCTTTTATCTATATGTTTTTTAGTTGTTTTTTAATGTTATAGATTAGTTGTTTTTATATAAATAAATTAAATAGTTTAGAATTCTAAATTATCAGCAAAAAAAAGTGATTATTATCACTAAAAATGAAATTGTAAGTAAAAGTAAACTATTTTCATCTTTTCTATTCGTCAATACTGGTTATCTTCGCTGTTATGATGCATTCTTAAAACATAAAATAACGAAAAGTCACTTAAAACCAATGGTTTATTCCACATAGGTATAAATCATCTGTATTGTGTGACCATGATAATCAAGGTAACAAAGATGAATAAACCCCAACTTAAAACTATTGCTGAAAATGCTTTTTTTACAATGTTTCGTCGTAAAACTGATGTGTGTGATATTCAGGAAACCTTTTATGGTTGGGTAGTTTTTCTTGCCTCAGGGAAGTCGAAAATTGTGGTTAAGTTTTCGCGTGAAATTGGTCGTATTGGAAAAGAAGTCGCGAGTTTAGAGCAGCTGCGTAAAATTGTATCATGCCCAGTGCCTGAAATTTATTTTTTTGGCCGAGAAGCTGGATATGATTATATTGTTTTAGATTGGTTAGATGGGGTCTCTGCTCATCAATTACCTGATGATTCTAAAGCTGTGATGATATTTAGAGAGGACTATACTGATATTTTATTAGCACTGCATGAGCATCAGCATCCACAAGGGTTTGAACTTTCAAATGGTGAGTTTAGTCAACATTTAGGTTCAGCATTTGATGATTGGATGGGCAGTGTGTATCACTATTTAATGAGTGCAGGTTCACCCTTTAGCTCGAAGTTAAAAGAAAAATTCACTGATCTTTGGGAAAATAGAACCAAAATTTTAGCCCCGATTGCCCATGAGTCATCATCTTTTGTACATGATGACTGTCATATTGCCAATGTACTTTTTGATCCAACAACGTTTAAAGTTGCGGGATTATTGGATCCTTGTGATAGCGGTTTTAAACATCGAGAATTGGATGTGATTCATTTATTTGATGTTCGAAGTGATTTACATATCGCTGAACGTTATCTAGAAAAAAGTCATTTAGATGATGGTTTTGAAGAGCGTCGTCATTTTTTTAGTTTATGGGATGATGCTAAACATAGCCGTAATATGGGTTGGTACAATGAACAATGGCTAACCAATAAATTTTCACAATATGAGTCAGTTATACAATAACGATGTATCTGATGGTATAGAATTATTTGGCAGAATATGAATCTACGTATTATGGTTAGTTATGATCTGTGAAAATGTAAAGGACGATATAATTTATGAAGAAAACTGCAGTCGGTTTATTAGCCTTGTTTCTTTTTGGTTGTGCTCAGCAATTAGCTGCAAATGATGATCAACAACTGGCGGTACCAGCAATAAAACCAATAACTAAGCCATTGACATTTATTTCAATGGTGACTGCTGCTGAAATAAAAGCGGCGGCAAAAGAACAAACAGAAGCGTCGGAAAAAAAAGTAATTAAAATAAAAAAACAGGTCTTCGCGCCTACAAACGTGACAACTGATAAAATCACGGCTTCAACCGCATCTGCAAAGTTAGCGGCTGTTAATCATAAGCAAAAGGCGACCACAAAAAAGGCCACCAAAGATGGTATGCTAATTTTAGGACATCATGAATGGGTGCTAGTATTATCAGGTACCCAACATATTTCTGCTTATATCGATCCTAAATCATCAACATCTCGAATTGGTGTTAAAGATCTCGTGGAATTTGAGCGTGATGGTGATAATTGGGTGAAATTTATTTTTCAAGCGAAAGAATATAAATACCCAGTAAAAGCATGGGAAAAATCGGATGATCAAAAGCGATTACCCGTCGTTTTATTACGGACAAAACTGGGTGATCGTAATGATGAAGTCGCATATCAACTTATTGATGGTGGTAATGGTGTTGTTTTAGGTGAGAATTTTATGCGTGACGTTGCTGTACAAAATAGTCAGCGTAAATATATTCAACCTCAAGCTAAATAAATATTATCTTCGATTACGATATAAGAAACGGTATTCCCCTTATTAAAGAGGAATGCCGTTTTTGTTTTTATGAGTAAAGATTATTCAGCTACGATGATTTCATAGCTGCTAAATTTACGGATGTTAATGACGCCAGTATCGAACAGTAAATATTGACCTTTAATTCCTTCAAGAATACCGCTTACAACGGGCTCTTTATCAAAATTATGAGACGCTATTTTGGTTGGAAAGTGATCAACGGGATAATGAATATCAACAATGTCATTATCTAAATACTCGATAGCATCTTCACCAAACTCTGCAGTTATCTCAGCAAGCTTTTGTTTTACTTCTGGTAATAACAATTGAGCTTGTTGCTGGAGATCGATATCTGCATTATTACCTTTTAGCATTGTGCGCCAATTGGTTTTATCTGCCACCATTTCAGCAATGGCAACTTCAACTAAGCCTGATATTTGGCGCGTTTTTACTTTTAATACGGCAAGCGCTTGAGTTGCACCTTGATCAATCCAACGAGTAGGGAGTTGAGTGTGGCGGGTAATACCAACTTTAAGAGCTGAAGTATTAGAAAGGTAAACATAGTGTGGCACCATGCAATTATCTTCGCCCCATTGCGGCTCTCGGCAGGTTCCTTTTGCATAATGGCAAGTTTCTGGCTTCAGAATACACATATCACAGCTAGCCAGTTTTTTCATACAAGGAAAGCAATGCCCTTGAGAATAACTTTTTTTGGTTTTCTTACCACATGAACAGCAGAAAATATTACCCGTATGAGTAAGGGTTAATTGCTTACCAATAAATGGGTTAAGATGAAGTTGTTGATCGCCAACAGGGAGATAGTAATCAACAACGTCTCCAAGTGATGATTTCATTTTACTGAGTGTACCTTGCATGCTCGTGCTCATTATTAAATGTTTGCCATGAGTGTATCAGTGATTTGTGTGAAGACCCAAGTATCTTACGATGGTTAATAGTGAAGCGTTGCACAAACAATTAATAATATTTCCATACCTACAGTATAAATATTGACTATAATTAACTTATATTCATTGGTAGTCGTGGGGGATATCATGAAGAATAAACTTAAGAGGTTAATTACAGCATATATAAAAATAGTAAGTAGTAAACAAATACATAATATTTACAAATAATATAATTATTGTATACGCAGTTATAATTTTATTTATTAATATCAAGGTATGAAGATAGAGAAGATGGAATATCAAAAAAATAAAACCCAAGAATATTTATTATTCTTGGGTTTTACATATGATATTTATGAATGTTGTAAATGACGTGAACTGTATTTTTCTAGCCTTCTAAAGAGTAACGATAAACTAAAGCATAAGATAAAGTAGACCGCTCCAACAATAAGCCATATCTCAAAGATAAACCCTGAGGAATTAGCGATTTCAGAACCAGTAAAGGTCATTTCTTGTATAGAAATCAATGAAATAATAGAAGAGTCTTTTACAATGGATATAAACTGTCCCGCAAGTGTCGGTATGATCGCAGTTAGGGCTTGTGGAAATATTACAAATCGAAACCGACTATATGTTGATAAGCCTAATGAATCAGCAGCTTCCCACTGGCCTTTGCTAATAGTATCAATACCAGAGCGAATAATTTCAGCGATATAAGCCGCAGCAATAAGACCGACACAAAGCACACCTGAAAATAAATTTTCCCACAGATTACTGTGTCCAAATAAAACGATTTGTAATACATTTTCGCTGCCATTATAGTGACGAAATAGATCACTCAGACCGAGTAGTGGAACCAATTGATTTGAAATGAAAAAATAAAATATAAACACAAATACAAGTGGTGGTATGTTACGTAATAACTGAATATAGCTACTTGCGATAAGCTGAATGATTTTAAATGATGAGCGATGCGCTAAAGCGATCAATAAACCAAATGTGGCGGCAAAAATCATTCCCCAGATACTGACTCGAATAGTACTAATAATACCTTGCATAAAATAAGGTATTCCACCATCTTTACTATTAGTAAAGATCAGCTTGAATGCTTGATGCCAATGCCAATTGTAGTGAATACCAATGGATGATCGATAAACTAACCAGCTAATAAAACACCCAATAATGATGAGTAAAATAATATCGAGCTTATTGAGTTTGAAATTAAATCGACGATTCACAGGCAGGGGTGAACCCGCCTGTGATGTACTGTGACATGACGTTTTAGCTACAGTCATTATTATTTATTCTCGTTAACCTGATTTTGCCAATTAGTTGTTTTAAACCAATATTGGTAACGTTCATTTAACCAACCATCTTCTGTGCGTACTTGAATCCAATTGTTCAGGAAGTTGAGTAAGTTAAAATTACCCTGGCGGATAGCAAAACCTGTTGCATAGCGTGTTAATGGTTTTTTAAAGGGCATAAATAAACTATCTGGATTTTTAATGACCATTTGTTCAGGTGTTGGAGTCGAAGCTAATGCTGCTTGTGCATTACCATTGAGTACTTCTTGGAAAGCTTGAGTTTCATCATCAAACTGGCGTAGTTTTGCTTTTGGAAATAATTGACGTGCAGTTTGAACCGGGTAGGCACCACTGCGTACGGCAATTGTTACGCTACGTTTATTATAGTCTGCAATCGTTGTCATTTTTGATGCGAGTTTTTTATTAGCGACCATTTGAACGGCAGAGTATGAATAGGGGTGAGAAAAAAGAACACTCATATTACGTTTAGGTGTAATGGTTAAACCACCAATAATGACATCAAATTTACCTGCTAATAGTGCTGGAATAATACCATCCCAAGCAGTAGGCACGAATTCAACTTTTAAACCTGCGTCAGCGGCTAAACGTTTAGCAACATCGACTTCAAAACCAATTAAATCACCTTGTTTATCACGCATAGCCCAAGGAACAAATGTTGATAAACCAACGCGTAATGTGCCATTTTCTTTTATTTGTTGTAGTGCATTATTGTTGTCAGCCGCAAAGGCATTACTTGCCCCTAATAAGCAAGTGAAAACGGTCACTAATACCGTAATAAAGCGTTTCATAGCTTTCTCCATCGATGTGTATGTGAATTTAGTGGTTAGGAATACTTAAACGGCGTTCAAGCCAAACAGCTAATGCTGATAATGTTAAAGTGATACAAAGATAAATCGCCGCGACGGTAAACCAAACTTCAAACGGCATTGCGGTGTCTGCGACAATATTTCGTCCTTCTGTTGTCAAATCAAATATAGCCATAATACTGACAATGGAAGAATTTTTTACTAAAGATACCGCTTCATTTGTGAGCGGTGGAATGATTTTTCTAAACATTTGTGGAATAACAACAAATCTATAACTGTCAATTTGTGATAACCCTAAACTTTCAGCAGCTTCTCGTTGACCTCGCGGGATCCCTTGAAGTCCTGCTCTGAAAATTTCAGCACTATAAGCACCTTGAAATAAAGACAGTGCTAAGATGGCCGTACTCGTACGATCAATGCCTAATACTGGGCCAAATACAAAATATAATAGGTAGATTTGTACGAGTAAAGGTGTACTACGGATGACTTCAATGTAGCCACGGGCAAGGCCTCTACCGACAATAGAATTAGACATTCGTAATAAAGCGGTAATAAATCCGATTACAACAGTACAGATTAAACTGATACTTGATATTTTCAGCGTTACCATTAAACCTTCAAGTAGGTCACCAGGATACCATTGGCCGTCTTCTTTAAGCCAAAGATATTCAGGAATACGATACCATTGCCAGTGATAATTCATGGCTTTTGCACCGCTATTGAGTAGCAACATTATGATTGAAGCAACGCAGATTACTTGTAAGATAATGGTGATGAGTTTAGGAATTTGAGATCGCGTATCTTGGGTCATTATTTTGATCTCAATAGCTAAGAATGTTTTCAAGAAATTGTTGTGTGCGCTGATGTTTAGGGTTATCAAATAAGAGTGCAGGAGGTGCTATTTCAATAATCTCACCTTGATCCATAAACACAACCCGATCTGCAACTTGACGTGCAAACCCCATCTCATGTGTAACACAAATCATGGTAATTCCATCATCTGCGAGTTCTTTCATTACATCAAGAACTTCACGGATCATTTCAGGATCAAGCGCTGACGTTGGTTCATCAAAAAGCAAAATATTGGGTTTCATACATAAAGATCGAGCAATCGCCACTCGCTGTTGTTGACCGCCAGAGAGCTGTCCTGGAAATTTATCTGCCTGATGACCTATATGAACGCGGTCGAGAAACTTGCGAGCTAAATTCTCTGCGTCGATTTTTGACATTTTTAATGCACGACGAGGAGCTAATGTAAGGTTATCTAAAACGGTCATATGAGGAAATAAATTGAAGTGTTGAAACACCATGCCAACTTGACCGCGTATGGTATGAAGCTCTTTGTTATTAAGCAAATGTCCAGCCACGGTTATGTCACCGTTATTATATTGCTCTAAACCATTTATACAGCGAATTAATGTGGATTTTCCTGAACCTGAAGGCCCACAAATGACCAATCTTTCACCTTTACTAATAGAAAGATTAATATTTTTGAGTGCATGATAATTACCATACCATTTGTCAACATTATTAAATGTGATGATGTTGTTTTCAGACAATGCAACACTCCTTAAAATTAATAGACATCTACTTATTTTATCTATAGTTATGTTTTATGGTAAAAGAATACATAGTTATTTAATTAATATATTAATATTGGTCAATGCTATTTTAATACTATATTACGTATATCTGTATTCTATAAAGCATAAAAAATTTAGTTATTCATTATTTTGTAAGTATATTTTACAGTGTTTCTATTCTCTCGTGTAATGATATATTCCATATTTTTTGATGTTTCTGTTCATATATTGCCATTTATAGGAAGTCTTATGCAACATTTATCATAAAATGAAAAAATTAATGCTATTTTTGATCTAATAACTATTTGCACTCTTAGTTTTTAAACGATAAGTTAAGCAAATGTATCAAAATTAATATTTTATGGTTAATTGTCTTTTGTTGACTAATTATTGTGTATTAAAAGGAATTATAGGAAGTAGATGTATGCATAAAACGGATGATATTCGTATTAGTGAAATCAAAGAACTTTTACCACCGATTGCAGTGTTAGAGCGGTTTCCTGCATCTGAAACAGCAGCAAAAACAGTGTATGAGTCACGTAAATCAATTCATAATATTTTAAATGATCAAGATGATCGTTTATTGGTCATTGTTGGACCTTGCTCAATTCATGATCCTCAAGCTGCATTAGAGTATGGCAATAAGCTTAGGCTGTTACGAGAAGAGCTTAAAGACGATCTTGAAATTGTGATGCGAGTTTACTTTGAAAAACCACGAACAACGGTTGGTTGGAAAGGGTTGATTAACGACCCGTATATGGATAATAGTTTTCAACTTAATGATGGTTTGAGGATTGGACGAAAACTGCTCGCCGATCTGACTGATTTAGGATTACCAACGGCAGGTGAGTTCTTAGATATGATCACACCTCAATATATGGGGGATCTTATAAGTTGGGGGGCAATTGGCGCTCGAACAACAGAATCGCAAGTCCATCGTGAGCTTTCGTCTGGGCTTTCTTGTCCTGTTGGCTTTAAAAATGGCACCGATGGCAATATTAAAATAGCAACAGATGCTATTGGTTCAGCAAGTGCACCTCATCATTTTCTATCAGTAACAAAATATGGCCACTCTGCAATTGTTGCAACTGCGGGGAATGAAGATTGTCATATTATATTGCGTGGTGGTAAAGCGCCAAATTATGGTGAAGATGATGTCAATGTTATTATGCAGCAGCTAGTTAATGCGGGTTTACGTAATAAATTGATGATTGATTTTAGTCACGCGAATAGTTCAAAACAATATCAACGACAGGTTATTGTGTCTGAAGATGTTGGTCAGCAAATTGCCAATGGTAATAAGGCTATTTTTGGTGTGATGATAGAAAGTCATTTAGTTGCAGGTCGTCAAGATATTATTGATGGTGAAACACCAATTTATGGTCAAAGCATTACTGATGCTTGTATCGGTTGGAATGATACTGATAAAGTTTTACGTCAACTTGCGGCAGATGTTAGAACGCGTCGTCATAAATGATGATCAGTCATTTAAATTGATGATAGATAAGCACATTACAAAAGCCTTTATTTATTATAAAAGTAGGGGCTTTATTGATGATGCCTGTGACCATCATTAAATTCGATATCAAAATTATCACCATAACTATGTTGATTAACAATATCTTCATTAAAAGGGAATTGGCAATATATTGAATAATGATGGTGTAACCCATTAACAATAAAAGCATTAAAAATATCATGAGTGTCAGCTATAAGTGTTTTATCAGTCATAATAACTCCAAATTATCGCAAGTAATAAGGGTGTAAAAATAAGGACTACTTATTAAGTGTACTCAGAATGTTAAGTTTTGTGGAAATAAATAATTTAAGATGTACGATAAATAAGGCACAATTTGTTATTTTATATACAAAACATTTAAAATTTCATTTGTTTTTTCTATTCTTTAACTGTTGTTTATTATAATAAGAGAATAATTTTATTTAAATATCAATGCGATCAGTATAAACGAGGCTATAAGTATTGTATGGATAATATCAGAACACTCCTAAGATGATATTAACAATATGCTTACTAGCTGTTATACCACTGTTTAAATAATTTCTGGCTGATAACTTGGTTAAGATTATACCCCATAGCTATTGTATTGGGCGTGTTTCGGCGGAGATCTGTAGGTAGTGTTAGAATATTATCATTATTATAAATGACACTGTAACTTTCTTTTACATCAATAACTATTTTATAGCGATTCTCGCGTATTTTTGGAAGGGTAAATTTTCCGTTGTCTGCAACGCTAAATGTTAATTTTTTAGGGTATTCATTCAGTATTTTTATTGCATATTCTTGAGTGAATTTTTTAATTAAGGATTTATTATTATAAAGTAATGAAAAATTAAGGGTAGGGTCCTTTATATTATTACTTAACAATGGTAATAATTGATCATAAAATGCAGTGCTTGATATATCAATCATATTATCTTTATCTAATAAGTTTTTATTAATATTAGCAGCCATTGCGATATTTAATTGTTTACTTTTATTAATGAGTTTTTCTATTGAATATTGAACTTGTTGTTCTGTCTTAAAGGTACGTTTAATAGCTAAATTATTATTAGCTACCATTAAATCTTTTTGTAAATAATTATTAAAAACTTGTTTGTTATAATCATATTCAAAATAGCCATTAAGTTGTACCATTGTCTTCCACAATTTTGGTATGTACGTATCAATAATAACAGCTATTTTATGCTGTTTTTCTTTTGGTATTTTATTAATTAATTCTTCTTTATTATAATAAATACAAGCATAAGGGGAGGTTAATTTTATTTTTTGATAAATATCTAAATACTTTGAGCAATGAAGTGTTTTGTCTATTCTATATTTGAATTTAATATCGGATATTAGGTCAAAAGTAAGATCATTATTGAGTAAAATAGCTTGTAAGTCACGCTTTAAAGAACGACGTAATTTAGTATAATATTGTTGCTTTTCTTTTATGGTGTTTTTTATATTTGAAATATGTTTAATCTGTTTCTTTTCATTGATTTGCATTATTTCAAGCTGAGTGTTTATTAATGTTAATTGTTGTTGGTAATGATTTAATTTTTGAGTGATGTCTGCTTGAAGTTTTCTTTTTATAATATTAACTTCAATCATGTTTTTTTTATAGATTAAAGCGCTATTATTAAGTGCTTGAATAAAAACATCTGAATTTTTAATGTGTGTTTGATTAAATAAATATATTAGATGGTTAATATCTTCAAGATAATGTGGATTAGATAACCAGTTTGACGAAACTAATTTTTTAGCTGCATATTCAAGATTATTAAACTCTGATGGTATTTTAAACGGACTATAGTTGTTTGTTATAATAAAGCCTTGTTGTTTTTGATATGGAATAATTTCAGGTTTGATATTAAAAGAAGAATAATCGATATAGCTTTCTTTATCACAGCCTGTAATGAAGCATAATAGAAGAAACATAAAATTGCGTAAGATGTTCATATTCCACAGTATTTATAGTTTTTAGTCAATGATATTATACCGACATTAATGGCATATACAAGCCTGTGCGTAATTACAATTAATGTTCATTAAGGACTGTTTTTTTATGTAATTTTAATGTAGCAAAGGTGTTTGTGTGGTTAAATAGATAAACAATTACGTTGGTATTAAACGCTGGAGACAATAATGTTAGTTACATTTAGTAGCAAATCTCATAATAATGTCACAATGTTTGGTGATATTGCGCAATCATTGATTACGATGATGGAATTTACAACAGAGATACCAGGAGCAATAACAGCAGAAGATGTTGGGAGTGCTTTAGCTAATTTAGAAAAAAATCTCACGGTTGCAAAGCAACAACAAGTGTTAGCGCAGAATACACAGCAAGTGGTTGATGTGGATAACGATGACAATGAAAAAGAAGTGAAAATTAGTATTGTAGTTCGTGCTATTCCCCTTATTGACTTATTAAAGACGGCAATATCAGTAAAAAGTTATGTTATGTGGAAGTAGTGTCGCTTATTTGTTTCATTAATGAAATTATTTAACGAGATGGAGGGGGGCGAAAGGGTCATCGTTAGGATCGTTAAGCCATAAATATTCCGTGTCAGCAGCAATGCGGCGAGCAATAGAATCACCATGTTGATGACCGATAATCGCTAATGACATATCAAGGCTTGCTGAGCTTCCTGATGCTGTGAAAACATTGCCATAACGTACCCATCGAGCTGAAGTTTGCCACTGAATGTTGTGACCAAATTGACACACCCAATCAAGGTTTTTTTGAGTGGTAGTTGCTTTGCCATTGTCGAGTAATCCCGCGTTGGCAAGTAATGCAGCGCCAGTTGACGTGGAACATACAATGCGTTGTTGTGGTGCGACTTTTTTCAGCCAAGCTAAAATGTCTTTGTTATGAGTTGCAAGCCGAATACCCGCGCCTCCAGGGATAATTAAGATTCCCGCAGATATTGTGTCATTAAAGCTTAGTGTTGGTTGCATATTAATACCCTGAGTACTAGTAACATGCTGCCCATTGATTGTTATGATTTGCAGTTGATAATACTCGGGTAATAAACCAAACATATGCAATGGGCCTAATGCGTCAAGTAATTCAAATTGTTCAAACAGTAAAACGGTGACAGTTTGTCGAACGGACATTATTTATTCCTTTTAATGAACTTGATCTCCTTAGTAATAGTCTAATTAGTTATGATCAGGTGTGTCGAGGATGATAATTTAGCTTTTATAATTGCATTATGAGGATAATGCTTGTTATTCAGCTGCGAATGATTACAATCAGCTCCCTGTTTAAAAATGGCTCAAAATATCAACTGACACGATTATGAATAGAAAGAAAAAAATTAACGAAACGCTAAAAAAGAGAATAAAGAAGGCGAATGCTAAGCTGAATAAAAGCACTAAGCCCCGTTATATTTCTAAAGCAGAACGTGCCACGCTTGATGATGAAGCCGCACTGGTTACTGAAACTGTAGATGCAACATCAGAAACTATTATTGATAGTGAAATTGAATCTACAGTTAATTAATAGTTAAAAAATATTAATGTTATACCTTAAACAGAAACATGATTTTGGTCGTTTTTCTGTTTTTTCGTATCATACCTATTATTATTTATAGGGTGATTGCTTGCTTATCATCAGATGAACAAGCTACTACGCTACTGTGCGTTTATTTTATACAAAGAGAGATGCTATGAGTTTTGCCTCTTTAGGCCTATCCGCCCCAATTCTTGAAGCCGTTGCTAAGCAAGGCTACGAAAAACCATCCCCAATTCAAGCGCAAGCAATTCCAGCAATTTTGGAAGGCAAGGATGTCATGGCGGCGGCACAAACGGGTACAGGCAAAACAGCAGGTTTTACATTGCCGCTGCTAGAGAAATTATCTGGTGGTCAACCTGCTCGTTCACATCATATTCGTGCACTTATTCTAACACCAACCCGTGAGCTTGCGGCTCAAGTTGCTGAGAATGTTGCAAAATATAGTAAAAATTTACCAATTAATTCAGCCGTTGTATTTGGTGGTGTAAAAGCCAATCCACAAATAAACCGTCTACGTCAAGGTGCTGATGTTTTAGTTGCAACACCTGGTCGTTTAATGGATTTACACAACCAGAATGCGGTTAAATTCCGTGATGTTGAAATTTTAGTTTTGGATGAAGCAGACCGTATGTTAGATATGGGCTTTATTCGTGATATTCGTAAAATTTTAGCGTTATTACCAAAGCAACGTCAAAACCTATTGTTTTCAGCGACATTCTCTGATGACATTCGTACGCTTGCTAAAGGCTTAGTGAATAATCCTGTTGAGATTGATGTTAATCCTCGCAACCAAGCGGCACCGACGGTTAAGCAGTGGATTTGCCCTGTTGATCAAAAGAAAAAAGCAAACTTATTAACGAAGTTGTTAAATGAGCGTAGTTGGAAGCAAGTGTTAGTGTTTACTAAAACTAAACATGGTGCAAACCGATTAGCGACTCACTTAGAAAGCCGCGGTATTTCATCTGCTGCTATTCACGGTAATAAGAGCCAAGGCGCACGTACAAAAGCGCTAGCTAACTTTAAATCAGGTAATGTTCGTGTACTTGTTGCAACAGATATTGCAGCTCGTGGCTTAGATATTGAACAATTGCCGCAAGTGGTTAACTTTGAATTACCGCATGTTGCTGAAGATTACGTTCACCGTATTGGTCGTACAGGCCGTGCAGGTTGTGTTGGCGAAGCTATTTCATTAGTTTGTGCTGATGAATACGGCGATTTAATTGCCATTGAGCGTCTAACAAAGCAAATATTAGATCGTGAAATTGTTGAAGGTTTTGAACCATCGATTAATTTACCAGCGTCAAGATTAGACACACGTCCTCTTAGCAAGCCTAAAACAGCTAAGAAGCCAAATGCTAATGGCGAAAAGCGTACTTTCTCTAACAGTAAGCCTTCTGCTCGACGTAAAGCAACACCTCGCAGTGATGATGCGCCACGTAGTGAAGGTGCAAAACCTGCTCGTAAGCCACGTCCTGCAGATGCTAAACCTAAAGCAGTAGATGGTAAGCCACCTCGTCGCACACCGCAACGTAACCGTAAGCCTGCTGCAACGGTAAACTAAAGTCGCTACTGCGGTTTAATAAATCGCTTTAGTAAATAGACTTAATAAAAACCAGTGTTAATGATGATGAATCATAACGCTGGTTTTTTTTATCTATAATTTGTGTAATTAACATCGTAATGACAATGTCACACAGGGAAGAGCATGGTCAGTACTATAACCATCTTCTTCAAAGCTGCTGTTAACTAGGTGTTTATCTTCCGTATGATAATGGCTGACTTCAAATAATGAACCGCGGTATTGGGCATTAAACTCTTGTGATAATAAAATATAATCAAGTACTGAGCTTTTTGCACCAAAGTAATGCGTTGGTGGTCGGGACAATGTTGCTTGTTCAGTATTTTGGGTAAACAACGTCCAACTATCGTATAAACGGTAATAACCAATTAAACGCTCAATATCACTGTCAGACATGCCAAAAACATTGCCAGCGATCAGTTGTTCTAAACATGAGCTTGATAGTTCATCATTAAAGTCGCCCATTAATAACATTGGTCGAGCGCTTGATTCGCGTTGTTTTAAAATGGCTAACAATAATAGATTCGCTTCAGTGCCGCGCAACATCGCTGAGCCCCAACTGCCTAAGCGTTGTCCTGCAAAACGTGATAATGCAGTGTCTGATGGAACAATAGTACTAGGAAGTGGATCATCAAATAATGAACGTTTTGATTTGAAATGCGTAACATAGCAGTCAGTTAAGCCAATATGTGGAATATTAATTGTGGCTCTAAGGGGCTTTCGACTAAAGTGAAAATCGTGCAAACCCAATAATGTAGCAGCTTGTTGATCGGCTGTTACGGTCGATATTTCAGTAATAGGAAATTTTGATGCGATAGCAACGACAGGGCTACGGTAAATAAAATCATCAATCACTGTGGGAGAATCAATTACCGCATAATAAGGGTAACCCGCTTTTTCCAACAGAGATTGTAGACTCTCACTACTGAATACTTCTTGAAAACCAATAATGTCAGGTTGGTTTTTATCAAGAAATCGAGTTATCCATGCTTGTTTTTTATGCCATTGTTCAAGGGTATAAATATTTTGAAAATCATAATAAGCCATTGGTGGCTCAAGATAATTTAATAAGTTAAAACTGGCAATTTTAACGGTAGGTACGGGCACTTCATAAGAAGGCTGATTAACGTTTGGCACACTACACACTCTCAGTAAATATAAGCCGAAGTGCATGACTTAGGCTTTATGATTACGCTAAATTATTGATATGTAGCATACCAGAGTGAGACATTAATAACAGTGATGCTTTGAATGTGGGAGAAGACCTCCCGCTAGCAGAACACTTTGTTGATATTGGCTTTAGGCGTTTTAGCGAATTTTTGCATTAATGAAAATGGTATATCGTTAATGCCATATTGATGTTTAATATCATCAATCATTGTTAGCCATAATCGGGCCGTCATTTCCGAATCTGCTAATGCTCGGTGAAAAACACCATCATGGTGAATATGCTTATATTCCACTAAAGTGCCCAGCTTGTGGTTGGGTGCATGTTGGTATAAACGTCGAGCAATTAGCATTGAACAGGCAAATTGTTCACGGTATTGACGACCAATAATATCTAATTCAGCAGTAAGAAAACGTTGATCAAAAGAAGCATTATGAGCAACAAGGTTAGCATCACCAATAAAATCAGCGAAATCAGCCATAACGTCTTCACAACAAGGTGCCGTACGGAGCATATTATTACTAATGCTAGTATAGTTCTCGATAAAACTACTGACACGAAAGCCGGGATTCATTAATTGCTGGAAATGTGCAACTACCTGACCATGTTCAAGTTTAACAGCACCTATCTCAATGGCTCGATCACCTTGGGCTGGTGATAAGCCCGTTGTTTCAAAGTCGAGTACGATAACGCTATCTGCGGAACGAGAATTAATCATTTTTTAATCTTTAGCTATTAAGACGAGCCGTATTGTAGCGTGATCATTAAGGTTGTAAATCGTAGGTTGTGAATTTCATACCACTTTCAATAACAAAATTAGCAGTAAACATCAGTATGTTATTATTATTTAAACTATGCTGGCATATTGTATTCTATAAAAGAATCAATACGGTGTTATTATTTGAGGATTAGCGAATTATCGCCCCGATTATGAGTCAATTAAACGTTCTATGAAGAAAAAATGCTACCGTCAGATTCGCGATCATAAACAAGAAAAAGCCTTATTTATTCGTCGAGCCATTCAAGCTTTTATTGGCATTTTGATTTTAACTTGTGTGTTGATTGCCAACCTTTATCATTTACAAGTACAGGATTATAGTCAATATAAAGCGCGATCTAATAATAATAGTATTAAATTGATCCCTGTCGCGCCTAATCGTGGTCGTATTTATGATCGTAATGGGGTGATATTGGCGGATAATATTCCCGTTTGTTCATTAGAAATAACACCTGATCAAGTAAAAAATCTGCCACAGGTATTAAACCAACTTCAGCAATTGTTGGGAATATCAGATCAAAATATTACTGCGTTTAATAAAGCAAAATCACAGACTCAAGCCTTTAAACCTGTAACGCTCATTGCGCAGATGAATAACAAACAAGTAGCGGTATTTTCCGTTAATGAATTTGAATATCCTGGAGTGAATGTTGATGCGCATTTAGAGCGCTATTATCCTTATGGTGCCGCATTAACACATCTATTAGGTTATGTTGGGAAAATTAATGATCGTGATATTGCAGCCTTAAAAAAGAGCGGTGAATACGAAAATTATAAAGCAACCCGTACTATTGGTAAGTTAGGCATTGAACATCACTATGAGAATCTTCTTCATGGTAAAACTGGCTATGAAACAGTTGAAGTAAATAGTCATGGTCGCGTTGTACGAACATTATCTTATGTACCGCCCGTTGCAGGCAAAGATCTAACGTTAACGATTGATATTAACTTACAGCTTTATTCACAAAAATTACTGACATTACAACAGCAAGATCCAATAACAGGCTTGATAGTAACGAAAGTTCGTCGAGGTGCTATCGTGGCAATGAACCCGAAGAATGGAGCGATTTTAGCCATGGTTTCAAGTCCGAGTTATAACCCGAATTTGTTTGTTAATGGCATCTCATCGAAAGCCTATGCCGCATTACTGAATGACCCCGCACGTCCGCTTATTAACCGCGCTACTCTAGGTTTATATCCGCCGGGTTCAACTGTAAAACCTGAACTTGCTGCCGCTGGTTTAACAACAGGGGTCATCACGGTACATACGGTGCGTAATAACCATGGCTGGTGGCGTATTCCTCATAGTAAAAGTCGTAAGTTCAGAGATGATAGAAAGCAAGGCTTTGCCAATGTTGATATCTATAAAGCGATTGAAAAATCAGTGAATACCTATTTTTATCAAGTGGCTTATGATTTAGGCATTGATCGATTATCAATGTGGATGACTAAATTTGGTTATGGTCAACACTCAGGTATTGATATCGATGAAGATTCAACCGGTATTATGCCTACTCGAGCATGGAAAATGGCGCGTTTTCATCATCATTGGATGCAAGGAGACACTGTACCACTAGGAATTGGTCAAGGATATTGGACCGCAACCCCGATACAGATAGCGAAAGCGACCTCAGTTATTGCAGAAGACGGCATTGAGCATCGTCCTCATTTATTAAAAGACATCATTGATGGTAAGGTTCAGCAACCGGTTACTTTTGCTGATTTTAAACCTCTGACCTCAGTACCTCAAAAAGATTGGGCGATCATTAAAAAGGGTATGGAGCTTGTTGTTGAAAAAGGAACGGCTAGTCGAATGTTCCAAAATATGCCATTTCAAGTGGCGGGTAAAACAGGTACAAGTCAGGTCTATTCAATGAAGGATACTGAACATTACAACGCGAATGAAGTTGCTGAGCATTTTAAAGATCACGCTTTATTTACGGGTTTTGCTCCTGCTAATGATCCCACTATTTTAGTGACGGTGGTGTTAGAACATGGTGGTTGGGGTTGGCATGCTGCTCCTTTGGCGCGAGATATTATGGAGTATGTTTTGCTGAAACCGACATTACATCCTCAGCCTAATGAGTTAGTACAACAGCCATCACCATCACTTGTGGGGTTACATTCGCCCCAAACTAAACAGCCATAATGATGAATGGGTATTAATCGGTAATAGAATCGTTTAGCCGTGATGTTAAGTCTTTGACTCACGGCTAAAATGAGATTGATGCGAGCTATTAAACCATTCGTTTAGCATCGCGAGTAATTCAGAGGCCATGTAAGGTTTACATAAAATATCGTCCATACCAGCGTTAATACACGCTTCTCGCTCAGCGGTTGTTGTACCTGCCGTTAATGCAATAATAGGTTTGGTGAAATGTTGTTGACGTAAAATTTTGGTGGCACAATAGCCATCCATAATCGGCATACGACAATCCATCAGTACAATGTCAAAAGGTTGGTTGGCAATGATATCTAACGCCGCCTGACCATTATCAACGATAGTGACATTAATATTATGTTTTTGAAGCATTAGTTGAATGATCATTTGGTTTGTTTTTAAATCTTCCACGACCAAAATATTTAATTTTTGTAATGCTTCGTGTGTAATCGGTGGATGATTAGAGAGTGTTTCGTCACGTGTACTTATTGTTAATGGCAGTGATACTGAAAACGTAGTTCCTTTTTTAGGCTCACTCGATAACGTAATATTACCGTTCATTTGTTCACATAATTGTTTACAGATTGCCAGTCCTAATCCAGTACCTTCATGGCTACGCTTACTTGATATATCGATCTGACTAAACGGTTTAAATAATTTATGTTGTTGCTGTTGTTCAATACCGCAACCACTGTCTTCTACGGTAAATATTAGACGATTATCCTGCCAACTAAATTTTGCACGTACAAATCCTTGATGGGTAAATTTTATCGCATTAGCAATAAGGTTAACGTAGATTTGTTTAAGACGATCTTCATCTGCATTAATTGAACGTGGAATATCAGTATCATAATCAATGGTGAAATCTAACCGTTTTTCTAACGCACGATGAGAAAATATATCCCTTAATTTAGTGACTAATAAATGGCTATTAAAGGGTTTTTCTATTAGCTCTAACATGCCAGCATTTATTTTACTGTAATCAAGTAAGTCGTTAATAATAGCGCGAAGTAGTTCGCCGGAATGATTTAATGTGGTTAATAATTTATTTTGATTGGCATTCAATTCTGTGTCTTGTAATAGCTCTGCAGTCCCTAATAAACCATTAAGGGGAGTACGTAATTCATGGTTAATCATCGCCAAAAAATCACGGGTTGATTGCTCTGAATCCTCAGCACGTTGACGGGCATGAATTGCGCGGCTTAGTGTGATTTGACGCCCAATAGCAGACCGAAATAATTCACAAAAAAGTGCTAGATGCTGCTGAATTATGGTTGTTCTATTTGTTGGGGCCGATATTCTTGCTGCAAAATATCCCACAATATCGTTGTTATTAATTAATGCCGTCCAGTAAAGGTTGGTTGTTGGATCCCATAAAGAGATTTGATTTTTAAGAGCGGCTGGTGGGCACCATATCTGTTCACGTCCACTGCAATATTCACCACTAATGGTAATGTTTTCAATGGGCATAATGGAAATATGACAGGCAGTAATGTAGTAGCCATCAATGAGGCTTTCGATTAATTGCTGAATATTGTCACAAGAGGGCGCTTGTTTGAGAAATAACCGTGCATAAGTAAGGAGTAAATTTTCTATCTTTGTTTGATAGGCGAGTTGAGCAGAATCTAACTCTGCTTGTAGTCGTAGTTTTTCTAATGATTTTTCTAATATGTTATTAATTTCAAAAAGTTCGCGGCTTTTTATTTCTAATAATTTCTCAGCCATAATACGCGAAGCATGTTCTCGCTCTAGTTTGCGTTCTAATAACATAATATGGCGATTGGTATCCATGTTAGTCACCAGTGAGTGTTAATGAAAATCGGACATGACTTTGTGAGGCATTCATAGGTTGCATTGCGATGGTTAATGATTGATTAAAATAACTAGCACAGCCTTCTAATACGCCCATGCAAACGTACCCCATGCAACGAGCTGAATGATAATCTAAGATCATGGTTGATTGGGTTTGATTACTAAATGTGAATTTAGGTGGTGTTACATCAGGATAGAGTTTTTTGACTTCAATATGAATATGTCGTTCGACTTTTGCAATAAAGCTAAAAGTATCATCATTTTCAATATCAGGTATGGGTAGTGCTTGTAATAGTGCAGGAAAAACTAATCGACCATAGGTTTGCTGTAGATCTTGTGCCGGAATGTGAGTGATATGGCTTAAGCTCATGATGAGTTTAATTAACCGACGATGATCATAGCTGCCAATAGTGGTATAAACACCAGCATCATTAGCATGATCAAACATTTGCTGACTTATTTCTAAACCAAATTGTGTTTCTACAATCGAAATAAATTCAGTAAAAATAATCCCTTTCATATCGTCCCTTATTATCTAATACTGTCCAGTTAGTGTAATTATTATGCAACCAATCACTAAGGGGGACGTTGTGTTAGTAATTATGGCAGAGTTTATTGGTGCGTCAAAAGGGAGTGTAAAGAACATTATATATTTGAGATCTAGGTAGTAAAAATATCAAGATGTAATATAACTACATCTTGATTATCAATATTATTTTTGCAGTATTACTGTTGCAGAGGTTTGTTGAGCAGTATGTAATAAAAACTGCTCCATGTTTTGCATTAGTTGGGTCTGATTAGGCAGTGGTAATGCATGGATATCACTGACTAATGATATTTTTTTATCATCGTTAATATCAGTATAAATCATACCTGTTGCTGCAGGCTTACCGTTATAAAAACCCACATACAGTTGTGCTTTTGTGTCGGCTTCAAACATAATCTGAGTCAGGTACTCAACAATAGCTTGTTGTTGATCTTCTTGTTGCCAATAGCTTGAATAAACCAATGCATAACGGATAGTGAGGGGATGACAATCAACAGGATAAAACGTTAACGATGATTCACTTGGAGAGATAATTGAGTCAATGATCTGTGTAGACAGTTCTGAGTGTGCGAGTTGATACAGATGTAAACCTAGTTCACTTAATGGGGTTGGAAATTCAGCATCAGTAACATGGCTAGCCATCCACGCGTTTTTTAAAGTAATCAGTTTTTCTGTAATTAGTGGCATATCATCACTTCTTTTATTCAATTGCTGACACCATAACCTAAATCACAATAATAGGGTATGCTATTTGATTTTTTTCGATAAAATCAGTTGTTACATTGTGTTGTGATTGAATTAAATATACCCCAGTAAGATTTAATAGACAGTTAAAAGAATAAAATAATAGTCGTTATATGTGGTATCACTATATGATGTTAATTACTTATATTTTAATTATAAACCTAACTATTGGTTACAAGAGTCAGAATGAAAAAATTGTTATTAGTAGCAGTAATCAGTGTCATGCTTGTGGGGTGTAATAATTCTCATACATCGTCAACTCAGCCGAGTGCTAAAATTGTGACAGCAAATGCAGTTCAATCGATAGCGAGTGTCGAAAAACAGCTTCCAGATTGGATAAAAGATGACATGGTAACATCACCGTTAGAAGCGATTGTGATGGGCGGCGATACTTACGATGCTGTTTCTTTTTGTAAACCTCATGATTGTGCCAGTGATTTTATGATCACCTTAACGGCCGATAATAATAAAAAATATTCAATGATTGTGCATGTAAAAGATGTGCCTGACGCATTGAATACCCCAAGTATTTACGCAACATATCAATATATTGGTCAGCCTGATCAGCAAGTAAAAAGTGTCTTCACACAAGCCTTGAGCCAAAATCCCAACTGGCAATAAAAATTACCGCTCTGCAATTAGTGGTTATCAGAAATAGAGCGTTCAATTTTGTACTGAGGGCTCTGTTTGTTCACCACGCACTGAAATCTACATTGAATCGTATAGATATGGGTGTCTTGTATCTCTGTGGTGAAACATAAACATTCCTGCTAGTGAATGCCCAACTTACCCCGTCATTCCCTACAGTGAGGTTACGAACGAGATAGGGAATCTACTATCAGCATGTTGTTGGGCGTTAACTGTAGCTTTCAAAATATGGCAATCATTCTCTTTGAGTTGTAGACTAATATTATTTCCGCATAAATGTGCGAGGTAAGCATGAAGTACGAATTATTAGTTTTAGCTGCAATGACACGATTAGAATCTCCAAATACTCAAGCTATTGTTGCTGCTACTGGGATCTCTGAACGTAAAGTACAATCTGTAGTTAATTCACTAATTGAAAACCTAGGCTTAAATATTGAAAGAAAGCGTCAAGGTCGAACCTTTCATTTTTCTATTAATAGTTGGGGTGTTTTTGAATCAGGGAAAGCGATTCAATCTCAACTTAATAATATTGATTTAGTGATGCCTAGTAATTCAATACTTTCTTCTTATGAAGATAAACATGCCTATTTCGAGCAAGTCAAAATGGATAACTTTAAAGAAAGTATGCGTTTAGAAGGGCATGATATTGCTAGTGATTTCGATTTATCTCTCGATAGAGAGCAACAACGTCAAATATTGTTAAATAAATACTCAAACGTAAATTCGTTAGAGGCGCTCAATGGCTGATAAATATGGAACAACACATGATCCTTATACTTACGAAAATAGTACGGTTCTAGTTAATAAGCTCAATATTAATAATGAAGCAGTATTAAAGGCTGCTGAGCGTGATTTAACGACGTTAGCTGCAATGTATGTGGAGTTTCAATTACCTCCTTACGACTTTATTTATTTGTGTTCAATTCACCGTATCTTGTTCTCTGATCTATTTGAATGGGCTGGCGAGTTAAGAACGATTGATATTTCAAAAGGAAATACACGCTTCTGCAATGTTGCTAGGATTGGAAAAGAAGCGAATAATCTGTTTTCAATGTTAGAAAAAGATAAGTATTTAGTTGATCTATCATTCGATGAATTTCTTACTAAATTAGCTGAGTATTATTGCGATATTAACGTTCTACATCCATTTCGTGAAGGTAATGGTCGCACCCAACGTTTGTTGTTTGAACACATTGCAATTAACTGTGGTTACAATATTAATTTTTCTGGTATTACGTCTGAACAGTGGGTAACTGCAAATATCCATGGTTACCATTGTAATTATGCGCCAATGAAAGAGCTATTTTCTGTTTGTGTAACTAAAGCTGAAAAGCGCAGTTAACAAATAAGCACATGTATCGCGCAGCTGACACCTATTCGAAGTGTTGGACAAGCCCGAGCAGCTTTATATAAGTAAATATTGAAAATATCATGAAGGGGGGTGCTGAAAAGAAGTCGAGAGTTATCCTTGGTGTGAACCAATCAATTTAATTCATTGATTTATAATTAGATCCTCTTTAATTATTACGCGTTAATTCCATTGGCTTTGTTATTTTCGCTGGTGTCTTTAAGGCTCGATTACGTGGTGAATAGATCACGGATAGCTTCGTTTTTCAACTTTCGAGATGATGAATAATGGGCTGAGTGTATCCGTCATTCCCTACAGTGAATGCCCGCGAGGGCGATAGGGAATCTACTCACAGCGCGTTGAGTTTTCAAACTAAATATACTACTGCCAAATATTCTTATATTCATCATTAGTAGAAAATCCAGAAACTAATAGGTCAGTGCCGATTTTGTGATTATTATTGGGTTTGAACAGTAAAAATGTATCTGATTTATAATGTTTTTTATATTATGAAAAGATAAATACGGGCGCATGTTCAAAGAATAAATTCGGGTAAGTTGTTAATATAATAAGCTGTTAGCTATCAAGCTATATAATTGAGAGTTCACTATGATTGTTCAAAACGGAAAGCTTCAACTTCCCCCTGAATTTTTAAGAATGAATAAACGTTTGTTAATAGAATCAAACGAGCAGGTTTTTGAAAAAAACACAAAATGCCCTAATTGTAGCAGTGTTGTAACTATCTCTGAAGCATTTACAAAATCATGTGCTTTAGATAATGGTATTACAGTTCCTGCATTCGATGAAGATGGTGTGATGATTGGGGAATGTTCTAAGTGTAATAAAAATTTCGCAGTAGATGTAATCAATCCAGAATTTTCAGAATTTAGTAATGGTGCTACTAAAACAGATTATTATTTCAATAATGACGAAACAGGCAAAGAAGAGTTATATAAAAACTTATTAAATACTACAACTAGTGTGGAAGGTGATAATAAACTAAAACAATATTACCTTAATTACATTTATGATGATTATCCTCTCTACGTCTGTAATCAATGTGGTGAAAACCTTGAACGATTATCTCTTGGAGTATTCGAAGAGAAATTTGATCTATTCCAAAAGGAATATTACAACTATGTAAACTGGTCATTGAAAAATTCTAGAGGTCAAAGTCCAGAGCATATAATAGTCAAGTTGGGCTTTAAATGTTCCTGTGGTAATGAATGTAAAAGCTTCTTTTTTAAAAAGTATGCCGAAACTGTAAATGTTGAAATTGGAGATTTTTCAATTTGTAACATTTTGGGGGCTAGTGATGTTGATAACCGAATTACGTCAGGTGTTTACTCTAAGAACAATTCTGTATCTTGGTTATATAAATTAATACCAAGGTGGACACTCTTATTTGAGAAAGTTTATATTATAACCCCATTCGTTGGTCATCAGTGGTTAAAATCCGCAGAATTAATGGATACTTGGCTAGAGTTAATAAATAGATTAGATCACAAAAAATCAAAGATTTTACTAAAATATGGTCAGTTCTTGAGTTTTAGAAAAGCATATTTAAAAGAGAACAATATTCCTTATGAAACACTCAGTGAATTTGAGCTTGGTTCAGACTTGTTGTCAGAGCTTAAACAAACAAATGACTTTCATGCCAAAATATATTGTGGTATCAGTCGAGAGCGATGTGAAGTATTTAGTGGCTCAGCCAATTTAGTAAAAGGGAAATCAATGGAAGTTATGCATTTTAATATATTTGCAGACTTTGATAAGTTTAATGACGCTTTTTTAAAGCCACTAGGTATAAAAGAAGACCTACAACTTAAAACTAGAAGCCATTCTCTGTTATTCGATTCTGAGAAAAAGTTTAGTGCTTTTCTTGGGAATGGCACAATAAGCTCTGAGGAATATAGTCACGTTATTTTACTCGATTCATTGAATACGTAATAGAGTAGCTAACAAGGCATTTAAACGGAACTAAAACAGTGGGTTACGTTCCGCTTCGCTACACAGTATAACCCACAATTTTAGTCCGCTTAATGCGGCGTTAGGCAACCAAGGTGGCAAAATGAAGATTGTTGAAAAAGTTACCATAGCGAAAGAAGTATTCTCAATTCTCGCAGCCATCTGTGTTGCTGCTTGGGCGGTGTATGGTACTTGGGTTAAACGGGAACAAAGCATCGCTGAGCTTCAGGTTATTGAGCTTCAACAAAAAACGAGTTTAATGTCTAGTGTCCTGACGGAGATGACTGTTAAGCAGTTTATGACAAAGAGCGGTGTTGTTTTAGCTATGGAAATTACTCTAGAAAATATAGGAAATGAAGATGTTCGTATTTCACTTGATAAAAATTCTATTTTAGTTACAAAAATGAAATTTAAAGATGGACAAGTTGTTTACGACGAACCTGTGTATCTGGGTCACTCTAGGTATCAAGGACAAAACAAAATCACATTGCCTTATATTGATATTGGACCCCATGAAAAATATGATATTTCTTATGCTTATGAAGCAAGTACATCTGGACTATATTTGGTCCGATTCCTTTCTACGATGCAGAGCAATAGTATTGATTCAAAAACAAAAGAAAACTTCGGTGAAGGTGGCTTTATAAAATACAGCACAGGTATAGACCGGATTGTAAATGTTCGACAGTGATCTTCATTCGTAGCGGCAAGTTGTCTAACAAATAAGCACATGTATCGCGCAGCCGACACCTATTCGAAGTGTTGGACAAGCCCAAGCCACTTTATATAAGTAAATATTGAAAATATCATGAAGGGTGATGCCGAGCGTCATCCTTGGCGTGAACCAATCAATTTAATTCATTGATTTATAATTAGATCCTCTTTAATTATTACGCATTAATGCCATTATTTTTGCTATTTTTGCTATTTTTGCTATTTTTGTTGGTGTCTTTTAGGCTCGATTACGTGATGAATAGATCACGGATAGCTTCGTTCCTCAACTTCCGAGATGACGAATAATAACCAGCGTTATTCTTTACCATAACGCATAAATCAACGATCATTATTTTCAATCACGTCAAAATGTACGATTATAACCATCAATAGTGGCAGGACGTTTATCTTGTAGAGTTAGGTGGGTAATGTGTTGTTCGTTCAACAAATGTATCAACCCGATTTACTACGCTTGGTAATATCAGTTTGCTGAGTGTTTCTCGTTTTAAGGCGTCAATATTAAGTATAGTTGCATGGTAGTAAACGTATGCAGGCGTTAAGAGCTAAGGCTCAAATTTATATTGATAGGTAATTCTTTTATGATATTGACATCTTTAATTGATAATACAAGATTGAATAATCGAACAGACCTAGCGATAGAAAGAGGGCTATCTATTCACGCAAGCGCTATGGGGAAAAGTATATTATTTGATGCCGGAAGCAGTGAAGCTTTTTGTGATAATGCAGCATTATTGAATGTTGATATTAACAATGTAGACGCAGCTATTATTTCACATCGTCATCATGATCATTGCAACGGAGTTAGTCACTTTTTAGATCGTAACTCGAAAGCTCAGGTCTATTTTCGTGAATGTGAAGAAACCAATTATTTGTTTAAAACATTTGGCTTTAAAAGCAATATTGGTATAAATAAACAGTTATTGGTCAAAGGTGCTAGCCGACTAACCTTTGTTAATCAAATGACTGAAATTTCATCTAATATTTTTGTTATCACTGATTTAAGTAATAAATATGCTAAACCAGAAGGTAATAAATACCTTTTTACTGAATCTGATGGATGCTATAAACCTGATAACTTTGATCATGAATTATTACTTGTGGTTAAAGAAAATGACGGGCTTATCGTGTTTACTAGCTGTGCTCACAGTGGTGTTCTAAATATGATAGATACTGCAATTAGTCATTTTCCAAATACAAAAATCAAAGCGGTTGTTGGTGGCTTTCACTTGGTCGGATTACCATTATTTAATAGTATTGGTGGAACTAAAAAGCAGATAGAAGAAATTGGTGAATCTATCTTAAATTATCCAATAGATAAGTTGTATACAGGTCACTGTACCGGAATGAAAGCCTATCATATTTTGAAAGGCGTGCTTGGTGATCGCTTAGAATACTTTCCAACCGGTCGTAGTCTTACTATCTAACGTTAGAAATGCTTAACAGATAACAACATGTGTCGCGTAGTTGATACCTGTTCATATCGAGCGTCATCCTTGGCGTGAACCCATCAGTTTAATTTGTTGATTTATAATTATATTTTTTAATTACTACGCATTAATGCCATTATTTTTGTTAGCGTCTTTCTAGCTTATCATCACTCAATAGTTTCAAAGTGGAATTTGTAATCACGAACGCCATCTATATGAATGCCTTTCTCTCTTAACTCAAGATATTGCTGAATCTTAATGGTTCTAAAATCCATTGCTTTTAATGCCAGAATTATTCGAAGTTCATCCATTGTGCGCGATTTAGCATCAGAACTACAGCTGCCACAGACAACATGCGTTTTTTGTTTAAAACCAACCTGATTAAGCCAGCTAAGATCTTTAGTTTCTTTACGTGTGCCACAAAAATAACAATGATTCTGTTGTTTTAATACAGCCTGTTCCCTCAATGCTTTAGGGCTTGATGATTTGGCTTGTGGGGGAGTGTTCGTCTTTCTATTCTGACTGAACATAGAAAGTTGAATGATATTAGACATTTGAATTACTCTTACTAACCAAGGGATAGCGCATATAACAGAACATTAATGCCATGCGCTTTTGTATTTTATTGCTTGTGTATTCGATGAGTCAAACTATCAAGCATGCGTAATGATGATCTCTTGATTATCAACCCGTTGACGCTCGCCATAAATACCTTCATCTGTGCGCTTGCCACAGCTAACAATCATGGTAATTTCATCACTGTTTTTAAGACCAAGTAAAGCTTTCGCGCGTTTAGAGTCAAATCCTTCCATTGGGCACGTGTCATAGCCTTCTGCACGCATTGCCATCATAAATGTCATTGCTGCCAGTGAACTGCTTTTGTGCAAACAAACCCGTAAATCTGCTTTACTCACTTCACGCATCATTGGCTTGTTTCTACCTAAAAAGGCGCAGATTAAGCGACGACCTAAGCCCAAAAGACCAAATCGGTCATTACGATACACAAGCGGGATCAGTTTTTCGTAATATTTAAGAGCGCGTTTAGAGGCTTTATCATCACGGTCTTTAAACATTTCTCGAATGTGGGCAGCATTAATGCGTGTACGCTGTTGCCATTTGTCAGGTGTGATCACAAATGCGACTAATTCATTGGCGGTCTTAGCTGCATTTTGCCCCATACAAAGTGTGGCTAATTGCTGGCGTTTATCATCATTAATCACGCGGTGGAACTGCCATAGTTGCATATTGGAACTGTTAGGTGAAAGGGTGGCTAATTCTAATGCGCGAGCAACTGCTTGATGATTAAACTCGGCCGTTAAATCATATTTACGTACCGAACGGCGACTGTGAACTAAAGAGGAAAAATCGTAAGGTTGAGAAATAGATTCAGGCATGATGATAATGGGTTTTAAGGAATAGAGGGTTATGTTTTTACCTATATTCGATTCAATAAGCAACTTCTGTCGTTATGTTTGTGTCGCATGACAGAGTTTGATGTAAGAAAAGAGGAAAGACTGGCTGATATAATAAAACGCTTATATCAACCAGTGTTATTAATGATCACTCAGGAGTCGCAACGGTTTGGGGGAACATATTGCAGACAATGTTCATTAACCTTGTCAGTACATTAAACGCCACAGAGTTAACATGCGTAATTTTGCTCTGTGATGATACGTTTTTGTTTTGACATGTTCTATTTTAAGTTAAAGTAGAAAAGTTAAAAGTGCATAAATCGATAAATAAGGTTCCCCTTTTTATGAGTGGTCAACGTCTTAAATTGCAATTTCAACGTCTGTACAATCACTTTGGTGGTGATTGCACTGAGACTAACCTGCAAGATATCTCTGAAGTTCTGTTTTGTACGCGCCGTAACGTGCGAATGGTGATCAATAAGATGGTCGAGAAAGGTTGGGTTGACTGGCAACCCGCTGTTGGCCGAGGTAAACAGTCGCGACTTATTTTTAATAATACAGACAGTGAGTTACAACTTCACCATGCCCGTAAGTTAGTGGCTGATGGCAAGTTAGAACCCGCTTTGGTGGCCTTGGATAATAATGCTGAAAAATTGGTACAGTTGATTCAAGAACAATTGGGTATTTCACATCATCAAGGCAAGCAAATTGTCCGTTTACCTTATTATCGTAGCTTTGAAAATATTACACCGCTAAAGCCATTACGTCGTTCTGAACAACATCTTGTAAGGCAAATTTTTAGTGGTCTAACGCAGCTAAAAGAGGAAAAAGGGGAACAAGAAACGGTTATTGGCGATATTGCTCATGCTTGGGAGGCGATAACACCACGTCATTGGCGCTTTTATTTACGGCCAGCAATTCGATTTCATGATGGTCGATTGCTTGATAGTAATGATATTTTTGCGACGTTTTCAGAAGTGAAGCAGCTAGCTTTATTTGCACATATCGATAACGTGCTGTCGCCGTTTATTAATATTATTGATTTTCATTTATCTCAAGATGATTATCGTTTTCCTGATTTATTAGCCAATACTTGCGCTATGATCCAGCCTGCCAATCATGCTTTGATCTCTGATTATAATACTTTCCCGATAGGCACTGGTCCTTATAAAGTGGCAGTTAATGATAAACAACGGTTTAAACTTGAAGCCTTTGAGCATTACTTTGGTTTTAGAGCGTTAAGTGATGTGGTTGAGGTGTGGATATTAAACCACTTTGCTGCGTGTTATTTACAACCGACCTTGGAGGATAAACTTGAGCAACATGTTCATATTTCATCGCGCTTATCCATGGATCAAGGCTGTACCTTCTTATTGTTGAATCGTATTTCTGGTTTAGCGCAAGATCCACAATGGCTATGTTATTTTCAATCACGGTTATATAGCTTAAATGTGATGCGTGAGATGGATTTAACACAGGTGGGGGATTTTAAGTTATTTAATGCTTATGGGTTATTACCTGGTTGGATCCATACTCAACAAGTGCCTGAACCTGTTGTTATGCCGCATAAAAGAATAGTGACATTGGCTTACCAACATGAACATCCTATTTATCCGTATGTTGCCTCTTTGATTGAAAAAATCCTGATGAAAGATGGTATTCGGCTAAATATAATGGAATTAAGCTATGAAGATATCGTTCTAGGAAAGCACGCTGAAAAGATTGATATCTGGCTAAATGGCATGAGTTTGGGAAGCAATCGGAGTGATGCTATTCTGGCGTGGTTGCATAATTTCAATCATATTCAGCGCGTAATGCCGAGTGATGAATTTAAGCAATTACAGCAAGTGATCAGTGAATGGCGCTCAACGTCAACTGCCAAGTTTCCCGGTGATATTATTGGTGAAACATTATCGCAAACAGGGCAAATTATTCCGCTCTTCCATAACTGGTTAGGCGTTGATGATAACGTACAACTGCAAGGAATGGAGTCGAACTTACTCGGGTGGTTTGATTTTAAATCGGTATGGAGTAAGCCTCAGTCATCGTAGTTATTATAGTTGTCATGGTACTAATATCTAAGGTTAAGATGTTGTTGTGCCGCCATAAAAATAACATGCAGATCGATCAAATCACGACGTTGTTGTTGCCAGTGTTGCGATTGCCAGTGTTGCGGTTGCTGATATTGGCAAAATTCTAATAACTTAATAATGATGCTATCGAGCTTTTTTAAGCCCCAGCGTTTTGTGGTTGCACCTTGTTGTGGGTCACAGATAAGTGCTTGTAACTTGGCATAAGGTAATTGGAGATAAGTAAAGGCGAGCTCTGGTTGTTGTTGGCGATGAAACTGGCTGATTTTTTGACACCCATCAAGCCAATAAGCCAATGCTTCTTCATAGTTATGATTATTTTGTTTATTTGGGTTTAGATCTGGCGCGGTAAATAAACGCGCTGGCGTGGCGCTAATGATCGCGATAAGAGGCTCAATATTGTGAGGATTATCTTCACGGTACCATGTCTTTATGGTGGCGATCCATAACTGTAAATCATCCATATATTTATCCTTGTCTAGTAACTTGAAGCATCAGCTTATATGGTGTTTTTATCTATTATTGATACTAGTTATAAGCGTAGTTTAGGATCGTAAACAAGAGGGGTGATTTTGGTGTTTTTTTTGCTTGGATGTGACGTATTTCTAACATTTAAATAAAGCCCATATCCACTTATGCGTGTATGGGCTATTCGTTTTTGTCAGCGGATTAACAGGCTATTACAATGCGCTTTTTAGTGCTGCAATAAAGGTGTCAATATCGGCTGTTGTGATATCAAGATGAGTGACGAAACGCATTGGGTTGCCGCCACTGATTAAGATATCTTGCTGTTTTAGGGTTGCGATTAATTGGGTTTGATCAATGTGTTGATCAACCTTCGCAAACGCCATATTGGTTTGGATATGTTGTAGGTTTACGCTAAAACCGTCAACCGTATTTAACTGCTCAGCTAAGTAACGTGCGTTATGGTGATCGTCAGCAAGACGCTCAACATTTTCAGTTAATGCTAATTTACCCGCCGCGGCAATAATACCCGCTTGGCGCATACCACCACCCAGTACTTTACGCCAGCGGCGAGCTTTGGCAATTAAGGTTTTATCACCTAGTAATAAAGAGCCAACAGGTGCGCCTAAGCCTTTAGATAAACAAATCGTAAATGAATCAAAGTATTTTACAATTTCAGTAATATCTACGTTCATGGCAACCGCTGCATTATAAACGCGCGCGCCATCAAGGTGCATTTGTAAGCCGTATTGATTAACAAACTCACGCGCTTGCTGAATGTATTCTAGTGGCAATACTTTACCATTAATGGTGTTTTCAAGACTAAGCAGTTTCGTACGTGCAAAGTGTGGATCTAATGGTTTAATTGCAGCAGTTAGTTTTGAAAATGGAATACTACCATCGGCATCATTTTCTAATGGTTGTGGCTGAATTGAGCCTAATATTGCCGCGCCGCCGCCTTCAAACTTATAGTTATGTGCTTGTTGACCACAAAGGTATTCATCACCACGTTCACAATGCGCCATCAATGCCAGTAAGTTTGCTTGGGTGCCTGATGTGCAATAAATAGCCGCTTCAAAACCATGACGTTCTGCGGCCCACAACTCTAAATCATTAACGGTTGTGTCATCGCCATAAACATCATCACCGACAAGGGCTGCTGCCATTACTTGACGCATTTTGTCTGATGGGCGAGTGACTGTATCTGAGCGGAAATCTATCATTTATTTTTAATCTTCCTTTGTCGTGTTTTTTTTTAATATATCACTGCGCGATTTGAATGATCTATAGCAATCGTTATTTTATAGTCAGTTATTAACCGCTAAGCTTTATTTACGAGGAATCGGTAGATATAACATCGCTTTTAAGCCACCAAGAGCGCTGCTTGTTAAGACTAAGTCACCACGGTAACTATGTACTAGCTCATTAACGATATTAAGACCAAGCCCTGTACCAGGGGTGTTTTCATCTAACCGCACACCACGTTTTAGTACTTGCTTGCATTTTTCATGTGCAATACCTGGTCCATCATCTTCAATCACTAATACAATATGACCATCTACAATCGATTCTTGATACACACGAATTAAACTATTGGCCCATTTATAGCTATTTTCGATTAAGTTACCGATCATTTCATCTAAGTCACGCTTTTCAACCGCAATCACCACATCACTATCGAGTTCATTTACTAATATGACTTCTCGGTGCGCATAAACTTTATCCATCGCTAATGAGATGGCATCAATACGGTGTGACAATGCTGTTTTTGTGGCAAGAATATTCATGGCTCCCGCCATACGTGCTCGACCTAAATGGTAATCAATATGTTGTTGCAACTGCTGTAGCGCAGGAGCAAGTTTTGCCTGTGTGGCTGGATCTAATAACGATACTTCATTATTTAAAATCGCAATCGGAGTTTTTAACGCGTGTGATAAATTGCCAGAGTGGTTTCTTGCGCGTAATAGCAGCTCTTGATAGTGAAATAATAGTGCATTCAAATCATCAATAACAGGCTGAATTTCAACAGGATAAAGCCCTGTGAGTTCGGTTGAATGTCCTTCACGAACTTCAATAAGATTCTTGCGAAGTTTACGTAAAGGCCACAATGACCAGCTTACTTGTAAGGTGGTTAGTACTAAAATACCAATCGCCATGATAATAAGAATACCCCATAAACCATGGGTTAATTGTTGCAATGTCTTCAGTAGCTTATCTTGATTGACCGCGACTGATAATTCGATAGGGTAGTCACTGTCAGGCAAGCTGAATTTACGTTTCACCACAATTAAAGATTGATTATTGGGACCTTCAAATCCTTTTTGGGCATTACCTTTGATGGTGGTATCCCATAACGAACGCGAACGTAATACTTGGTGATTGAGTTTTAATGACCAATATAAGCCGCTGTATGGAAAATTAAAGCGAGGATTTGATAGGCGACCATCAACAAACAGTTGACCATGTTTATCAATATCTACTTGGGCTGTAATTTGATCCATATAAAGATATAACTGTGATTTTTCTTGTTCGATTAAATAGGTTTTGATGAAACTTGGGACAACATAGCCCGCTGATAATGTAATCGCCAATAACCAGACTGCTGCAGCAATGAGCAGTCGGTTACGAATACTGGGTTGACGATTTTTAGGTGGATTAATTAGCATTGATACGATATCCAAGACCACGTACTGTCTTGATGACATCATTGCCAATTTTACGACGAATACGACCAATAAACACTTCAATAGTATTTGAATCACGGTCGAAATCTTGCTTATAAATATGTTCAACAAGCTCAGTACGAGAAATAACTTTATCAGTGTTATGCATTAAGTATGACAGCACTTTAAATTCAAGCGCGGTTAAATCAACGACATTATCTTGCCATGTTACTTTTGAGGTTCGAGTATCTAAACTTAAATCACCGGCTTGAATAACGGGTGAAACATTACCAGTCGCTCGACGTAATTGGGCGCGCACTCGTGCAACTAACTCGACCATTTGAAATGGCTTGGTGAGATAATCATCAGCACCCGCATTTAAGCCATCGACACGTTGTGTTAGCTCATTACGGGCGCTTAGGATCACCACTGGGCAGTTAACGTTTTCTTCACGGATACCTTTTAGAACAGTAATACCATCCAGTTTAGGTAAGCCTAAATCAAGTACAATGGCATCCCATGGTTCTGATGTTGCGCGATAAAGTGCATCAATACCATCGATGGAGTGTTCTGCAACCCAACCATTTTGTTCTAAACCTGCGACAACTTGCTCGCCTAATGTTACATCATCTTCAACAACTAAAATTTTCATTTTGGAACCTTAAGGACACTTTCAAGATGGCGTCCTTTTATTTCTATCATTTTAAGAGTACGGGCTTCATACTCGACTTTTATTATATTATTGTTAGCATCAATTAGTTTTAATTCGTATATCCATTCATTATCATTTTTGTCTAATTCAACGCGAATAATACGAGCTAATAGTTGCTGCTGGACTTTATGTTGTAGAGCAGAAAAAGGTTGAATAAGTCCTAGAGCCACTGCATCCATGACATTGTCGTGATGTTCATCGATATCAGTATTGGGTGTTGCGAAAACCCGACAGCTAAAAATACTGATAAATCCGATTAGATATAAATATTTGTAATGTTTTTTCATATTTATAACTGTAACCAAGTCGCCATGAATGGAAAGTGAATAACACTATTATAAATAGATTATTCGATTTGTAAGCCTTTAAATTTTTTCATTTTTTAATGTTATAACATAACGTGAGACTTTGGCGTTTTATGCCAACAAATACGATAATCAACACATCAGTAATACCTTCATATTATTGTAAAACAATTACCCGTCAAAGATAGATTCTAGTCTAGTCCATCATAGCCGTATATTTCCGAACATTATTGAGTTACTTAACTGATCTACTTTTATTATTTCTCGTAATACATTGGGTGTGTATTTTGCAAGAATGGCGATGAAATACTTTATGTTCGTAGGGCTGTGGAAGCACAATTGATGAAAATATACTCATCTAAATTTGATAAGAAAGAAGAACGTTGTTAATAGACAACTGATTAATGAATGCTTAAAACCCTTTCATGTATAATAGCGGCATTATATTTGTAATTTTGGATATTTACGATGGCTTCTAGCGCACACGCACTACACATTTTGGTTAAGCATAAAGAATTAGCTGATGACATTATTAAGCAATTAAAAGCTGGAGCGAAATTTCAAGATCTCGCTAAAAAACACTCTACTTGCCCATCAGGTAAAAAAGGTGGTGATTTAGGTGAGTTCCGCAAAGGAGCTATGGTTGCCCAATTTGATAAAGCTGTCTTTTCTGGTAAGGCTATTAGTACCAGTGATGCATTAAAGATGAAAAATACTAACTTGCGTGGTTTGATTCCTGAGCCAGTAAAGACAAAATTTGGTTGGCATATAATCAAAGTTTTATTTGTGATGTAAGTAATTTTAAAAAGGGAAGGTTACGTATCTTCCCTTTTTGTTATTGATTAATTATGCAGCGTCATTTTTTGGTATATCTTGTTTATACGATTTTTCTTGTGCTATCAAAAGTTAATTGCTTTGTGTCTTCAATTAAAGATAAGAATAGACCGACAAGAAATAACATCATTAATAGAAATCATAATAATTATCGAAATTAGTAGTATTTTCCTTTAGGGACTAAATCACATATTTGTTCAGCATTAATTTTCGTGACAATAGTTAATAATCGGTCTCGATCATTTTCACAAAGAGTAGTTAATGGACCAGTATGAGCTGTCCAACCTTTATTTATTGAAAGGTTAATTTGTTCTATAACACCATCATCATTATTATTTCTTTGTAACATTTGAGATATAATATTTAACGAATTATCAAGGCTTTTTTCCATTAGGAATTTATCATTTTCTTTCGCTTGAAAATAAAAAAAAGTGCCACTAATCCAACCTGAGAGTGATAATATAAGTAATAGAGTCGTTATAATACCTTTAGCCATTATTCCTCCTACTAAATTCGTAATCTACAAATTGTAGTAATCGTGTTATCAGACATTATTTGTTTAAAAGCAGCTCTGTTATTATTACAAATGGTAGTGACAGAACCCGTTTGAGCTGTCCAGCCTTTGTCAAACCATATTTCCATCTGTTGTATGATTTCTTTATCTGTTTTTTGATCTTGTAATGCTTGAGAAACTATATTGAAAGCATTTTCTGATATTTTTACTTTAATATATTCATGATCAGTTTTTATTTCAGTATGCATTATGAATGAAGCAAACAGCCATCCAGTAATGGATATTAGAGAAAATAAAAATATTTTTTTCTTACTATACATACAAGCCTACAATTATAAAAGAATGGTATAACGGTGATCAATATTAAAGCTATGCTAAATAAGCAATAATATACCTAAAAGTTATTAATATTAAATCTAGTGTTTTCGTTGAATATAATATTTCAATTGTTTTATTTATCAATGAGTAAATATCAATTTAATGACTGATATCACTTTATTTATAAGATGGGTTGTATAACAGGAATGTAAGTAAAGATGATGGTTTTAGGAGAGGATTATTATATTATATCATTAATGCTTATAAGGTTTATATTGAATTAGTGATTAAATATTTATTCCAAAGTGGAATGTTAATAATTTAATTTCAGGCATTATTATAGTGTTGTTTACTGTTTTTATAATATTCGATGCTCTGTTTTTCTTTATATTTTATGATGAATAGTACTGTTGTTATAATAAAAATGTCATTTTCATTATATGTGGGTATTTTTGTTGAGTAAAAAAAGCTATTAATGATGTATTGCTGAGTTATATTTTCATCGGTGTTAATTACTTTATATAAGGATTGTAAAAATGAAAAAAATACTACTTTCTGCTTTATTTTTAGCTTCGGCTAGCGTAAGTGCTGCGGATCTCTCGGTTAAGATGATGGATCTTAATTCAGGAACAATGACGGGGACTATATTGATAGAGCAAACAAAATATGGTGTCGTTTTTACGCCTGATCTAAAGGGATTCCCTACCGGATTACATGGTTTTCATGTGCATACCAACCCTTCATGTGACTCCTCTGAAAAAATGGGTAAAACTGTTTTAGGCGGTGCGGCTGGTGGCCATTATGATCCAATGAAAACGGATCAGCATGGTTATTCATGGACTGATAATAATCATTTGGGGGATTTACCGCCTCTTTATGTAAACACTAAAGGCGATGCAGAAGAGCCAGTTTTAGCGCCTCGATTAAAATTGTCTGATTTAAAAGGCCGAACATTAATGATTCATGCGGGGGGTGATAATCATTCAGATCATCCTCAACCGCTTGGCGGTGGTGGTGCACGTATGGTTTGTGGTGTGATAAAATAAAAAACTGTGACTTTTAAAGAAAGCGCTGATGATTCGGCGCTTTTTTGTAGCTGTCATTTGAAGGAGGTTAAATTCGGAATATTTAGCTGAAATGTTTTATGTTAATGTTTTATTAGGTAATTAAAATGCAGATGCATCGACTTATACGTCAGGTAGTATTTTACTCATTATCAGCAATTGTTTTCTATAGTGCTTTAGAATCGGCAAAATTTGTATATTTGTTAGGTTCAAGTAAAGCGCTGTATCCCATTTCTATTTTTGGGTTCTCTCTATTTTACTGCACCTTATTATTATTGGTTTCGTATTCTTTAGGACAGAAATTTCTATTTGAAGCAACGCGAACTAATCCGCTATTTACGATTAAAAGACAGTCTTATCAAACTCTCGTTATGATGAGTTTATTTACGGGATTAACTGTTATTAATGTCATTGTTTTATCGGCGTTTTCTTCAGGTAAATTATTATCATCTACTTTGACGGATCTTTGTACACTATCTTTGCAGTATGGTGTGACGACGTTTATCGTCACATTCATTGCTCTTTTCGTTGTAATACTCATTAATAATATGATGGTCAGTCGAGGAAAATACAGCTAGAACGCTAGTTTTTTTGAATAAAAGGTTGCGACAAGACGTCGCAACCTAGAATGTCATATTACGGTTTACTTATTAATCAGGCTGATTAGTAAGGTAATTCACCCGCTTTATCTAGCTCGTTATAAACATCAACAAATAGCTTAGCAAAATGAATTTCAGTCCAGGTACAAGGCATTGGAGGGCAGTCATGATACCAATTCTGACCAAATTGCTCGCCAAGGTACAAAGCAAAGTCTTGCATTTCACCGCGTTCAACTTTATCTAACTCTTTATCAGAGACACCAAATACGGTTCCTGCACTTTTACCAAAGCTAAATGTATTTTGGAATCCAGATGTTTGACGATAGTTCACAAAGCCATTCGAATTTAATGTCTTGTTAAGTAAACTTTCTTTCTGTGCTTTTGTTTTAAATGTTGTGCCATAAAGGTACAAATCATGACCATAATTTTCTTTATAATTCATCAGCTTATTTTTGAAGCTATCACTAGAAACAATATAAGCAACGTTCGTGAGAAGTTCAATATGGCGCTTGATGCTGTTTGCATCCCAAGGTGTTTCTGTATTAGTAGAACCTAGCAACATATCCGTAAACGAGATATCCCATGTCGCCGTTATTTTGTTTAATTTGTCTAATAGCGGATGTTTTGTTTCTGTTGCAAAACGTGAATCAATGAGATGCTGGGTGCCGTAATGACCGTAAGTATTGCCTTGACCATCCAGCGTACTTAGCATTCCGGTGTAGTTATATACACCACTGCCATCTGTAGTATTAAAGCTTTTATCTATATTTAGATCCGTAATAGGCAGGGTAATACGAGTGTATGCCGGTAATTTATCTAAATTAGCCAAGCGTGCCCAATTATGTTGGCTGTGAGCTTTAATATCGAGATCTAGATTGCTAAGATCTATTCCAGTAAAGTTTGTGATTTCAACGGTATTACGATCAAGTAAACGAATATTTACCAGTGAATCAATATTGGCTGAAATAGATTGACTACCTTCAGTTAATCCATCTTGTAAAATTTTACGTACAGAGGCTGTTTGTGGTAGGGCATCAAATTCTAGTTGAGCCGTTGGTACATATGCATTTGGTGTAAAATCAAGGGTATCTAATTTGTCTAATGGCACGCTTTCAATAATAGACGGAGTTAATGTAATAATCTCATTATTATTGACGATTAGATCATGACCACTTACCCAGAAATTATCCAGGAGGTAAACGGCTTTAGCTGCATCTTTAAATTGGTAATCATTTGCAATAAATTGCTGAATGTCATACATAGCAAAACGTGTCGTTGCATCTATATGTTGACCATTATTTTCTTTTACAAAGATGTAGTTATCATTAGCATCCATTGATTCAAACGCACCAAGGTTTTTATGCATTGGTTGAAGCGTTATATTCTGTGACAGTGCGGCTAAATCATAAACAGCGGATCCTTGTGAACCACCTGCAAGTAATTTAGAACCAATAAATTCAAGTGTGAAAGGGCGACCATGAGCATAAGCTAAATAAGCAAAAGGTTGTATTGATTTGGTTTCACCAAGCGTAGCTGGAGTATTATGGTAAACCGCAATATGATCGGCATCAGCGACTAAAATATATTGATCATTAACAGCAATTTTACCACTGCCATTATGTTGAACAGCATAAGAGTATTGGTATTGATTTGTCTCACCATTAAATACATCTATACGATCATGAGCACTAATGGCTGAAACGAACAGTTGTGATTTATAGCTACGTAAATCATCAAGACCTTTATAAGGTTGAGCTTCACTAATACCTAAAATTTTTGTTGTCGTATTTGCTTTGGTATCGTAAATACCCACCATTGGTGAATTACCCGCTGATGGCGATTGAGCAACAATCAGTTTATCGCCAAGTTGCTCTATTGAAACCATGTTTGAATGTGCAACATCGATACCAAATTTATAGGGAGCGATAGAAGTAGCATCTGGCTTTTCATGTTTGTCTGAACCATCCATACATGTAAATGCTTCATTTAAAACATAGTCGCTATCAAGGTGACCATTGGGTAAGTATTCAAGCACACAGCCATTGCTCCAATCATAATTTCCCCATGTTTTATTAACGACAACAGCGCCGCCTTCATACATGGAAAATTCCCAATCTTGGTCAAAGAAACTGAATAGATTACGGGTTGCACTGTCATCGGCCCAGTTTCGTAATGGAATAATAGGGGTGCCATGCTCTGCATCTATTTCATAATCAATATCATTGATTTTAATGAATTTCTTACCATCTTTGAAAAAATAAAAATCAGGATCCTGAGCATACTTTTTGAGTTCGCTTACACGTTGAACCATTTGTGCAGCCATTTCGTTCATGATCTGAACATATTTAACCTGACTTACTTGTTCAATCTCAGGCATAACTTCTGCTGGTGGAGGTAAAGGTAGAACGTCTTCTGGTGTTATTGCTTCTGGTGTTATTGCTTCTGATGTTATTGCTTCTGATGCTGAAATGAATATCCAAGGTGATTCCCATGTGTTTTGTGTAATGGTCGCTGGAGATTCATTTTGATTTACCCACCACTGAGCTTCAAAAATATTGCCATTAAATTGTACTTGTTCTTTAGTTGAGTAATTTTTATTTGGATCATACATTTCAGCAGCAAATAGAGAACTAGATGCAGTAAGTAAGATCGCCATAGATAATAATTTTTTGCGCATGCTTAACCTCAGTGGTTGATTTATAAAATACTGTTAAGTCATTATCAAAAAGATAATTGTGTATTTCTGGGGACGTTTTTTTGCTGCGCCTTTGTATAATAAAAACATATATTTGTCATTAAATTATTTTATATATTGGGCCGTTTTATTATTAATATTCCATTAAGGGATATTGGAGTATGATGAGCTTAAATAGCTAACTTTGATTTGTAAGGTAAAGATATGCGTTATTCATGGGCGATGGTTGGTGTAATTGCACTTTTATCTGGTTGTAGTACTGCAGCTTTAACATCAACACCTTCTACAACTGCAACTTCAGTGGTAAAAACAGAAGTAACTCAAACGGCTAAAGCTCTTACTCTTAGTGAGCAATTTATTCAACATGGCTATAATGATGGGTGTAAAGATGCGCTTAAGAATCAATGGCAACCATCAAAAATGATCCTTGATGACATGAATGGGGTTGAGAAAATGAAGTATGTCGAAGGTTGGAAACAAGGTTATCAACGTTGCGTTAATGGTTTAGGTCCTGTAGTTATTAACGATACAATGCCGATTTCACAGCAAAACAATAAATAATTCATACAAATTTAAATTAACACCTTTACGTTGTGAGGATGATAATTCTTATGACGTAAAGGTGTTTTTATTTTAAGGGCACTAGGATTCTTTTCTTTGTTTTACGGGTTTTGGAATATAGCGTTTTAATTCATCAATTTTACGGTTTTTAGAAAAGAACATTTCAAGTTCAATCATAATACCTAGATTTGCGTGGTAATTATAATCCCGTGGAAATTCAAGTTGTGGTCGTGCTGCAAGATAAAGCCAGTGCTTGTATATACGCCGTTTCCATTCTGCTGATACCCAATAGTTAGTGATTTCTTTTATTTCATCGGTATCTGCACTTATTCCCATCGAGTATTCAAACAAATCTCTTTCTGTTGCCCTCTGATAAATATTAAATTGTTGTACCAATTCCCACTTATCATCATCTTGTAAATATTGTGCACTGGTTGTAGTTCTAAAAATGTTTTTATGATCGGTGGTTAGCGCATAAAATCCACTTAATTGAGAGAGAGAGCCAAAGCCTTTTGAATGATAATAAAATAGCTCTTGTTCGAGTTGGGTTGTCCAGCTTTCACTAATATTATCTACACGAGTAAGGCGAACTTTTACAAAGGGATCGATAGGGAATTTAAGTTTAATACCAATATCAAAATCAGAGCTCCAGTTACCAAATTGCGTATCTTGAAGTCTAAATCCACCAATAGTGTCTCCCGTTTGGGTTTTACTTCCCGATGCTATGCCTCGTTGTTTACTTTCTAGACTGTCATAATCACTCGGCTCTGAATCTAAGATCAGTTTCCAATCACGCTTAACGTGTGGTAAATCGAGTTTAAAATAAACTTTGAAATCATTATCTAATTCACCGCGGTGTGAGTAGATTGACCGTTGGCGAATACGAAGATAACTACGGTTAGTCAACTTAGCTTCATCTTCATCTTTAGTTAAACTCTGATCAATATATTTGCCAACATTATGTACGGAGTCAGTCATAGATTGTTGGGAGCTATCAATCCATAGTGTCATTTTATGTGGAGGGTCGGTATCAGCATCAATGGTTGGGGCCGTTTGCGGTAATAACTTTGTTACGGTGTTACTCTTTTCTGAAGAATTTTGAGTGAGAGATGCTGCATTGATCGCTGTTGTATAGAAGCAGCACAACGATAAAGAAAAATAAGAAAGAATAGTGTGCTTTAGAGTCTTCAAGTGAATGTTATATCCTTACTTTTTTGTTGCATAAATTTCATTTTATATCGTATACGACAGCTATACTGATTAAGAAATTAGGTATAAATAATTATAGTGTAGAACAATACATTATGATTATTTTGTTAATTTACATGGTTTGGATTGTATTTTTATTGTTTGTTTTTGATAGATTAATACAATAACTACGATCCAGCAATTGCTTTTAATCGATCGTTTATTACTATTATTATTGTGGTTTTTCTGGAGGTTGATATGGATAGTTCAAATCTTAAAAGGATCAAACAAGAAATGTCAGGGAAGGGAAATGACATTTTTGACGATTTTGAAGAATCGAATAATCGTTTACCTACGATGGAAGAGTTGCGCGTTATTATGGCGGATACTACGGAGCATTATTTAGGTCCGATAGATCAAAGTATTATTGATGGCATTAATACGAATTTAGAGCGTCAACATATACGAGAGAAGCCATTGTGGAATGCGACTACTGAGCTTGAAGCTGAAGTACGTATATGCCGTGATTGTGAATGATACTTTTATATAATAACGACTGCATATTAGTTGGTGTTTGTTGTAAAACTGAAAACTCTGTTTTCATCACTATTTCTTAACTATCGGCCAATCAGAGGCTATAAATAGCATATTATTGCTAATTGCATGGATCATTGAAGAGGTTTAAGGATGACTGGAAAAGTAAATGTATTTGAAATTCGATGTGGCAGTGGTCATGCTATCGGTGTATTAGAATTAGATAATGCATCATCATTAAATGCATTAACACTGACAATGCTTAGAACGATCCAACAACAATTATTACATTGGCAGCATGATGAAAATATCATCAGTGTGATGATTCAAGCTGTTGGTGATAAAGCATTTTGTTCTGGTGCGGATATTCGTGCGCTCTATTATGCACTTGAAAATGATCCCGCGGTGACAGCCGCTGAACAGACTGTAGCACCGACCGTTGACGATTATATTAACCACTCAAGCAATGAAAAAAGCTATTTAGCAAAACCTTTTTTAATTGATTATTTTACCATCGAATATAGCTGTGATTATCTGATTCATAATTATTCTAAACCTATTATTGCTTGGGGAAATGGCTTAGTAATGGGGGGGGGGCTTGGATTATTTATTGGTGCAAGTCATCGAATTGTTACGCCAACAGCATTGCTGGCGATGCCTGAAATAAATATTGGTTTATACCCAGATGTTGGCGCTACATGGTTTTTAAATCAGCTACCTGCGGGTATTGGGTTGTTTTTAGGCTTAACAGGTGCCCACGTTAATGCAAGTGATGCATTGGACTTAGCCATGGCAGATCATCTTATTGTTGATAAAGATCGTGAGAATTTGATTAAACAATTAAAACATTATCCGTGGCAGAATATAAAAGAAAACCAAGCCGCTACCATCATTACTGAGATATTAACTGATATTGCAACAGATTCAGAACGGCAGCGTCCACCAAGCCAGATGATTCCGTATTTTCCACAAATTCAAGCGGCATGTGTAGCACCGACACTTGACGTTGTTTATGAACAAATTAATGCTATTGATGGATTGGGATGTTGGCTTGAAAAAGCAAAACAAACCCTTGCTCATGGTAGTCCGTTATCGGCTAACATCTGTTTTCATCAAATGCAGCAATACCAACAAGCAAGCTTAGCTGAGTGTTTAGCGATGGAGCTATCATTGTCGGTACGATGTGGGTTAGTTGGTGAGTTTAAAGAAGGCGTAAGAGCGCGTCTTATTGATAAAGATGCCCAGCCGAAATGGTTATATAAGACGATTTCGGACGTGGACATACGTTTAGTTAAAAGTTTATTTGTGCCGCTATGGCAGAAGCAAGCAAATCCATTAATTGATTTGATGTAATTATTCGAATAATAAAACAGTGTTGTGTTTTATCCATTTTTTCGAGTTGTTAACGTTAATCAGTGTTTTTTTTATGTAAGTATAAAAAGGTTTAGGAGCGAATTAACGTGGACATTGAGAATAGTGTTATCGTCATAACAGGTGCAGGCCAAGGGCTCGGACAAATGATGGCAGTAACGCTTGCACAGATGGGAGCACAGCTCGCTTTAATTGATGTGAATACAATAGGGTTAAGACAAACGCAAGATCAATGTCATATGCTTAATAGTTTGGCGCGTATTTATGAAGCTGATGTGACTGATGAAGATCAGGTAGAGCAGGCATTCCTTCATATCATAGAAGATTTTGATCATATTGATACGCTAATCAATAATGCGGGTATTCTTGATGATGGTCTGTTGGTACAAAAAAATCAGACGAGCATAAAAAAAATGTCACTAAAGCAATTTCAAACCGTAATGGATGTGAATGTTACTGGTACATTTTTATGCGGTAGAGAAGCGGCTAAGTGGATGGTTGAAAATGAAACCAAAGGCGTTATCATTAATATTTCAAGTGCCGCTCGTGCAGGGAATATTGGCCAAACAAATTATGCAGCATCAAAAGCAGCCGTAACGACAATGGCTGTGGGTTGGGCGCGTGAGCTGGGACAATATGGTATTCGAGTCGCCGCAATTGCACCTGGTATTATAGATACACCAATGGCTACACAAATTAATGATGAAGCGGTTGAGAAAATGCTAGCGATGGTACCTCTAGCACGTATTGGTGAGCCTAGCGAAATTGCCCACTCGGTGAGATTTATTATAGAAAATGATTATTTCACCGGTAGGGTACTAGAAATTGATGGTGGTTTACGGTTGTAATCAGTGCATGATTAAAAGTGGTTATACAGTGCAACTAATGCTAAAACGCCACCAACAACAAACATGATCATTGATAGGCCAAATGCGAATTTTGCCATATATGGCATTAATTTTTCCATTGGAAAGTCCAAATAGCGATGAAGGAATATATTCTACCTCAGATTATATATTAATAAGCATTAATATTGAGGTTTTGTTATATTTTTGATATAAAAAAAGATCGCCAATTGACGATCTTTTTTTGTCTATTTAGCAATATTTGTTTGTAAGTTATTTTACTAAACAGATATTAGAATGCTTTTGGTGCGAAACCTGTAACGGCTTTAATACCCATGCTACGGCCAATAGCCGTCATAGGGTGAACAATAACAAGGTCTTTTACTGATTTTTTCAGTTTACCCATGTCTGCTTGTTCTGCTTTAGTTAACACGCGATTAAAAGCTAGAGATTTAACATCTTTACTTTTGCCACTCACTTCGGATGACTTACGGTGTTTAACATTTTGCGTTTTTTTGTTCAAGCTAAGAAGTTCATCTTTAAACTGCTTGATGATAACTTTATCATCACGTTGAATAGCAGCAGCAAGTTTACGCTGGCACTTGTCCATACGGTTGTTAAGATTTTGAAGCTCTTCGTTTAAATTCATTTCGTTACCTTTGTATTTATACTCGCAATACACTAAATCGTAGTGTTTACGATGAATAGGTATTGAATTGTCGATAGTATACATTATATTTTTGATAACTGGATCGCTATCCTACAACTATTTATACCTAAAATTGCAATTTTATGGAGATATATGTCACTTTCACTGTTTAGATATATCGTTGCAATTGATCAACATCAACAAAATGGGGCAATTGATATCAGTATTCGTGATTGGAAATGTACTGATTGTTCATATTGTGATGATGGAATTAAAGTTATTCGTTATGAAATAGAGTATGTGTTTGATACGAAAATACAAATTATGTATACCATTGAGTATGATGATTGCGTTAGTGATGTAAATGTTTGTCCGGAATGTTGGATTCATTACCAAGTGACTGTTGATCCTTTACATACAATTAAACCCGCAAAAAAATCATTTTATAATCGTTGTCAGCAGCAGTATTGGTTAAATACGATGGCAATGAATCGCTCTGATAACATTCATCACTAATTTTTTATTATTAATTTAATATGCGAGTTTTTAAAAAGGATAAAAAATGACAAATTATTGTGTCATTGTTACTACATTTTCAGATGATGAAAATGGTCAAACTATTATTAATGCATTACTTGAGCAGCGCTTAGCCGCATGTGTTCAAGTGCTGCCGATTAAAAGTTATTACCATTGGAAACAGAAAATTAACTGCGATCAAGAGCAGCAAGTCATTATTAAAACTAAAACAGCATTATTTGAACAAGTGAAAGCAGTAATAGAACAATATCATCTTTATGAAACGCCTGAAATTATCCAATTACCTATAACAAATGGTTCAGTAGACTACCTTTCATGGATAGAGCAGACTTGTGTGTGATTTTATCTGATTGAAAATAAAACGGATATATTTTGATTTATGGGGAGTGATTAGGTACAAAGGAAACAAGGATGTAACTATGGCGCAACATAATATCGCTGTGGTTAGGGAATATTTGTCATCATCGGTTCAATGATTTATGGCTACATTTAGGACTGATTACAATACATGGAAGTGATTATTAATGGTAAATCAAGCGTTAGCGACAAATACAGAATCTGAACTACGGGTACGTTATAATGATATTACCCGTGGTGTTTATTTTATCGGAACAACCCCCCCAAAAACCAGCACGCCTTTAGATGAAGTTGAAGGTATTGCAGATCGATTAGTGAACCGTATTAAAGATCTCGCCATTGATGGTTTGATTGTGTACGACATTCAAGATGAAGTTTCACGGACGAAAAAACCACGCCCATTCCCATTTAAATCAACCCATGATCCTCGTTACTATTCATCGTTACTCAATAAGAAAACCGGGCGTCCGGTTATTACTTACAAAAGTGTGGTGCAATCAGAAACAGAAGCCTTTGATGAGTGGCTTAATGAAGCGTGGCATGAATATCAAGTACGTGACATTGTGCTCGTTGGAAGCCCCTCGGCGAAAAATGAAGTGTCGTTACCGTTATCTACGGCATATCAAACGCTGGCAGAACATCAAAATAACTTTTTTACTGGCGGGATTATGATTGCTGAACGTCATGCAAAAAAAGGCAATGAGCACGCACGATTAATTGAAAAATACCAGCAAGGGTGTAATTTCTTTATCTCTCAAGCTATTTATGACACGCAAGCGACAATTGATATTTTGACCCGTTATGCGATTGAATGTAAACAAGATGGTATTAAACCTCAGCGTATTTTATTAACATTTTCGCCATGTGGTAGTGCAAAGACATTAGAGTTTATTGAATGGTTGGGTGTGAGCGTGCCAGAGGCAACCAGTTTACGTATTCTGAATGCGACCAATCCGTTACATGAATCGATTAAAATGTGCTGTAACAGTCTGAATCAGATTTTAGATGCAGTGGTTGAGTATGATTTACCGTTGGGATTAAATATTGAGAGCTTAACTAATCGTAAAGAAGAAATTGATGGGTCTATTTTATTGTATAAATTACTTCGTGCATCAATGGATAGCCATTTAGCAAAACATGAATTTCGAACATTACAGAGAAACACAATAGCGGCACAGTAGTTAATTTATTGTGTTTGGCATTAGGTCGTAAATGATAAGCCCATACCTATAACGCGTTGTACAGGGATGGGCTTATTTGATCATTGTTTATGTATTAGTTGGTTACATTAGACCTAAAATAGACCACCAAATAATGCCGGAAGTCATAAATATTACGGCACCGCCGCCAGAGATAATTAAGCCTATTTTCATCCACTGCTTATCGTTGTGATATTGATACCCCATTAATAATGGATTACGTGCATGACTATAGGTTGTGAGGTTACAGCCGATATTAGTAATACCAGCAACGGCTAAAATAGAGATCAGAGGATTAACCCCTAATGCCATTAATGAACCGATAATAACTGGACCTAAAGCAACAACTTTTGCTGTACCAGAAGCAAAAAAGTAGGCAGTTACAAGATAGAAAACCATCATTACAATTAAAATAACCGTTGGGCTAGCATGGCCCATATATTGGCTGATTAAATCGGAAACACCGTGACCTACCCAAGCGGTAAACCCTAGTTTTTTAAGCTGGCTCGCCATCCCCATTAGCACTGCAAACCAAACTAGCGTATCCCATGCGCCTTTTTCTGATTTAACATCATTCCAGTTTAAAACCCCTAAGATTAATAGGGCAGATAAACCGATAAATGCTGATGTGGTTGAGTGTAGATGCAAAGACTGTCCACCAACCCACATAATAATTAACGCGATAAAAACGGCAATTAATTTCCATTCAGCAACACTGACAGGACCTAAATGCAATAATGCTTGTTTTGCATAAGCGGGTGCTTGTGGTGTCTTTTTGGTTTCTGGATTGATAAATTTAAACAGAATAAAGGGGATCGTTAATAATAAAATAGACGCAGGCAGTAATAGATAGAGCGCCCAGTGACTGAAGGTCATATTAATGCCAGCAACAGAAGCAGCAATACCGACTAGAGCAAGGTTACCTGCAAAGCCTGTTTGAAAACCTACGGCTGATGCGTCGTTCATGGCGCTTACCGAAGAAATAAGGTATTGACCCAATTTGCGATCGTCTTTGTTGATGACTTTTGCAAGTGAGTCGGCAATAGGGGAGATAATTGCTGAACGGGCAGTATTGCTGGGTGTTGCTGGTGCGATAAGGAAATCAGCCACACCTAAACAATAAGCAATACGTAAAGAAGATTGGCCAAACCAACTAAGCAAGATAAGCGCAATACGTTTACCTAAGCCTGTTTTAGCAAAGGCACGGGCAATCATAAACGCAATCACAATTAACCAAATAAGAACGTTATTAAAATTGCTGGTGGCTGCCATAATCGCTGCTTTTGCGGATGTTTCTCCACCTGCATGGAGTACGGCATAAACTGAAACCGCAATAACGGCAACCGCACCGGTGGGTAAGACATTAGCTACGATAGCGACAATGGTCGCGATAAAAATAATAGCGGTATGAAATGCTGCAATATTTAATTCAGCGGGTATGTCGATATAGTGCCAACAGAGAGTACTTAACACTACAATGATTATTGCTGGAATAATTTTGATGGCAAAAAAAGGTTCTGGTGGTGGTAATGATTTTTTAACGGAAGTTGGATTCATGATCTTCTAGTTATGTTGCTGTGTATGTCTATATGGTATATGTGATTTTAATAATTCCTAATTAATATGTTATTTATGCGATATAAATATCAAAAAATTGGGTTTTCTTATTCATAATAGTGTGTTTTTTATGCAACTGGTGGATTTGGGTGATCTAATAGCGAGTGAGTGTGCGGTAAAAAGAAAACGCCACGTTATTATATAAAGTGGCGTTAGATAACAAACAAAACTAGGTAGTCATCATCTGATTATTGATAGTGAAGACGTTTATGATGATGAAAAAAGATATTTTTTAATATATTTTAATGACCATTGTTTCAGTTTGATTTTTAAAATGTTTAATTAAAATCGGTATGATAATTAAATATCAAGAATGATGAATATTTAATTATCAATTAATAGAATGCTATTATTCTATAGTAGTATGACTATTTTATCATGTGTCTGTATTATAAAAAGATATTTAATATTTATAATTATCTTTTTATAAAATAGAAGCTAAGAACTTATGCTATGTAATAATTATATGATGAGATTTTCACGTTATTTATTAATGTAATTCTTATCGCTAAACATTTCTGTTTGTGATCTGAACTTTATTCTTTATTAATATTCGATGGCAACGATTACATATTTTATCATTGGTCACATTTTAAGCGAATAATTCACTATAGACATTCTGAATGTTAAATAAACATGCTTTCTGCATGTATCCTTTGAAATTTAAATAGTAATTAAATACAGGGAGTAACTGTATGAAAAGTCTGAAATTATTAACAGTTTTGTGTGCGGGTTTAAGTGTAGGGTCAGCAGCATTTGCAGAGACTATGGTTGGTTTTACTATTTATAAATATGATGATAATTTTATGTCAGTTGTTCGCCAAGCGATAGAAAAAGAAGCGAGCACAGATCAAGAAATTAAATTATTAATGAATGACTCTCAAAATAGCCAATCTATGCAAAATGATCAAATTGATATTATGTTAGCCCGTGGTGTTAAAGCTTTAGCTATTAATTTAGTTGATCCTGCTGCTGCTCCAGTAATTATTCAAAAAGCTAAAATGGATGATGTACCTATTGTTTTTTTTAATAAAGAACCAGCCCCTGAAGTGCTTGCGAGTTATGATAAAGCTTATTACGTCGGTACTGACTCTAAAGAATCCGGCGTTATTCAAGGAGAGCTTATCGCTAAACATTGGCAAGCTAATGCTGCATGGGATTTAAATAAAGACGGTATCTTACAATATGTATTATTAAAAGGTGAGCCGGGTCATCCTGATGCTGAAGCTCGAACTACATATGTTATTAAAACATTAAATGACCGTGGTATTAAAACGGATCAATTGCATTTAGACACGGCCATGTGGGATACCGCGATGGCGAAAGATAAGATGGATGCATGGGTATCAGGGCCTAATGGTAATAAATTCGAAGTAGTTATCACCAATAATGACGGTATGGCGATGGGGGCAATTGAATCGTTAAAAGCAGCCGATAAAAAAGAGGTGCCTGTTTTTGGGGTTGATGCGTTAAGTGAAGCATTGGCGTTAGTACGATCTGGCGCTATGGTGGGGACAGTGCTTAATGATGCCGATAACCAAGCAAAAGCCGCATTTGAAATGACGCGTAATCTTGCGAATGGTCGCCCTGCCGAAGAGGGAACAAAGTGGATTGTCATTAATAAGGTTGTACGAATTCCTTATGTTGGCATTGATAAATCCAGTCTTAATTAAATTTTTAGCAGATACATGGCAGATTGTTATCTGCCATGTTGTTGTATTAATTTAGGTGGGGTATTAATGATGGCAACGCTTGATAATCATGAATTTCTTTTAGAAATGAGAGGCATTAGTAAAGAATTTCCCGGCGTAAAAGCGTTGGATGAGGTTAATTTAAAGGTTAGACCTTATTCGATACATGCGTTAATGGGGGAAAATGGTGCAGGTAAATCAACACTACTGAAATGTCTTTTTGGTATTTATGAAAAAAATAAGGGAGATATTTTTTTTCTGGGTGAGAAAGTCAATTTCCAATCGTCAAAACAAGCGTTAGAAGCTGGGATATCCATGGTCCATCAGGAGCTTAACCAGGTCTTACAACGCACCGTAATGGATAATATTTGGTTAGGACGTTATCCCACAAAAGGTTTATTTATTGATCAACAAAAAATGTATCAAGATACGAAGGAAATATTTTCTGAGTTGGATATTGATATCGATCCACAAGTAAAAGTTGCCACATTATCAGTATCTCAAATGCAAATGTTAGAAATAGCTAAAGCTTTTTCTTATAACGCAAAAATAGTGATTATGGATGAACCAACATCTTCGCTAACGGAAAAAGAAGTTAATCATTTATTTACGATAATACAAAAGCTTAAAAATAAAGGCTGTGGGATTGTTTATATTTCACACAAGATGGATGAGATATTTTCCATTTGTGATGAAATAACTATTTTACGTGATGGTCGCTGGGTCGATACACAAAAACTGGCTGATCTTAATATGGATCAAATCATTGCAAAGATGGTTGGGCGAGAGTTGACGCAACGATTCCCAGATAAAACCAATATACCTAAAGAAACGATATTATCGGTTAAAAATTTGACTGCACTTAATCAACCGTCAATTCAAAATATTAGTTTTGATCTACGAAAAGGTGAAATATTAGGTATTGCAGGGCTGGTAGGTTCAAAAAGAACGGATATTGTCGAAACTATTTTTGGCATTCGTGAACGTTGTCAGGGGCAGATTGTTTTAAATGATAACGTAGTGCTAAATCGTAATGCACATGAGGCAATTCGTAATCGTTTTGCTTTAGTGACAGAAGAGCGCCGAACAACGGGTATATACAGTAATTTAGATATCACCTTTAATGCGCTGGTGGCAAACGTTGAGAACTATACCAAATGGGGTGGATTGCTAAGCTATAGCCAAATGAGCAGTGATACACAATGGGTCATTGATTCTATGCGAGTTAAGACGCCGTCACAAAAAACGAAAATTGGATCGTTGTCTGGAGGTAATCAACAAAAGGTTATTATTGGTCGTTGGTTACTGACTAAACCTGAAATTTTAATGTTAGATGAACCGACAAGAGGTATTGATGTTGGAGCTAAATTTGAAATTTATCAGCTTATTCTTGATTTAGCTAACCGTGATAAAGGCATCATTATTATTTCATCAGAAATGCCTGAGTTATTAGGGATCACTGATCGTATTTTAGTTATGAGTAATGGTCGTGCTGCTGGCATTGTTGATACTAAAACGACAACTCAGCATGAAATTCTTAGTTTAGCATCACGTTATTTATAAGGATAAGAACATGGAAGCTCTCAAAAAATTAGGTATGACCCGTTACCTAAAAGAAGGTGGTATTTATGCGGTTTTATTTATACTACTTGCAATAATTATAATACAAGAACCTTCTTTTCTTAGTTTGCGTAACTTAAGTAATATTCTGACTCAGTCTTCAGTACGTATCATTATTGCACTTGGCGTTGCTGGTATAATTGTTACTCAAGGTACTGATTTATCTGTTGGTCGACAGGTCGGTTTAGCAGCAGTATTATCTGCAACATTATTACAAGCATCTGATAATGTGAATAAAGTTTTTCCAAGTTTAGGTGAGATCCCTATCGTGGGGGTAATTATTGCCGTATGTGCGGTTGGTGCTTTAATTGGTCTTGTTAATGGTTTGATTGTTGCTTATTTGAAGGTAACACCTTTTATTACGACCTTAGGTACGATGATTATTGTTTATGGTATCAATTCTCTCTATTACGACTCTGTAGGCGCATCACCCATTGCTGGTTTTGATCAGCGTTTTTCTGAATTTACACAAGGCTTTATCCGGTTTGGAGATTTCAGGTTATCTTATCTAACATTTTATGCTGCTATTGCAATTATTTTTGTATGGATCCTTTGGAATAAAACGGTTTTTGGAAAAAATTTATTTGCTGTTGGTGGTAATCCCGAGGCCGCTAAAGTTTCCGGTGTAAATGTTTCACTTACTCTTCTTAAAATTTATGCTTTGTCCGGGGTGTTTTATGCTTTTGGTGGCATGTTAGAAGCGGGACGTATTGGTAGTGCAACTAATAACCTTGGCTTTATGTATGAATTAGATGCGATTGCGGCTTGTGTTGTTGGTGGGGTGTCGTTTGCTGGTGGTGTAGGCAGTGTTGCTGGTGTTGTTACAGGGGTATTGATCTTTACCGTGATTAATTACGGTATGACTTATATTGGAGTAAGTCCGTATTGGCAATATATTATTAAAGGCGGAATTATTATTTTTGCTGTTGCACTGGATTCAATGAAATACGCAGACAAGAAATAATAAAGAAAACGCCACTTTATATATAAAGTGGCGTTAGATAATAAACAAAACTAGGTAGTCATACTATTTTGTTTTTTTTCTTTATCCACATATTAAGATAAATATTAATATGAGTAAAATGAATGATTTTCATTTAATTGATGTATTTTATGCATATTGGTTTTTGTTTAAAAATTGTTTATTTAATTAGTTATTGATAGCATTCTTAACCTAAAGATCATCCATAAGGTTAGTGCAGCACTACAGATCGGTAATGCAAGCCAGACACCATTTCCCCCAATGCTATATGCAAGTACAAAAATAGCGATAGATATTAAAAGAAGTTTACCTCCAGTGAGTAGCGAGGCTTCTTTGGGCATATTAATTGCTTGAAAGTAAGTTGCTCCCACTAGTAACAAACCTTCAAAAGGTAATCCCCAGAAATATAATGATATTCCCTTAATTGCTTCAGGTTGTAATGCTCGGTTATCTCCAGCAAACATATAGACGATTATTTCAGGAATGCTATATAAGGTTATGACGCTAATTACTGCAATCAATAATGTAATTATAAACGCGAGTTTACGAAATTTAGTGACACGCTCTTTAAGACCGGCTCCTGTATTAAAGCTTATAAGGGGTTGAGTACCTAAAGCTATACCTTCAAATATCAAATAGAAAAATGCTTTGCTATGTAGAATCAATACGTTAACCGCATGGCTACGATGGTGGGTAAGGTATAGCGAAAAAAAAGCCGAAAGATTGAATCATCACGTAAGGATAATGGTTGGAGTATTGATCTTGTCATTGGATTGCTTCCATGTGAACCGCAGCACTAAATGTAAAAAAATGTTGGTATTGTCTGTGGCTTCATAGAGTGAGTCAATCCAACTAACTGTATTTATGGCGCAGGGATCATGTGATTTTGATATTATTAGCTATTATTCAAATCCCAAATGGAGAGTAAATAACACCTTGTTGGGATTTGATGATTAAATAGTTAGTTGTTTGATGTTTTAGATACAGATTTAGTTTTCCAGAAGTGATTTATTTGTGTAAACCATTTCATGATTTTTTGTTTACGGCAATACAGTAGCAATGCACAAATGAATAAGTAAATTGTCGGCTCAATCAATCCTGATTTTACGGACCAGTAATAGTGAATCGGACTTAATAGTAAAGCGAGATACACCCAATTATGCAGTTGTTGCCAATGCTTGCCTAAGCGCCGCTGCATTGATTGTGTTGAAGTAAGTGTTAATAATAATAAGATAATCCAACTAATAGCACCAATGGCAAGATATGGACGTTTTATTATCTCGCTGCCCAATAAAGACCAATCAAAATTCAGATCTAAGGCAAGATAAGCACTAAGATGAAGCGCTACCCAAAAGAAGCTGTATACGCCTAATAAGCGTCTTAGACGAATTAAGCCTCCTTGTTTATATTTTTTTGCTAATGGTGATAACAATAAGGTAAGGATTAAAGTATTTAATGCCGCTTTGCCCGTGAAATGTTCAATTCCTTTAATCGGATCCGCACCAAAGCCACCGTTAAGAGTGTTATTAACCAATATTGCGACAAAAAATAATGATACTGCATGAATGGTGATTTTTATCATTAAAATTCGAGCCGGTGTAAGGCGGTATTTTTGAACATAATGAGTGAGCATTAATAATTCCTTGTTAGATCCATGCCTTTATATAACGATGCCACTTCTTCAGCATAACCGTTAAACATTAATGTGGGTTGGCGTTGACTGCTAAAGACATTGCCTTTACCGATAAAACGTTCACTGGCTTGGCTCCAACGTGGGTGATCAACCTCAGGGTTAACATTGGCATAAAATCCATATTCACTGGCCGCTAAACGATTCCACGTTGTTGGTGGTTGTTGATCGGTAAGGTGAATGCGCACAATAGATTTTATACTTTTAAAACCATACTTCCATGGCACAACGAGTCGCAATGGTGCTCCATTTTGTGGGGCTAATGTTTTGCCATATAAGCCGACAGAGATCATTGTCAGTGGGTGCATGGCTTCATCAATACGCAAGCCTTCAACATAAGGATATTCAATGCCACCACCAAGTCGTGATGATGCTTGCCCTGGCATTTGTTTAGGATCGTATAGGGTTTCAAAGGCGACGTATTTTGCTCGTTGTTGTGGATCGGCTTTTTTAATGATGTCGCGTAAGCTAAAACCTATCCACGGAATATTCATTGACCATGCTTCAACACAGCGTAAGCGGTAGATACGTTCTTCCAAGGTAAACTGGTTAAACAAATCATCATAATCGAGTGTGAATGGTTTATTTACCATCCCATCAATTGTGACTTTCCATGGATCAGTGATGAATTTTTCTGCACGCACAGCGGGGGATGATTTATCAGTACCAAATTCATAAAAATTATTATAATGAAGAATTTTATCCTCTGGTGTTAGTGACAATGCCGCATTGGATAATGACGAGGTTGTTCCTGCTAATTGTCGACGATGATCAATTGCAGGCTCTTCTGAAGATGAGATAAAATCAAATAATCCTGCGTGAGCATTGGTTGACAATGGTAATCCAACCGCTGCAATACCTAATTTTTTCAAAATAGAACGACGTTGATGGTATATATCTTCTGGTGTCACTTGGTTTTCTGTTAATGCCCAGCGAGGACGTGTTTTTATGTGCATAAGTTACCTATAAGTGATGTTTAAAATGATAATCATTGCTATTTAAGTAGACCGTAACCGAATAATAAAAATTTCAAAAATAGTCGGTTTTTATTATTGTTTTGAAAAATAATGATAAGAATAAGCAAATAAAAAGGAATATTAATGAATGAGATCAATAACTTTAATGCCAGCCTTGAGTTGCAGCATATTTATTTAGAAGTTTATGCTGAACGGTATAGCCATTTACGCACGTTTTTAGAGTCATATTATTGCTATCAGCACGGATTAGTGACTAAACAAGGAAAGCCCGATTGGATACAGATATTTAATGTTGGTAAGCGAACAATAGCAGCCCATAAGATTCAGGAACGAAAATTGCTTGTTAGAGAGATGATGTTGCCATTATCGGTAATCATGGGTCATTTGAAAACACTCGTTCGTGATGATGAGGCAACGATTGAAAATATTAAGATGATTATTGATGAGCATCTTGAATATGTGATCATGACGCGAGAAGAATATGATGCGTTAGTGAAAGCGGGATTAAAAGAGGCAATGCCTATTGGCTATTATCAAGCCACAGATGCTCGTTATTGTTGCATAAATGCTCGTTTTGATGTGGTTGGAATCACACTATTGATGTAACAATAACGCTTAATCGTGTTGGTTAGTTGAATCAGCTAAGTGGTAAGTATAATGTTGCTTACATGTGTACGCTGAAAATAAGGTGAAAAAGGATGATACCTCAACAGCAAAAACCACCCATTATTTGGTTAAATGTAGTTCTATTTACACTAACATTTGTAATCGCAGTTATTGGTGTTCCGCTATATCTTTATTTTTATGAGCTCGATCTTACGCTCGTTGTGATAGCTATTGTGGCATTTTGTTGTTGTGGAATGTCAATTACCGCCGGTTATCATCGTTTATGGGCACATCAAAGTTATCAAGCAAATCGTTTTTTGCGAGTGATATTTGCCCTTGGTGGGGCATTTGCATTGCAAAATAGTATTCTACATTGGTGTTCTGATCATCGAGTACATCATCGCCATGTGGATAATAACGACAAAGACCCATACTCAGCTAAAATGGGGTTGTTTTATAGCCATATAGGTTGGATGCTACGAGAATATCAAGCCAGTTGTTATCATGATTATTCAAATTGTGCCGATTTACAGCAAGATCCCATCGTTGTTTGGCAACATAAGTATTATTTATTATTAGCAGTTATTATGAATATTGGCATCCCTGTTGTGATTGGGGTGTTGTTAGGTGACTTATGGGGAGCGCTGTTGTTTATAGGTATATTACGATTAGTCTTGAGTCACCATACTACTTTTTTTATTAATTCATTAGCACATAAATGGGGTTCTCAGCCTTATACAGATAGAAATAGTGCGCGTGATAACGGTGTTATTGCATGGCTAACATTTGGTGAGGGTTATCATAATTATCATCATATTTTTGAAAACGATTATCGAAATGGTATTTGCTGGTGGCAATTCGATCCCACTAAGTGGTTGATCAAAGTATGTTCATGGTTTGGGTGGACGACAAATTTGAAAGTAACACCGGCGGATCGGATTGAAAAAACACGCACAAAAATGGAATTTAAGCGGTTACAAGATAAATTAAAATCATTGCCTAATAATAGTGTTCGCTTACAACAATTACAATATGAATATGAGGCGTTAATTAGTAAAATTTCTGAATATTATCAAATAAATAAACGACTAATAGATTTACAGAAAAAGAAATTAGCTAATAATTATGAAAACTTTGAATTTATGCAACAATATGAATTTATTCAGCAAAAATTACAACAACAACGACGCGACTGGAAGTATTTAGTCCAACAATATACTGCTTAAGATTTAAATCTTGTTATTGAGCGGTTAGATCTTACCAAGATTTAACCGTTTTTTTTTATTAACAGTTATAATCATATAGCGTTACCATGCTCTTATCTTGGCATATCGTCATCAATATTATTGTAGATTTACAGTTACCGATAAACTAGTAGATTAAAATAATATCAAGTAGTATGGCACTAAAGCTTAAAAGCACATGTAATAATTCGATATAGTTATTATGTGCACAATTAATTATAGCGTTTTACATCCATGATTGAATGTTTGTAAGATCTTAACTGGAGATATTGTCGTGTACCGCGCATTACTTTTGTCACTCACATGTTTAGCCTCATCCGCAGCGCATGCAATTGAATATAAACTACCTACCGATGGTAGTAATATCGTTGGTACAACAGAATATTATGAAGTAAAGCAGGGTGATAGCCTTGCTGATATAGCTAATAAATATAATGTGGGTTTTCTTGGAATGATGGCGGCAAATAAAGGTGTTGATCCTTTTTTACCGCAACCAGGAAAACTATTACAAATACCGACTCAAGTTGTCTTACCCGACGTGGCTCATAAAGGCATTGTCGTTAATCTGGCTGAATTACGTCTTTACTATTTCCCTAAAAATGATGCATCTATTGTCTATGTTTTTCCTATCGGCATTGGTCGAGTAGGTCGTGAAACACCTAATATGACGACATCTATTAGTGAAAAAGTAAAAAACCCAACGTGGACTCCACCGGCATCTATTCGTAAAGAGCATGCAGCTAAAGGGGATATCTTACCCGCAGTTGTACCTGCTGGACCTGATAACCCTCTAGGTGATTATAAAATGCGATTGGCTTATGGTCATGGTGAATATCTTATTCATGGTACCAATAAAGATTTTGGTATTGGAATGCGCGTTAGTGGGGGTTGTATTCGAATGAACCCGTGGGATGTTGAGTGGTTGTTCCCACATGTAGCCTTGGGCACTCAAGTTCAGATTATTAATCAACCAGTCAAGATATCACAAGATCCTGATGGTGAATTGATTGTAGAAGTCCATTCGCCATTATCAAAAGATGAATCTCAAATTGGGGTTAAGAAAAGTGTTGATGCACCAGAAGTATTATTAAAAGATGTTGAAGGTGATACGAAAGCGAAACAACGATTATATTCTGAATTAGATAAACAATCTGGTCTTCCTATTATTTTAAAATCGTAATAAATAGTTAACCTATAGAAACGAGATATTATTATCTCGTTTTTTTTTGTTTAGATGAATGTAAGCCTGATAACAATCGTATACAAATATATGTTTATAGTGAATGTTATTATTGTGATATATGGTGAAATTTTATTTGAAAGAGTATGTTAGGTATTCTATGTTTGATTTTTTATAATATACTTGTAAATAAAAAGAGACGGCGAAGCCATCTCTTTAGGTATTCTACAACTTAAGTATTAATTACTTAGTGTATGAACCAGCAATGTTATCAATACGCTTATTAGCACGCATTGCTTCTTGGTATGCTGCGTCAGATGCTGCACGAGAATCATTTACTGCGCCTACGATTTGGTCTTGTTGACCTTGTAGAGCACTAACTTGAGTAGAAAGTGTGTCAACTTTGTTAGTTAGTTGCTGCATTTGACTTACTTCATCAGAGCTAGAACAACCTACAAGTGAAGCACTTAGTAAAACACCAGCTAAGATAGATACAGTACGTTTCATTTTTATATAATCTCCATATTGATTTAGCCACTACAACTGTTGAATAAAGTTTGAGTTGGCAAATTCATTATGGCATAACTTATTATAATTGCTCATTAATTTTTTTAAGCTAAGAAAAAAAAATCCGATACATCTCTCATTTTTGAATAAAAAAAACACATATTTAACCATTTTTTTGCATTTCTATTTAAATTAACTTACGCATAACTCCGCTTAATATAAGGACTTACAAGTAATTTCTCGTTTTTAATAAGAGTGAAAGTCAGGATAATGTAAAATTTTGCCAACACTCAAATAAATAACATAATAGATTAAAAAATAAGCAAAAAAGCGATAATGAAAAGAGATGTTATTTATATTATGTTATTTAAAAAATAGATTATTCAGTATAAAACACAATGAATGTGAATCAGGTTTGGTACAAGTATCCATATGTTCGTTCTTTTTCATCATTAATTATTTACTTATTGATGATGTTATTATTGGAATCATTGTGATTAATTGTGTTGGATTTGCCATGTGAGGCAGTTTTTTAATTAACTCACCAGATGGTTTTAAAAAATAAAAATAAGAATTGTGATCAAGGACGTATTTTATTTCAGAATTATCTAATTTATTTTTAATATAAAGAACACCGTATGTGTCAGCTAAAGCTTTAATTTGTTCTTCTGTTCCTGTTGCACCTGTAATAGTGGTATCAAAATAAGCAGCATATTGTGCAGTTTTATCTGCTGTATCACGAGTTGGATCAAGACTAATAAAAATTGGCCATAAGTTATCACGTTGTTGTTGAGGAATTGCTTTTAAAGCCGCTGATAATACAGCTAGCGATGTTGGACAGATATCAGGGCATTGTGTGTAACCAAAATAGACTAAACGAATACGCTGATCTTCAGGGTCGAATAAGTCGATGACCTCAGTCCCCGACTCTAAATAATTCATTGGGTAGTAAGGTTCATTCGCAACCGTTGGATCGTTACTGTCCATCATGTGACGGGCAAACAGTCCAGCAACTAAAGCCAAAGCAAGAATTAACCATTGGTATTTCATTCATTCATCCTTAAATGTTTCCAAATAATCTATACGGAATAAATGAATTATGAATAGAGATGTTTATAAAAGGTAGGTGCAGAGTGATTTTTTGTGATGTGTGTAGTGGTCAAGTAAAACTATACACCTTTATAGGTGTTTAAATTAAGCGGCGGCATGGATAGATGCAAAGAATAAAAAAAGTAGCCACGGAGGCTACTTTTCAACGTTTTTGGCTACTGACGATTAATCATTACGTACAGCGTATTTTTCAAGCCCCCAAACAACGGCAAGACCTAAAATCATGGCAGCGATAGCGTAACCCAGTAGAGCCGGGTGACCCGTTATATTTTCATAATTAAACGGTGATAAATTATGCTCAAGCAGTGGCACTTGCTCACCATGTGAATTTATACGCCATGTAAGAACTTCTTTCCAAGGCCAAATCTTACCTAAAGTACCAATCATTAAGCCTGTTAGCAGTGTTAGAGCAAGATCACGGTAATTACGTAATATCCACGACAGTACATGAGAGAACGTCAACAGACCAGCAACACAGCCAACAGCAAACAAACCAAGTGTGAATACATCAACTGATTTTGCGGCGGCTAGAATGGGACCATACATGCCAAGTAGTAATAAAATAAAACTACCTGAGATTCCAGGTAAGATCATTGCACAGATAGCAATGGCACCAGCAATAAAGATATTTAATGGTGTTGGATCCATCGCTACCGGATGTAAAACAGTGATGCCATAAGCAAAAGTAACACCAAGAATAATGGCAATAAAACGATTAACATTCCATTTATCTACTTGTTTAAGCATGTGAATAACGGAAATAATAATTAAGCCAAAGAAAAATGACCACAATGGAATTGGATGAGTATGAAGCATCCAAGTGATCACTTTCGCAAACGTAAAGATACTCGTTAAAATACCACCAAATAAACAAAGTAAGAAAGTTCCATTAACGTGTTCAAATGCGGCTTTAATGCCACCGTTACGGATTATTTTTATTAGACTGGGATTGATACGACGAATACTTTCAAGCAACGTATCGTAAATGCCGGTGATGAATGCGATAGTACCGCCAGACACGCCAGGAACAACATCTGCTGCCCCCATGGCCATGCCTTTTAAAAAGGTTGATATTTTACTCATTAGATTCCGTAACTGTGATGACTGAATAATTTAGGTCAAGCATTATACAGTGAACGACTAAAAACCACTATTAAATCATAAATATAGTATTTGTTAATATGTGAAATAATATACCCTCAATGGATATTGTTGAATTTATTATGATGACATAGGATATTAATTGTCATGTGGTATTTATGTCAATTTAGCAAATGAGTCAAATATAAGTAGAGACATCACTGCTGTTATAATGAAATGAATGTTGTTTGTAGCATTGATTCTGCTAATAGTGTAAATCGCTGGCAAGGTTGAGGATCAAATATGATAGTGAAAGGCGATAAAGCAATAATAGCTAAGAGTTTTTCTTCAGCTTGGTCTTTTATTGCAAGACGTTGTTCTGTATTAAAATAGTTTAATATAGGTGATATTAATGTGTTGTCTATTTGCTGCAACGAATAATAACATTGGTTAATGGCTATATTGTTAGTTATTAATGTCAATGCTGTTATTGATGGGACTCGATCATTTTGAGTATGAGTGGCTACTAGTCGATCCCAATGTGCAGCGGCGAGAATGCCCATCGCAACATATTCAGGTCGTTGATATTGCGTTAGCAATAGTCGCTCATAGTCATCTCTTATCTTGTTGTGATTAATATCAATAACGGTATCAGTATCTATTGGTAATAATGATTGAGTATTTTGTGGCATATCATAAGGGAGAGGGACTTGACTGCTACTCACTTTTCTCAAGGCTAAGATTTCTAGTGCATGATATTCATTTAATGGTAACTCAACGTTATGTTGTGTTATAGGAAGTGGCGATAATTTGATAATTGATTTTATTGGTGAAGCGATAACTAATGCTGTTAGTAAACTCATAGTGCAATAAAATAAAAAACAAACAGGAAAAAATAAGCGCATATAAATACTAAGGATATAGGTAAGTAATTATTAAGTATCTGAATTATAGTTATAAATGACAACTTTATTATTTTTATCTGTGATGGTTTTCAAAGAGTAACGTGATTAAAAGTGTTGATAGAGCAGCAATAATAAGCGACGACTCGCAATCTTCACTGAAGGAATAATTAACCTATTGAATTTAAATCTATATTGTTTTTAACATTCAGCAATAAGTTGTTCAGCTAATATTTAGTATTTATAATTATACTATTGTTATAGAAACAAAGGGTTAATGCCTACACTTGTAATAGAAGCTGTTGGTGTTTATTAATTGCAATATGTTACGTTGTAACCTTGGCAGTGGTGTGATATGCCTAAACATCTCTTTGAATTATTATTGACTGTCAGTGCCATAATGTTTGCTGTTAGTCTATTTATGCTTATTGTTATCCATTAATTATTGAAGCTGTTATGAAGTCAGACTGATAGCAGTTTTTACGGTTTATTTTTAAATACTATAAAAAATCCAATACATTATTCCCTATTAAATTTGGATTATTAGGGTTATTTACGATAGTTGTTGATGTAAATAACTGATTTTAATGTTTTTTGTAGGGTTAATATCTATAAATATTCTTTTTACAGATAATCGATGTGGATGCTATTAATTATCTTGTTATTATTTTCTTTGACTATACTTATTTAGTAACAATCGGTTATGTAGATTGTTATGAATAATTGTTTTTTCTTGTTATAAATGAAATCTTTTAATTCATATATACAAGTTGATCTTTAGGTGAGAAAATACGTTCAGAGACTACACCGAGGTTTTTTGTGGATATTATAAGTGAGGATATATGATATTTGGAATGATTATATTGTTATCCATCGTTGCTGGCATACTATCAGGCGAACATTTTCATTCGTTTATGGCTGGTTTTGGTATTGCAGCTGTCGCGATAGGAACTGCATATTGGTTAGCTTTTCGTGCAACACGTTATCCACAACTTGCATTATTGATGTTACTTGTTGCGATGATAGCTAAATTAGGGATCACTGTTACAGGAGTGGTTTTGGTCATTAAAACTAACTTGATCAGTTCACCATTTATCTTCTCATTGTCATATTTGTTCTTCTCGATCGTTGTTAGTTATGGTTATTTCAAATTACGAGAATATCAAATGTCTGTTGCAGAAAAACGTAATACAGTGGTTTCTGCGACACCAATAAAGCGTACTGCAACATTGATAGCCCCAACGACAACAACACCGCAGATTTAATCATCATTAAGAAAACGCATTAAAAAAGGCTGCCATTTATTGAATGGCAGCCTTTTACTTTTTCATTACTTTTAAGGTATTAGCTTAAATTAGAATGCTTTTTTACCCATTTGGTAAACATGTTTCACTTCGTTATTATCAGAAAGCAATGTGATATTCGCTTTGTAGCCTGCTTTTAGTAGACCATATTCATTATCAACTTTGATTGCTTTCGCAGGATATAATGTTGCCATACGTAAAGCTTCTTCACGAGAAAGACCAACATGGTCAATCAGGTTATTTAAGCCTTGTTCCATGGTTACTGCTGAACCTGCGATAGTGCCGTCTTTGTAATGACACTTGCCGTTAGTTACGTAAGCTTGTAAACCTGCCATATCAAATTCAGTCATGTCAGTACCCGCTGGAGCAACGGCATCTGTTACCATAAACAGTTGTTCGCCCAGCATTTCATGAGCAATACGTACTGATGGGTAAGAAGCATGGATACCGTCAACAATAATACCTGCATGTGGTTTTTTATCGAAGATGTAACCCACAACACCTGGTTCACGAGAGCCAAGTGGTGTCATGGCATTATAAAGGTGAGTAGCCATGGTTAGGCCTTCTTTCTCATCTACTTGCTCGTAAGTTGCATTAGTATGACCTAGTGATACGGTGATTCCTGAATTACGAACAATATCAATAACTTCTTGTGATGTGTTTTCAGGTGCTACCGTTAATACGCAAATTTTATCTGCGTTATCAGCGAGGTATTTAGCTGTGTTAATGTCTAATTCACGGATGAATTCTTCACGGTGTGCGCCTTTCTTTTCAGTACTGATGAAAGGACCTTCAAGGTGTAAACCTAACACGCCTTTTTGTAAGCGATCATCCATTGCTCCAACCATATCAAGCACTTCAACCATTGACTCAGCATCGCTGGTAATGAATGTAGGTAGAAACTGTGTAGTACCACCTTTTAAGTTTGCTTGATTCATTGTCTCAAGTGTTTCTTTACAGATAGCAGTATTAAGTAATACACCACCACAACCATTTAGTTGTACATCAATAAAGCCAGGTGATGCCAATAAGCCTTGAGCATCAAATGTTTCTTGTGGTAACTCATCTGTAGAGACTGCAGACATAGGAACAATACGTGAAATAAGATCGTTTTCAATAAAGATGGCTTGGTTTTCTTGAATAGTTTTACCATCAAATACGTTGGTGTTAATAATTGCAAACATCTGATTACTCACTTTAACTCTGTAGCCTGATGATAAATTAACAGGCAAAATGGCGATTTTACTCTATATCTAGTGGGCTTCATTCATATGAGAACAACACTATGTTAATGATAGATAGAGCACCGAATAATTGGTTTGGAATAAGATTTAATACGGTGTGTTGAATCTTATTTCACTATAAAAAATAAGATACCTGTTTCAATCATCTTTCGTCAATCTTTTATCTGATTAAATGCTAAAAATTGTATGATTATTATCTTTTTTTATATTTATATCATACAAAAGTAAATTTGATCCTGAAATGAAGAATACTTTGCGGGAAAAAAATTGTTGAATATGCTTTGCAGGTAAAAAGATGGTTGTATTTTGTTGTATGGCTCTGATTAATACCTGTAGTAATTATTTTGATACGTAAATTTGTCTTTTTGTATCAAAGCCTTTTGCACTCATTCATACAATTAGGCAAAATAGCCATCTATTAAAAATACGGACGACATATAAAGTTGGCTATATTCGTCAACGTCTTATGTCTAAGTAAGGCTGTATTAGGAGTTAAAATGCAGTGGAATGATTGGTCAATATTACTGTCTGAAGTGTTAGAACAATTCTCGATAGGTGCATTTATCATTATTGGTGGTGTAATGTTATCGGGAAAATTATGTTTTGGACAGCATGATCGTGTAATGAAAATATTACCGTTAATCAGTTGGTTATTAATTGCTTCGTTGTTAATTCGTGAAGCTACTTTGATGGCAGTACAATTTAGCATTAATGTTACAAATTCTAGTGCAGTTATGTTTGTATTAGTCTTTATTGCATTAACGTTAATTTATAGTTTGTGTGAAAATCGACTTATTGGGAAAGACGGGTCACGAAAGTTAATTATTTGTATTATGCTGTTGTGGAGTATTGCTTACGTTATTGATATTTTAAGCTTTAGTGCTAACAATGGCCATCTTGGTAATATGATGACGATTATCTTTAGTGTTGGTTTCGGCGGAAGTCTATTAGCACATACGATGTTAGTAAAAGCACAGCATAAAATTGATCCTCTTAATGTGGCATTACCTTTATTTGGTGCATTTATTGGTGTTATTGTTTTTATTGTTGCATGTTTAGATTTAGCAATGCTTATCGAACAAACTCAGCATGATATTTTATTACCTTTTATCTGGCGTATTGTTAGTGTGGGGTGTTTGTTAATCGCAACAGGCTTGTGGTTAATGTCGTTGTTAACTAAAACTAAACCTGTGTTAGCGATGTTAGCTTGTGCGTGTACGTTAGCAATCATTGCAAGCTTAGCTGTTAATGGTAGTTTTTAATGGTTTGTAACGATATTGTTCTTTACAGAAATGATAAGAAACGAAACAATTAAAATAAAGAAATAGTAGATCTGTCAGCTTTAACTAAAGTTACTATAATATTAACAATAATTTTAGAGCAAGTTGTACAGTATTACGAGATCTAGCTCTTGTGATAAATGTAAAGTGGCATAATTATGAATAAAGGAAATTATTAGGAATTATGGCTGAAAAGAAAACAAATCCGTTGAATGAAATTATTTTTAATGTTGTTGTACCATCAATCATTTTAATGAAAATGAGCAGTGATGATCGTCTAGGTTCAGTTGGTGCTCTATTGGTTGCTTTAGCTTTTCCTATTGCATTCGGTGGTTATGAATTATTAAAAAATAAGAAATTTAATTTTATAGCAATACTCGGTATTGTGAGTGTGTTACTTACTGGTGGTATTGGCATATTAAAACTTGATACTCAATGGCTTGCGGTTAAAGAGGCTTTGATTCCAGGTATTATTGGAGTCGTCGTTATTGGCTCAACATTCACTAAATATCCTATTGTAACTAAAATGATTTTTAATGAGAGTATTTTAAATCTAGGTTTAATTAAGCAAAAATTGATGGAATTTAACCAGCAGAAAGCGTTTGATCGTTGTTTAATTCAATCTAATTATTTGTTTGCAAGTACCTTCGTTTTTTCATCGGTTATGAATTATGTTTTAGCAACGGTTATTGTAACGAGTCCTGCTGGCACTGAGGCGTTTAATGAAGAGCTTGGTCGAATGACATTATTAAGTTATCCCGTCATTGCTATTCCATCAATGTTGATGATGATAGGGATATTCTATTTTGTGTGGCGTCAAATTCGAAAGATGACCAAACTCGAAACGGTACAGATATTTAAAATACAATAAATTTTCATGTGTTAAAACAAAAGATAACCAGTAATGTTACTTACATTACTGGTTTTTTTATGCCTATAATTCTTAATTATAAGATCTTTTATATAATTAAAGCAGCGCTACAATGAGTACGCCATACTGAGATTAATACTTATCTTGAGAGGGTAATATGAAGCCATTCTCGTTACTCTGTACATTATTTCTAGTTATTGCATGCTCATCAGCTGACGTGGCAGAACTAAATCAACACACTCGAATTCACCATAATGGTCATTGTGGCGCTTATTTAGCTCCTCAAGTTAAAGATTATTTTAATTCATTTATTGATTCGCAATTACAGCAAGTTAATGCTCTTCAGGGAGAGATTACCAATGATAATATGAATGAGCTACATAATGCGTTATATCAATTTGAGGCTCATTGGTTAACCTTAAAAGAGGAACGGTATGATGCTTGTCTACGGTATGCCAATTGTAACGAATTAGAACGGAAATATAACAATAACGTTGTACAACACCCTCGAGATTGGATCGCTACATCACCGCCTTTTATGTGTCAGAAAAGTAGTTTTGAATATGCTATAAGTCGAATAAAAATGGTTACCTTTTATACGGATGTAGAGCGTTTAGAGTTAATTCGTCAAGAATAATAAAATAAAGTGTATTTGTTTTTTAATTAATATATTGATTAATAAAGGCTTAATCTTTTTTAAATACCTCATTATTGTTGATATTTGATAATAAGGCGTAATTTGTATTAAGTGCTATATTTAATAATATAGTAGTTACATTGCCATTACTTATAATTGAAGTGTTTATTAATACAATCAATATAATAGATGAAAAATAGTTGTTTGATAGGAAAGTAAATTTGTCGATTGCGAGTTACATATGATGCAAAATTTTTCGATAAACTTGATAAAATCTAGTTTTCTATAAGTTTAACCGTTCAACAATGTTAGTTATAACATGATCTTTATGCAACACGCTGTATTGCATATGAAATTTAACCGTAAATCATCACAACTTTATAACTTATTTAAGGTGTTGTTAATACAATGATGTAAGTTGGTGAGGGATTTGAGCGAAAGAATAATCAAATTCTAAAGACTTATGAATTGAAAATAATCAGTTTTGTTTTAACAGATATAAAGGTCAATTATGGAAATTATACTCACCGTAGCGTTTATTGTTGGTGCGTTTTATATTATCTTAAAAGAGAAGAAAAAATGTTCAAAGTCAGTTGATTATTCTAAAGATAGTTTGTGATATACCATGCAATAAAGTTACTATGAAAAGCACTTTATTCTACAAATTATATGAAGAGTAAAGTGCTATTGATTGTCGACGATTAATTGTTTTTATTATTCCAAGTGTCGACTAAGTGTGAAATAGATTGTTGTGCTTGTTTCCATTCGCGAGTTTGCATTAATTCATTAAATTCAGGTGTCGTTTTTTTCAATAATGAATTTAGAATAGTGACTTGAGTCTGTGGTAATCCATCCAATGCTTGTACTGCACCTTCACGGTTATTACATAACATAACCATGTCACAACCCGATTGTTGGGCTGCAACAGCACGCTCACTATAATTACCTAAAACATCGGCACCTTTCATATTTAAATCATCAGAAAAGATAACACCGTTAAAGCCTAAATCATGACGAAGTACTTGTTTAAGCCAATATTCAGAACCACTGGCTGGACGCTCATCATAAGCATCAAATACGACGTGTGCAGGCATGATCCCTTGAAGCTTATTGTTGCTTATTAAGTCTGCGAATACGGTCATATCATGTTGTTTGATATTGTCTCGTGAGTCATAAGGGGTTTCAAGGTGTGAATCTGCAATAACACCGCCATGGCCGGGGAAATGTTTACCCGTTGCTGCCATACCCGCGGTTGTCATACCATCAATAAAAGCAGAGGCATAGCGAATAACATCAGATGGTTTGTCTGAAAACGCACGATTGCCGATGGCTTTACAATCAAAACCTAAATCCAACACTGGCGCAAAGCTGATATCGATATCCATTGCCAGTAATTCAGCCGCCATTAACCAGCCACCCGTTGTTGCTAATGCTAGGCCATTATCTGATTCTGCAAATGCGCGAGCAGGAGGAAGAATTGAGAATTGCTCTCTAAAACGCTGAACACGTCCGCCTTCTTGATCAACGCCAATAATAAGCGGGCGTTTTGCTGTTTGACGAATATCTTTTATCAGCGCTCGAAGTTGATCGCGATTATCGTAGTTGCGAGCGAAGAAAATAATGCCGCCAACAGTAGGGTGTTGAATAATTTCACGTTCTTCTGCATCAAGTTCATAGCTTGACACATCAAGCATTAAAGGTCCCATAAAGACACTCCAGCAAACAAATAGAACGAATAAATTATCATAGTTTGCTGTAACCGCAATTTTTAATCTGGATTTTATTGTATTTTTTAATTCTAGCAGCAGAAAATAAATAAGTGATGTGTATCACTTGAAATGGTAACTGAATGTAATATTATTTATATATATGTGATCTAAATCGTTTTAAGTGCGACTCAGGTTAATATAGACTACGCATCATTAAAAATTGATGTGGGATCAATAATGTCTTTACTTATTGCTATTTCCTTAACGACCGGTATTCTTTCTGGAATATGGGGTTGGGTTGCTGTTTCTCTTGGCTTACTTAGTTGGGGGGGATTTTTAGGATGTACAACATATTTTGCCTTACAACGAGATGGTATTAAAGGGGTTGGGTTAAGTATTGCAACTAATCTTAGTGGTGTCTTTTGGGCGATGGTGATCATTAAATTATCAACATTGATTAATTTAGAAATAGTCGGATATATCATCACGGCTCTTGTTGCATTTATGATGTGTGCTCAAGCCAAAAAACACTGGTTAAACTTTATCCCTGGTACATTCATTGGCTCTTGTGCAACATTTGCAGCAGCTGGTAATTGGCAGCTCGTTATTCCATCTCTTATTGTTGGTGTTATCTTTGGTTATTTGATGAAAACAACAGGCATATGGTTACATGCAAAATTGTCGCCGAATTATGGGCAAATAAATAATTAAGAATACGTATAGTGAATAAGTATTGATAACAAAAACGCAGAGCTTCGGTTCTGCGTTTTTAGTTCAGTACTAAAATGTTTCAACCAAAAATAGGTACGAAAATACCATTATGACTGGCACAATACTTTCTGATACAAGGGCGATGGTTATCCTTGGTTGCAAGTATACAAACGCGTATACCTTGCTGCATAAGATTTTCAGTAAGGGCTTGGATATTCTTATGATCACAGCGTTCACGATCAGCATCACGTCGGCATAAATCAATAAACACATCTGCTACATCGTCATGGTAAAGAACATATTCAGATTGTTGCATTAATCGTAATGCTTTAAGGCTGATTAATTCAGGATCATGGCTAGTTTCAATAAGGTAGATATTACCACTACAATGATTTCCCTCCGTTAATAATTGCTGAAAAGCGGCTTCTAATTCTTCGGTTGTATGTGCATTTTCAACAGCACTTAATCTGAAAAACTGCTCCCAAAATTTTCTACGTTCATCTACTGTAGTGAAATGTTGTTTAATACGCTGACGTTGCTTACCTGCGAATGTTGCAAGTAAACTTAAATTCTGTGGTAAATAGGTTTCTAAACGTTCACGTAAATAACGTACTAATACGGGTGATGTACCGCCGCTAGAGATAGCAACTTGAATGGGAGAACGATCAACTATTGATGGCGTAATAAAATCACAAAATGTTGGGTCATCAACAACATTGGCCCAGATCTTTAATGCGTTCGCATCATGGTAAATTTGATGATTAAGTTCGGCTGAATCTGTTGTTGCCCACACTTGATCGGCACCACTAAGTTGTGATGACTGATAAGGCTGATCGATATGTGTGATCAGTTGTTGCTCAAGTAGCATTTGTAAATGAGGGTGCAGTTGTGGTGATACAACAGTGACATTAGCGTGTGCTTTTAATAATAAATCAACTTTTCGGCAAGCAACGTCACCACCACCGATAACTAAGATTTGTTTATGATTTACTTTTAGAAATATCGGGAAGAAATCCATTTAATAATATCCATATTTTAATATCAATAGGGTCTATTATTACGTAATATTTATTGATAACAATAATGTATTTTTTATTATTCATAAATAGATAGTTATAACTTACTTTCTATAATAAATTGATTCTTTTTCGAAATAAAGCAATTGTCACAAGCATACTCAAAACTGTTAATGGTATATTTCCTGCAGCTTGTGGCTGAGTTGACACTAATAAAAGATTAAGATCTTGATCTTGTGGGTAATCATCAGCAAGGCTAAATGGATCGTACTTGTAATTAGGCGAATTATAGTGTGAGGTTAAGGAAAAGGTGAGCTGGTTATCATATTGCTTTATAGATGTTTCAATCCAAGATCGTAATGATGCTAGTTCGGTATATTGGCCATGTAGGTGTTGGTATTGTTGGGTCGGATTATTTAATCGCTGTTCACATAACGCACCATTACTAACAATACCCATAACACGTAAACCAAAGTCATTATTAGCAACATGTTGTGGATTTTGCCAAATCAAGGGACCACCAGAGTCGCCACTACAGACATCTTTAAGTAGACCATCAATATTAGAATCAGCACAAATAATCTGTGATTTGTTGGCTTGCAGGCCATTGCAATATTGATCAGGAACCCCCGCTAACGTTACTACTTGTAATTGAGTCGGGTAGTTTATTAGTGTACCACTATTTGATTTCCCCCAACCTGATGCAATGAGATTAGCTTTTGAGTTTTGATGTATTACCCAGTTATTATCAAAAATATTATTAGCGGTTATTTGTTCATTTATCGAGGCAATAACAATCGGTTTGGCTACCGTCAATAAAGAACGATTAACACGAATCAACGCCAGATCATTTGCAAATATTTCCTTATTGTAATTAGGGTGATTTATTATATGCGTGATGGTGAATCTATATTTGGTATCAAGTTGTTGTGTGTTTGGTTTAGGAACTGAGGATGTTCCTGCAATAACATAGTGAATATGATTTTTAGTGCAATGTGCTGCGGTTATTAACCAATATTCATCAATAATAACCGCACCACATAATACAGATGTTACATTTGATGAGGTTATTGCTGCTTGCCACGGTAATAGTAATGGTGCGTAAAGTGTCGCTGGGTTGCTATTTATTGATTTTGATGTGGATTGTGCTGCGAGTGCAACTGAGTGACGAGAGCTGAATATTATAAGAAGTAAGAGTAATAAATAATGGATTGTATTTTTTTGTCTATGTAATTGCATTATCAATCCTTGTTATGTCCATTATCTTCAGTGTAGTTAGTTGATAATTATTTGGCTTATAAAACTGTGATTAAGGTTGAATCAAAAATGAGAATGTTGTTTGTTGTGTATAGATAATTGTTAACTCGATAACGGAAAATAGCTGTGTTTTTGATTATAATAAGTCACTATTTTTTGTTTTTTGATGGATAAATTGTGTTTAATCAATGTATTGGCTTTGGTGTCGCGGGTAATTTTGCAGGACATTTAGAGCAAGCGGGTGAAGCCGCAGATTTTGTGACAGTTGCAGTAAAAGAAGTGACGCAACCTAAAGCTATTTTCCCATTTTATCTTCCTAATATTAATTCCGGATTGTTAGCAACATACCCATTATCCTCAACAAATATCACGCCGCCTAATGATGCAGATAATCTTCAAATTGAACCTGAAGTAGCATTGATTTGTGATGTGATATATAGCACTGATGTTAATGATGGACATCAAACCGTGTCAGCATTGATTCCGCGTCAATTTGGTGCTTATAACGATTGTTCAATTCGAAAACCACATGCAAAAAAAATCAGTGAAAAGAAAAACTGGGGTGCAAATAGTAAAGGCATCAGTGATTACCTTATTACTATCGACCATTTTTCTGTAGGCGGTGTTTTAGATAGTTACCGTATCGCGAGTTTTCATTGTCGTGATGGTGAAATTCATCGCTATGGTGAAGACAGTGCAGTGATTGGTTACAGCTATTTTCATGACACGTTATTAGATTGGATTATTGAACGAATGAACCACCAGCAAGATGTTGGACCCACTGAAAATATTGCTGAGCTGTTAGCGCAAAGTCAGTATCCAACCCAAGCGGTGATCAGCATTGGAGCAACTCGTTATACACCCTATGGTGAAACCCATTTTTTACAAACAGGTGATACTAGTATTGTCGTTGTCTATGATGGTAATCGCTATAATGCGGAAGAGATTATGCAGATGGCATCGACCCATGATTTAGCCAATAGTGAGGGTCTGTCAGTATTAATCCAACAGGTTGCTACACTGTAACTTATTACTGGTTATAGACGTTACTGCTTGTCCAAATTGTTATTTATCAACATGCACTGATAAAGGATCTTAATATATATGGCTGATTTAGCTGTAAAAACTGCTGCCGTCATAGACGATGATCCGCTTAGAATGGCATGTTTGCGCGCTGTACAAACATTGAATTTACCTGATTGGTTTATTGCTGCAGGGTTTGTGCGTAATGCTATTTGGGATCATCTACATCACTTACCGATGACACCACTTAATGATGTTGATGTGGTGTATTTTGATGCTAATGATTGTTCATTAGTTACTGAAGCGCATTATGTGGCATTGTTACAACAGCAATTACCTATGATTAATTGGGACGTTAAAAACCAAGCAAGAATGCACCTAAAACATCAGCATTTACCTTATAAGAATAGTGCGGATGCCATTTCACGATGGGTAGAAGTCCCTACGTGTGTTGGGGTGCGGTTAACGGTTGATAATCAATTCATTTTTACTGCGGCATATGGACTAGAGCATAACTGGTCATTACATGTTAGCATCAATCCATATTACCCAAGACCTGCCATTTATCAACAGCGTATTCGAGACAAAAACTGGCAGGTGTTGTGGCCAAGGTTAATCATTTTTACTGCGGATTATTCTTAAGGATTTTTTATGGCATCGCCTGTTAATAATATCGTTTCTGCTGCATGGCTTAATCAGCAATTATCAAATACCTTATCAGCTGCATCACTAGTGGTATTAGATGCCAGTGCATTTATGCCTGATGTGCCTCGTGATCCGCAACAAGAGTTTATTGATGTTCGCATCCCAACGGCACATTTTTTTGATTTTAACCATCAAATAGCAGCACCGAATACTGATTTACCGCATATGTTGCCATCAGCTGAATTATTCACTCAAGAAGTCGCAAAATTAGGCGTGAATAATGATAGCCATGTTGTTATTTATGATAGCCAAGGGATGTTTTCAGCACCACGTAGCTGGTGGATGTTCAAGGCGATGGGACATGATAATGTGTCAGTGCTTGATGGTGGTTTACCTGCTTGGCTAGCGGCGGGTTATGCGACGCAAACGGGTGTACCAATGACTAATGCGATTGGGGGTTTTAGTGCTAAATATCGACCTAATTGGGTAATTGATGCAGATACGTTGTGTCAAAGACTGGATGATACCCGTATTCAAATCATTGATGCACGTCCTACAGCCCGTTTTTTAGCCACCGTAAAAGAACCGCGCGTTGGGCTTCGCAGTGGTCATATGCCAAATGCGAAAAGTTTACCTTTTGGTGAATTATTGACTGATGGTCACTTTGTGCCTGTTGAGCAACTAAAGCAAAAATTTGATGCGTTAAGTTCTGCGGAACAACAGCTTATCTTTAGTTGTGGTTCGGGTGTGACAGCTTGTATTTTAGCTCTAGCCGCACAATTTAGTGGTCGTGACAACGTCACTGTTTATGATGGTTCATGGGCAGAATGGGGTGCAAATGAGAAGTATCCAGTGGTTAAATAACGGATTATTTTTTAAATAGTACAAAGAATAGTAATGATTCAAATCGGCTTTTAGCGAGAAATTTCTTACTAAAAGCCTTTTTTATATCTCACCGTAGTATCCCTGTTTTTGATTTGAAATTAAGATCGCTCGGCATTCGCTGATAATTCTTTAAAATATCCATGATATGACATCACTGATGTTGAACCAGTTATTGTAACGGTATCGTTAGCTTGAGCACTGAATGCTATTGATGTATCACGCATAAAATCATGATATAAGAGTTATAAGACAGCAACGTATTGGTGTGATTTCACATAATTAAACGCCATTTACGGTATACCATGTAGGGTAGGATAAAAATTCAAGGTTGGATATATGCTTACAGTAGCAACAGCGGCACCCAATAAAGCCATTTTATCAGAACGTATTCAAAAGCTGATTAATGGGCTTTCTAATGGTGTTTATGAACGTGAAGAAACCATTAAATTATGTTTATTAGCCGCATTGGCTGGTGAAAGTGTTTTTTTGTTAGGTCCACCAGGTATTGCAAAAAGCTTAATTGCAAAAAGATTAATTCAAGCATTTGATAATAGTAATTTTTTCGATTATTTAATGACTCGATTTTCAACCCCAGAAGAAGTATTTGGCCCATTATCGATTCAAGAATTAAAAGATAACGGCAAGTATGTTCGTTTAATTGATGGTTACCTACCCACGGCTCAAGTCGTTTTTCTTGATGAAATCTGGAAAGCGGGCCCTGCGATTCTAAATACCTTATTAACTGTGGTGAATGAGCGGACATTTAAAAATGGTCAGGATATTCTACCGATACCTATGCGATTGTTGATTACCGCGTCAAATGAATTACCCGATGCAGATAGTGGCCTAGACGCGCTATATGATCGTATGTTAGTTCGCGTGTTCGTTAATCGTATTCAAGAAAAACGTAATTTTAAATCAATGTTAATGGGTGATAGCACAACGTTAACGGCGATTGATCCGTCACTAACGATCAAAGACGATGAATACCATAGCTGGCAAGCGCATATTGAAGATGTAACATTAACTGACACCCTTTTTGAAAAAATTTATCAGCTAAAATCAATGATAGAAGCGCGTTCAGGAGAAAGCATTGCACAAGCAACAGATAGCGAGCTTTATATTTCTGATCGCCGTTGGAAAAAATCAGTACGGTTACTAAAAGCGAGTGCCTTTTTTAACGGTCGTGATCATATCAATCCGTTAGACTTATTACTGTTACAAGATTGCTTATGGCATAGCCCTGAGTCGCGTAATGTGATTGTTAACATTATGAAAGAATTTGCGACTAAACATGCTTTTAATCAACAAGATGCTATTGCTGATGCTAAAGAAGCCCATGTTATTATTGATAATATTAACCAAGATATCTGCACCCAATTAGTTGTGACCTTTACCCGTGAAAGTACGATGCGTAAAGAATGGTTTAAATATAACTTCGCAACGGCGACGCGATTTAATATTAATAACAACCCCCGTATGATTAAGTTAGTCATGCTACAACCTAACACTTCAGTATCAGAGCAAGAACTTGGTGATAGCCGGTGGGTGTATGTTGATGGTGATGAGTTTGATAAAAAAATTCGTACCGGAAAATGTGATATTTATGGCTTCGTGAATAAAAATACCCATTTATGCCGACTACAGTTTGAGATCGATGCTGAGAATCAATTGGTTATTAAAGACATTGCTAATCGTCCTGTTTTGGTCGGTGTTACTGGCAATAAAGGCTTAACAACGACTCAGCAGCAACAATGGCAGCAACTGGTTGATCAAGCAATGGCTAAGATCACTGACTCTGAACATAATGTGATTAAAGCGCGCACTTCGTTCCATGGCGCATTACCGCATAATTTCATTAGTGGTGACTTTCCTACATTAATAGAACAAAGCCTTAATGATTGCGTTGATAAAGTTGCCGATCTGAAATTAATAACTGAAAGAAGTGCTTTTAGAATTACGCATATGAATGAATATTTTTCTAAACAATGATTGTTGGAATAAGAAAATACCGTTGTATAGCTCTGTGTGATAATAAATAAAGTAAAGGATTGATGCTTATGCCTGTATCTGAAGGGTTAAATTTTGCTTTGATGCTTGCTGAGTCAGGTATTATTGATACTGCTGTAAATGAAGTGATGCTTAGGCCACAACTTCTTATGGCAGCAGAAGCCAGCCCAGGTGTTAAAACCGCCATGAAAAATCAAATTATGAAGTGGCGTGGGCAGATGATCAAAAAAACTGCCAAAGGCACGGTCGTTGAACAATTCAGTGATGAGATTAATTTATACCAACAAGTATGCACATGGAATAAAGAGTACTTTTTTGCTCACTCCGAGCAGATTATTAAGCAACTTGAAGGGCAGTCAGCATTCTATTTTAAGGCGAAAAGTTTATTAGCAACCGAGCAGAATAAACATAACCCCATGTTCCAACGTTTCTTTTGTGATAAATGGTATGACTACCTAGCCTATGCATTGCGAGAAGCGCAAGAGTCGGAAGTTGAAGAACAAAAAGATCAATTATTACAAGATCTGTATCAACGCATTGAAACCATGAAAAAAATGGCAACAGTAACCGATGCTGGTGATGTCAGTAAAGCGGGGCGTTTGTGGGATATGGCACAAGCAAAGCTGACTAAAACTGATGTTGATGTGATGAAGAAAATTGCTGCTTTTTTAAAAAAGAACAATGGTCTTCAAGATATTGCAGAAAAATTAGGCCGTATGGCCAATGAAGTTGATGATCCCAATAAAGAGCGGGTGAAATCGGAACAAATGAAGCTGGTGGAAGAAATCAGTGACAATGTCACCGATGATATTGTTGGGATCCATGAAAGTGATGATTTAACCAAGCTATTGCCTAATGAAGCGATGTTTTTAGCGTATCCTGAGCTTGAAGTGATTTTTTATAAGCACTTAGCCGATAAGCGGTTAATGAATTATCGAATGCAAGGTACTCAACGTAAATTGCGAAAAGTAAAAGCCTTTCAGCGGCAAACCAAACAGGTTGATCAACCTAAAGGTCCTTTTATTGTTTGTATTGATGCATCAGGTTCGATGTCGGGTTATCCTGAAAACTGCGCAAAAGCATTGGCTTACGGGTTAATGCAAATAGCACTTGTTGAAGAACGTGACTGCTTTGTCATTATGTTCTCAACGCAACAAATCACTTATGAACTGACCAAGCAAGATGGTTTACATGAAGTGGTTAACTTCTTGTCATATTCATTTCATGGCGGCACCGATCTTGGACCCGTATTGGATCAGTCAATTGATCTGATGGCGGCGGGTAAATATAAAAATGCCGATTTGGTGGTATTGTCTGATTTTATTGCGCCAAGCCAACCTGAAGTAATGCAATCGCGAGTTCAAAAGCTAAAGCAGCAGAAAAACCGTTTCCATGCGGTGAATTTATCTAAATATGGTAACCCAGAGTTATTGGAATTGTTTGATCATTGTTGGTCTTATCATCCGTCGACATTAAGCCAACTTGGGCGTTTATTTAAATTACGTTAATGATGTATATTTTATTGCAAATATTCTAAGGAGTACATGAGTGCTCCTTTTTGTTGTGTATCTGTTTTTTGTAACGATTGTCATTATAAAAGACACTGGCTATTTAATCTTGAAATATTCAGTTAATGCTTTTTTCCATTGATTACTTTTACGAAATTGCAATAGTTCTCGATTGATTTCTTCATCATAAGGGCTGTTTTCGCCCAATACGATACCGTAGTTTTGTTTTTCAAATTGATAAGGAAGCACTTGTAATTGTTCGTAATTACCTTTGTTTTTCGCCATTTTTATTTGATATCTTAAAATAGCATCATCATCGACAATCGCTTCAATTTCGCCTTTATCTAAAGCCAGTAGCATTGCGGTAACTGTTGGGTAGGTTTTATGGCTAATACTATGGTTTGTTAAAAACTCAGAAGAGGTTGATGATTGTTTTGCGCCAGTAATGACATTGTCTAAATCATTGGGGCTTTTAATATCGCTATTTATTAGCACTACAGTGAACGAACTTGCTAGAACAGCGGTAATACTCGCAATAAATAATGTTGTAAAAACCGCTAATAATACCGTGATCACACGTCCGGTTAATGTTTTAAATTCATAATAATTAAACGGACCTTTGGTGATAAATAATAATCCTAAGATAAACCCTTCAACTAATCGGGCTGAACGTGATTGCATTGAATAAAGTTTGTCGTTAACCCGATGTTCAAGTCGATAATATATTCCACCAACAATTGCGGCAGTTATTGAGATAATTGCCAGAATCTGTAAGAGTTTTTTATTGAAAACAATACTGGTAAAGGTTTCCCAATGACTTTTTTGCTTAACAGCAATGGCTAGATTTGTTTCATAAAAAGAGTGTGAAAAATCTAATATTTCTTCACGTTCAGGTGTAATAGAAATACACGATAATCCAATATCAAGCTTACCACTGGCAACCTCTGCAAGCAGGTCTTTGAGGGGTAACACTTTAACCGTATAGTTTAGATTAAGGTTGGTGGCGATATTATCCCACAGTAAAAAACTTAAACCTTGATAGTTATTGGTATCATCCGTTATCACAAACGGGGGGCAAGCATAGGTGCCTACTTGTAACGTCTTACTGTTAATGGGGGCTTTTGCGTATGTATTCGCAGAGTAAAATATAACGATAATACTGAAGGCTGTAATAAAAAATAATGAGAAAAAACCGAAATGAGATGGCTGAGATGATGGGGCGATAATTGTCATAGCATCACTCCTAGCAAAATGAGGACATCTTTAAGTATAAGTAATTTTTTAAATATCATAGATATTACAGCGGAAAATACACATGATGGTTTAGTGATATTCTCAAATGGATGTGGCATATTTTCGCGTTGGATATTAGGGTTAATCGTAAATTTAAGCACTAACATGATAATTGTTAGCCGCTATTGGGTGTTTTTTGTGCATTTGATCATTAAGATGCTAAGGTTATTAGGGTTTAGCATGTACAATGCTGCGCTTAATTGTATTTGATTTCTGCGAGTAGCAAAGATGACCCAAAAGAAAGCCGCACAGCCTAAACAAGGCTTACACCCACGTAACCCACACCGTGCGCGTTATGATTTTGCGACCCTAACTCAAGCAACACCTGAACTGGCGCAATATGTTAGTGAAAATGCTTATGGGGATCTTTCCGTAAACTTCTCTGATCCACTCGCAGTTAAAACGTTAAATAAAGCGTTATTAAAGCATTTCTATCATATCGATTACTGGGATATTCCAGCGGGTTTCTTATGTCCGCCAATTCCTGGTCGTGCTGATTATATTCATTATATTGCAGATTTATTAGCACAATCTAATGGTGGCGTTATTCCTGAAGGTAAAGGCGTGCGTGGTTTAGATATTGGTATTGGTGCTAACTGTGTTTATCCTATTATTGGTCATCGTGCGTATGGCTGGCAGTTTGTTGGTTCTGAGATTGATAAGTTAGCCGTTAAGTCAGCGAAATTTATTGCTGCTAGCAACGCTAAACTAAAAGGTGCTATTCAAATTCGTCTTCAAAATCAGGCAGATAATATCTTTACCGATATGATTGATGATGAAGAAATGTTTGATTTCACTATGTGTAATCCACCATTCCACGGCTCAGAAGAAGAAGCGATGGCTGTCTCTGAACGTAAAGTGCGTAATCTAACGACTAACTCAAACAAAAAGCGTCAAGCACATGGTCGTAGTAATAAGCTTTCGGCATTTAATGCGAAATCTGAGTCAACAACGCCAGTGCTTAACTTTGGTGGTCAAAAGGCTGAATTGTGGTGTACCGGTGGCGAAGTTGGTTTCATTAAAAAGATGATCAACCAAAGTGCGACCAAAGCGACACAATGTTTCTGGTTTACGACACTTGTTTCTAAGAAAGAAAACCTTGGTGTGCTTTATAAGCAACTTGAAAAAGTAAGCGCATTCCAAGTAAAAATCATTGAAATGTCACAAGGGCAAAAAATCTCTCGTGTTGTTGCATGGACGTTCTTAAACGAAGAACAACAAGCAGAATGGCAAGCAGAACGCTGGGCATAATGTTTCAGTAATAGATAATTGTATTGATAACAAGCGACCTTGATGGTCGCTTTTTTATGGTTGTTTAATTTGATGCTTAATCTCTAATACAATTAAGTGATAGTGTTAAGTCTATATTTTAACGCTATAACATAATGTTGATGTTGGTTCATACTTTGTAAACATTATAAAATAGGTAAAAGAAATAAGATGTTATTCACAAAATATCAATTTCATAGATCATAGAATACGTTTTTTGTTCGACAGTTGGATTTATCATGAAACGCACATTCTTAACTCTTTCTTTGGTGACTATCCTTTCTAGTTCTCTTTATTCAGCACCAAGCATGGCTGCATTAGATGCGGTTCAACCACAGACTAATTACACCGAAATGACCTCTCAACGTCAGGTGGTTGATCAATTACTGAATGATGCTTATCAAATATTTAAAAATCCAGCTCGTGTTTCTCATGCAGGCTTTACGGCAAAAATGCCAAGCAATGTAGAGATGATCACTAACGACCTACTTGAAGCGTATAAACTTGAACCTTATCGTGTTGATTTATTGTTTTCTGCGGCTAATGCTCAGATTTACAACAGTAATGTCGACCGAGCCATTGAACTGTTTACCCAAATATTAGATGTTGCACCTGATGATGTAGATGCGCATTCATATCTTGTCATTTGGCAAAATTTCAAAGGTAACAAAAGTGAAGTCACCAAACATTTAAACGCATTAGAACAGCTCAATAAAGGGCGTGTCGCTGATTTGAAAAAAATCATGTCTACCATTGATAGAATCGTTGCGACGCCATTAAGTAATAAAATCAAAAAACCAGCGAAAGGTAATAATGCCATTATTACTTTGGGCTATGCTTTAAATCCTGATGGCAGCATGAATGAAATATTAATTGATCGATTAAATGCCACGCTCGCAATGGCGAAAAGCAATCCTAATACTTACATTATAGTGACTGGTGGCGTACCTAAAAATCACAAAACTGAAGGTAAGTTGATGGCTGATTGGCTGGTAAAAAATGGGATAAAGAAAGCTCGTATTATTGAAGATAACTATGCGCGAAGTACGGTAGAAAACGCACTATACAGCAGTTATGCCTTAGCCCGTCATGATATTAACCATGCAACCATTATTAGTTCTGCAAGCCATGTTCGCCGAGGACAAGCTTTATTTGAAGTGGCGAGCTGGCAAACCGGCCCTAAAGGGATTTCATTTGATACCTATGCCGCTAACGATCGCCCATTAGAAGAACTAAAAGTTCCAACCGATGGTGAATTATTAGGGATCTATCGTGATGCTCTACGTGTTTATGGCATGAGGAGCTATCGTTCATACCCTTTAGAGCAAAGATAAGCTTACTTTTTTTCTTCTAAATTACAGCGACCTTGATGGTCGCTTTTTTTATGGCTGCGATTTAGTAGATGTTATTGATAGAGGGGTCATCAGGTTGTACAAAAAAAAATGTTGTACAACTATGATTTGTTGGCTACATTTATTGTACATAATTTAACAATTGTACAACCTTTGTGTGGGGTTTGGAGGCAGTATGGGGATTCCTGTAGGTATAAGTGCTTGTGTACTAGGACAAAAAGTTCGTTTTGATGGCGGACATAAACGTAACCGTTTTGCCGATGAAGAACTCAGTGAATTTTTTGATTTTAAACCTGTTTGTCCGGAGGTCGGTATTGGGATGACCGTACCGCGACCAACGATTCGTTTACAAGATAACGGTGATCGTATTGCTTTAGTTGGATCTAAAGATCACGACCTTGATTATACCGATCAAATGATAGAATTTGCCGATAATCAAATACCCAGTTTTGAACATTTACGGGGTTATATTGTGTGCGCTAAATCGCCAACCTGTGGCATGGAGCGGGTTAAATTATATTTAGATAATGGAAATTCAGTACCCGGTGGTAGCGTTGGTATTTTTACTCAGCGATTAATAGCAAGAATGCCGTGGTTACCCATTGAAGAAGATGGTCGTTTACAAGATCCCGTATTACGTGAAAACTTTATTTTTCGTATCTATGCGCTTGATGATTTATACCGCTCTGTTGCCGATGGAGTGACTCGCGATAGTATTATTAAATTTCATTCCCGCTATAAATTGTGTCTTATGGCGCATGATCCACAATCTTATCGTATCTTAGGGCCTTTTGTTTCGGACATTCACAAGTGGGATGACTTAAATGCCTTCTTTATTGAATACCGACAGCTATTTATGGATGCATTAAAGCAAAGAGCAAGCCGTAAAAATAACACTAATGTATTAATGCATATTCAAGGCTATTTTAAACGAGATCTCGACAAGCCACAAAAAGCAGAATTACGTGATGTCATTATGCGTTATCGTGAGGGACTTTTGCCCTTAATTGCACCTTTAACCCTGATTAACCATCATTTAACGGTTCATCCGGATAGTTATTTAGCCGATCAAGCCTATTTAGAGCTTTATCCTGAAAGTTTGAAATTACGTTATGCATTATAAGTGACTCACTCTCGTTTATATTTTCAATGGTTAGTTTAAAGGCGTTTTATGGGTGATCTTACTGACACTACATTATTTGCCATCAGTGAGGTTTCTGAGATCACGGGGGTGAACTCGGTCACATTAAGAGCATGGCAGCGCCGCTATGGATTATTAGTGCCTCAGCGAACACCTAAAGGACACCGGTTATACACAGAAGCAGACATAGAGAAGATTCAATTAATTCTCGATTGGTTAGCAAAAGGGGTGTCGATTGGTAAAGTGAAACCGTTATTGATCTGCGGTGATACACAGACATTAGAGCCACAACAAACATTAGATATCGCGGTTGATATTATTGCTGCAATACAAGCGTTAAATGGCTTTAAGTTGGAAAGATTGATCAATGAAGCATTGAAAATATACCCGTATAAGGTGATTCAACAACGTTTATTGCCTGAAGTAAATGCTGTTATTGATCATCCAGATAATCCCTTGATTGCTGTTCAAAAAAGTTTATGGTCGTCGGTTTTAATGCTGTGTTTTATTAGTGTTATTAGCAAGATTAATAACGAAAAAAAACGCACATGTTTGTTGATAAGTTTTGATAAAAATCAGAATCATAATATTTGGCAACAGGGACTTGAATGGTGCTATAAAGGTGACGGTGTCACTATTATGACGGGTTTATCTGGGCGGCTAACGGGTATGCCGGCTTATATACGTGAGCATAGTATCGTTAATCTTATTATTGTCGGTGAATCCAAGTTAAGCCGACGGCAATTAACTGATATTGAAAGGGTACAACAAGAAACTGGGGTTACGTTACATTTTGTTGGCAGTATAAAAACAATTCACGGACAGTAATGGATCATGCTAAAGGGATATCATAATGAATATTGAGCCTCAATTATCAACGACAACAACCGTCGATCATGTATTGGTGTGGTTGCGTGCTGATTTACGTGTTAGTGATAATACGGCTTTAAATCGAGCGATAGCATCAGGTCTACCCGTTATTGCCGTTTATATTGCAACGCCAATGCAGTGGTATCAACATTATGTTTCAGGGCGACAAATTGATTTAATTGAACGCCGATTACACGTTATTAAACAGCAGCTTCATGATATCAGTATTCCATTATTAATTCTTGAAGGTGATGATTTTTCAGTAGCGACTGATATTATTATTAATGTGTGTCAGCAATATCAAATTAGTGCGGTGTATTGTAATCGCCAGCATGCTTGGAATGAAAAACAACGAGATCGTGCGGTAGAGCAGGCTTTACTGGCACAAGATAAGCAATGGCATTGCAGTGATGATTTTTGTGCCTTACCGCCTGGTAGTGTAGTTACGAAACAACAACAAATGTATAAGGTTTTTACACCATACCGAAATGCATGGTTAACGCAGTTTTTAATGCATAACTATCAGCCCGTTACTAATAGTGACACCGTAACCCCTAGTGCGCAATGTGCTGATCTTCTTGCGGGCAATATTGACGCTAGTTGTAATATTCAAACCTTTAATTATACCAAACAAGACAGTGTATTATGGCCTGTTGATGAAGGCGCTATTCAGCAACGATTACAGATGTTTTGCGAAACTAAAGCTGAGTATTATCAGCAACAACGTGATTTTCCTGCCATTGATGGCACCAGTTGTTTATCGCCTTATTTAGCCATTGGGGCTTTGTCAGCCCGTCAGTGTTTATCCGCTTTACTGCAAACTTTACCGCAATGTGTTGAAATAAATAAAGATAATGGGGCTTTTGTCTGGTTAAGCGAAGTGGTGTGGCGTGAGTTTTACAATCACTTGCTTGATAGTGATGAACGTTTAAGTAAAAACCAACCTTTTCAGTTATATACAGATAATGTGCGATGGTTAGAAAATAGCGTTCATGTTCATGCTTGGCAACAAGGACAAACTGGATTTCCGCTGGTGGATGCGGCAATGCGACAACTGGCAACAACCGGTTGGATGCATAATCGATTACGGATGATCACTGCGAGTTTTTTAACCAAGGATATGTTGTGTGATTGGCGCATTGGTGAACAATGGTTTATGCAGCAGTTGATTGATGGTGAATTAGCGTCGAATAATGGCGGCTGGCAATGGGCTGCATCAACGGGAACTGATGCTCAACCGTATTTTCGAGTCTTTAATCCCACCACGCAAAGTGAACGTTTTGATCCCAACGGTGAGTTTATTCGCCAATGGTTACCTGAACTCAAATCAGTCCCTGACAAATATATCCATGCACCATCATTATGGTCTGGTTTTGGTAGTGTGAATTATCCATTACCCATTGTTGATCATAAACAAATGCGATTGTTAGCGATTGAGCGTTATAAGCAAGCTAAAACTGAGTATGACAACCAGCGTGAGGCATAAATAGAATAATAATAAGGATATTATTATGGTTACAACCAATAACACAGTAATTAATAGGTTTATTGAGGTTTATTGTCAGCTTAATAAAGACAATTTATTACTGCTCAATGATGTCTATCATTCAAATATTGTGTTTGACGATCCTGCCCATCACATCGCGGGTATTGACGCACTACAGCATTATTTTACTGCGCTGTATAGTAACATTAATTATTGTAATTTTACTATAAATCAAGCGGTTGTTGATGGTGATCATGCGTTTTTACAATGGACTATGACTTTTTCTCATCCAAAGTTACAGCAAGGAAAACAACGTACCTTAGACGGCTGTACTCAGTTAACCATTAAGCAGCAACAGATCATTTATCATCGTGATTTTTTTGATTTAGGGGCGATGCTATATGAAGGGTTACCTGTTATTGGTTATGTGATTACGTCTATTAAAACGAGGTTAGGCCAATGAAACAGGTACTTATTACGGGTGCAAGCTCAGGCATTGGTCTGCAATTGGCAATGGATTATGCGAATGATGGTTGGCATGTTTATGCTTGTGGTCAAAATCAACCACGGCTTGAGCAGTTAGTCACTAATTGTGATGCTGCCTCGACCGGAAAAATAACCCCGTTAGTCTTTGATGTTACCCATCTTGAACAGACTCAACAGGTATTATCACAGCTTGAAACTTTACCTGAGTTGATCCTTTTAAACGCTGGTATCTGTGAATATATCGATGATGGTGTGATTGATAGTGATGTGTTTAAGCGTGTATTTGAGGTGAATTTTTTTGGCATTATTCATTGTTTAGAAGCGATGCAATCTCGATTTACAGCTACAACACATTTGGTATTTATTAGTTCATCTGCCGTTTATACCGCCTTACCCCGTGCTGAGGCGTATGGTGCCTCTAAAGCTGCGCTATCTTACTTAGCTAATGGATTAGCGATTGATTTAAAAGATAAGGTTAATACGGTTACTTTGGTTAACCCCGGATTTGTTGCAACACCGCTCACCAATAAAAATGACTTTCCAATGCCGATGATTGTTAGCTGTGAATACGCCTCACGTAAAATACGTCTAGGTGTGAGTAAGCAACAAGCAGAAATACATTTTCCGATAAAATTCACCTTATTACTGAAAGCGATTGCTTTATTTCCTGTTGCTTTACAGCGGATTATTATTCAACGGATGACAAGGAATGCGTTATGAAAATAGCAATTATAGGATCAGGGATTTCAGGATTGACCGCTGCGTGGTATTTACGTCATCAACATACAATTACACTGTTTGAAGCCAATGATTATGCTGGTGGGCATACAGCAACAGTAGATGTTGAGGTTGCGAGTGGTCGATATGCTATTGATACAGGGTTTATTGTCTTTAATGATCGTACATACCCCAATTTTGAGCAGTTATTGTCAGAGCTTGATATTCAAGGTCAACCCAGTGAAATGAGTTTTAGTGTTCATAATGATAATAATGGCTTGGAATACAACGGTCATGGGTTGAGTTCACTGTTTGCTCAAAAAAAGAACCTCTTTAAGCCGCAGTTTTACCGCTTTTTATATGAAATCACCAAATTTAACCGTCTGGCAAAGCAAACCGCTTATGAAAATATAGAACAACAACAAACCTTAGGGGATTTTCTGCAACAACATGGTTTGAGTGATTATTTTACTGAGAATTATATTCTACCGATGGGGGCTGCAATTTGGTCATCATCATTAGCGGATATGCGCAATATACCATTAGGTTTTTTTCTGCGTTTTTTCTTAAACCATGGTTTGCTTGATATTATTAATCGCCCACAGTGGTATGTGATCCCTGGTGGTTCACGTGAATATGTAAAGCGTATGCTAGTAGAAATAGAACCACTTATCAGGCTCAATTCTTCCGTACAGCAGGTGAGCCGTATTAATGATCAAATTCATATCACCGTTAACGACAGTGTGGACGTTTTTGATCATGTTATTTTTGCATGTCATAGCGATCAAGCCTTAGCGCTACTAGCCGATAGTACCGTAAATGAACAACAGGTGTTATCAGCCATGGCGTACCAAGATAATGATGTTGTTTTGCACACGGATGCCCGTATTTTACCGAATGCTAAAGCTGCGTGGGCCTCATGGAATTATTATTTACCATTAGCCGATAATGAGTCATGCCACCAGCTTCCCACCTTAACGTATAACATGAATATTCTACAAGGCATTGATGCCCCTGAAACGTTTTGTGTCACCTTAAATCAAACGCATGCTATCGATCCCAGTAAGATATTACGCCAATTTACTTATGCCCATCCGGTGTTTAATCGCAACAGTATTAAAGCGCAACAACAACGGCATTTGATTAATGGTCTTGATAATACATGGTTTTGTGGCGCTTATTGGTATAACGGCTTTCATGAGGATGGTGTGAGAAGTGCGTTAGATGTTATTGAAGCAATAACCCATATTGATGTTGAGTGTGCATATGAACAAGACTGAACCCATTATTAATAGTGGAATTTATAGTGGTCATATTCGACATCGACGCTTTACCCCTGTGCTGCACCGTTTTCGTTATTCAATGTTTATGATGTATCTCGATGTTGATGAAATTGATTCCCTGAGTGACAGGGTAACGTGTTTTGGACGATCATGGTTTCATTTCGCTCGTTTTCGCCGTCAAGACTACATTGATGGTGCCGATGATATCCATTTGGCGGTTGAGGATAAAATTCATCAACTCACTGGCGAACGTATTCACGGTAAAGTTAGTATGTTGTGTCATCTACGCTATGGTGGATTGTATTTTAGCCCATTGAATATGTATTACGTTTTTGATCAGCAAGGTGTTTGGCAATATGTATTAGCTGAAGTGAGCAATACCCCTTGGAATCAACGCCATTATTATGCGATCCCCGCCAAGCAATATTGGCAACAAAAGCATTTTATTGATGACAAAGCGTTTCATGTCTCCCCGTTTAATCCTATGGATCAAGATTATGTATGGCAGCTTTCTTTACCTGATAGCATTGTAAGAGTTCACTTAGAGGTTGATTCAAAAAAAGATAGCTTTTGTCGGGGAGGTGAAAATGAAGCTTATGGAAACAGCAATCATAATGCCGATATTTCAACAAAAGTCTTTGATGCCACATTAGTGATGAAAAAGCAGTCATTTACAAGCGCAACATTATTACGACATTTATTGGGCACGCCAATTATGATGGTTAAAGTGTTAGTGGGAATATATTGGCAAGCCTTTAAATTGTGGCGTAAAGGTGCTCCGATTTATGATCACCCTAATCATGACAATGAATAGTAAGGGATAAACTATGCTTAGAAGTGAATTAGAACCAACAACATCAACCGGTTTATTTAGCCATGATCGATCACGTCGATTGATTTTTACGATATTGCATCAATTATCAGATGTTGGATTAACCGTATCAGAGCAAGGTGGCGATACCCATTTCTTTGGTGATAAACAAGCCAGTTTACAAGCAACGATTACCGTTACTAATCTTGATTTTTATAAACGGTTATTAACCGATGGCAGTATTGGTGCCGGTGAGGCGTATATTGATGGCTGGTGGGATAGCCCAGACTTAACCAATGTAGTGCGCATTCTGGCGCGTAATATGACGACACTGGATAAAATAGAAGCCAAAGTTGGCTGGATTGCACGTCTTGTTAAACAACTTAATCACTTTTCACGTAGAAATAATCTTTTAAACGCGAAAGACAATATTTCAGCACATTATGATTTGGGTAATGATTTATATCGTCACTTTCTTGATGACAGAATGCTGTATTCTGCTGGGGTGTATTTATCGGCATCAGACACACTTGCTCAGGCTCAAATTAATAAAATGGCAAGATTGTGTGATCAATTGCAGCTAACCAAAGATGATCATCTATTAGAGATAGGCACGGGTTGGGGAGGAATGGCTATTTATGCGGCGCAGCATTATGGTTGCCATGTTACGACCACGACTATTTCTGAGCAACAATACCTATGGGCGCAAGAGAAGGTTAAGCAAGCTGGCCTTGAGGATAAGATCACCTTATTACTTGAAGATTATCGTGATTTAACCGGACAATATGACAAATTAGTGTCGATTGAAATGATTGAAGCGGTCGGTAAGCAATATCTCTCTACTTATATCAAAAAATGCCAATCATTATTAAAGCCTAACGGACTATTAGCGATTCAAGCGATAACCATTGCTGATCAACGCTATGAAAGCTATAGCAAAGATGTTGATTTCATTCAAAAACATATTTTCCCTGGTGGGTTTCTACCATCCATTAGTATCTTACAATCACAATTAACATCGCACAGTGATTTTGTAACGCGTGATATTAAAGATATCGGTTTAGATTACGCAAAAACATTAGCCGATTGGCATGTTGCGTTTAATCGCAATAGTGAAGCATTAAATCAATATGGTTATGACGAACGCTTTATGCGCATGTGGCGTTATTACTTCTGTTACTGCGAAGGCGGATTTTTAGAGCGCAGTATCAGTACCATTCAATTAGTTGCTAGTCGTCCTCAGTGGCGTAAATAATGAAATATATCGTGATAGGTCTTGGGTTTAACCTGTTTTGGTTGCTTGCTGTATGGGGGCAATACCAGTATGTAGGCATATTAATCGCACTCTTAATTGGTTGTTGGCTGTTTTACCATCGTAGTTGCCCGTTTGCGTTAATTGCTAGTGTTATTGGTATCTGCGGTGATTATGTCTTATCTCAGTTAAAAGTAATGCAATTTCCATTGCCTCAAGATCCTTTATTTGCACCTTTTAATGACTTTATACCGTTGTGGCTCATTTTATTATGGTTAGGGTTTACTTCAATGGTATGGGTAATGCGAGAACAAGTACAAAAGCTGCCATTATGGGGGGCGATGATGGGGGGTAGTCTTGGCGGTGCAATCAGTTATTGGACCGGATTAACGTTAGGTGCAGTAATATGGCCTTATGGAGAACTCATTACCTTTATCGGCATTGCTGTTGTCTGGAGTCTTTATAGTGGTTATTTACTATGGTTATTACAGATGATGACCAAGAGAGAAATAGCATGAAAGCGTATTTAGCACTATTACTGCTTATTGTTACTTTAACGAGTTCATCCGCACAAGCCTCATCATGGTTTACATGGCCAACCGTGGGTGAGTCGACCTTAAAATGGGGCTGGTGGCAGATATATGTCGCCCAACTTAAAACACCTACAGGTAAATATGTTGCAAGTGATCCAAATTTGGCACTGATTATTCGTTATTTGCGTGATATTGATAAAGAAGATCTTCTTATTGCAACCGACAAGCAATGGCAACACTTAGGTTTTTCATCATCACAGCGGCAACAATGGTTAAGCCAGCTAGCACAACAATGGCCGAGTGTTAAACCAGGCGATAGATTGGTGTTTGTGAAAAATGCAACTGAAGGACGTTTTTATCAAAAGGGTAAACCGTTAGGTAAACCACTGTCTGCGGCATTAAGTAACGCTTTTATTGGTATTTGGTTATCAACCGACACCGCATACCCTAAATTACGCTTACAGCTCATTGGTCAGTAGAACCTAGGTTATATACGTTGATTATTGACTATAAAGTTAAGAGGAACAGATTATGTCTTCTCATTCTATTTATCAGACACCACATATCACCTTACAATGGTTACTTGGGTGCGCATTGGCATTATTATTAAACGGTTGTACTGCTTCAATTGAAGATTATGAACAGACTGAACCTAAATTTGATTTGTTTCAGTTTTTTGAAGGGCATAGCCAAGCGTGGGGGATGGTACAAGATTATAAAGGTCGGCAAGTACGTCGATTCGATGTAAAACTTAACGGGGTTATTACAGGAAATCAACTTGTTCTTACTGAAGATTTTGTGTTTGATGATAAACAAACCCAACAACGAATATGGACTATCACTAAACAAGAAGATGGACGTTATTTTGGTACGGCTGATGATGTTGTTGGTAAAGCGGTCGGTTATGAAAAAGGCAACGCATTGTATTGGCAATATGTATTGACCGTAGATATTGATGGATCGCCATACCATATTGATTTTGAAGATTGGATGTTCTATCAATATGATGGTCAATTATTTAATGTGGCTAAAATGAAAAAATGGGGTATTACTGTTGGGAGTGTGACGTTATTTTTTCAAAAGTAATCTTCGTATCTAATCCCTCGTTTATCTATACCATAAATAAACGAGGTGAATGTTGGTTATTAGACGTAATTAAATTATCCCCCTAGCCATGATGATTACTCTTTTTAATACCCCTTTAATTAATAATGGCATTTTGTCTGAATCTGACTCTCGCGTATATTTTACTATCGCTAAAGCAAGATCGGGCTTAGCATGTTTTTTTAAGGCTCGATAAATGATTTTACGAATGGGCATTTGGTCATTATCTGCAATGTTAGCAAGTTGACGAAATAAAGGCTCGTAACCTTTTTTAAAAAGGAAGTGTTCAATATCTTTTGCAGGGAGTACCGTTAAACGCTCGCGTTCATTATCATCATTCAGCAATGATCTGACTTTATCTGCATATTTTCGGCCAGCAGGATCACCATCAGCGACTAGATGCCATTCAATCCCCAATAAGCGTGCGAGTTTAATCAGTGGTTTAATGCCACTTTGTGCAAATTCAATCACATGAATACCTTCAGCTGCAAGGTTATAGCCTGCGAGGTGTGCCATTTCATTAAATAACCAGACTTCCGTTTCTCCTTCAACTAAGAGCCATACTCGCGCATAAAAAGCACTCGGGCGATGCATTCGAACATGAAACGTGATTTTACGAATATCATCTTTGTTTAATTCACCGTTATTTATGCCATGCACAACTGTTTTTTGTGGCGTACGTTGCAGACGTTTAATTGCCGTCAGTGGAACAACACTTAATAATTCAGGGCTATTGGTGGTTAACACTTTTTGCATCGGCATATTTTGTATAAACGCCCATGCTTGATGAAGCATGATTGGATGTAAACGACCTTCAGGATCTTCTAAAATCATTATTGGGCGTGAAATACGTTTAAGATCAACAGGACCACGGGCACGAATATAAGCGTTAAGTAACCCCATTAAAATCAACTTTGCTTGCTTAGTCATTTTAGGTTGGACAAGCTGATCAAACGGATTGAGGCATTGATCGTCATATTGGTTTTGTAAAGGGTAATAAGCATGGGGCTGTGCTTTCGTGCGAGTGTGTGGCGTAAAAGCAAAGTAATGATCAACCAATGAACGTAATGTATTAATACTACTTTTTATTTCAGCAGCACTAACATGTCCAGGCTGAGTCATTAAACGGCGACAAGTATTATCCAGACGGCGTTGAATACGGCTTGATTCTGAAATTTTAGCTGGTGGCACTACTGACGAATTATGCTGTGTCGTTGTCTTAGTTTTATCATATTCTAATTGACGAGCATCTCGAATTCTTACTATTGGATGTAAGACCATTAACTGGCGTAAAAATTTATCAGTATCAGGATGTTCAATAATATGGCCATCGGCATGTAAAAAATGGCGCTGAGTGATTATTTTATCATTTTCGATATGACTATTAATTTCAGTATAAAGATGTTTTAAATTATCTTGTTCTATCCAGAAAGGATCAAAGGCACGATAACGTCGAGCGCGATATTCACCTTGATAATCTTCATGCCACCGTAATACTATTTGTAGTGAAGACGCCCGCTCGTGGCCAATAGCATGATCAATATGGAAGTCCGAAAATTTCATTTCGTAAAATTCTGAACTAGGGCAAAGCATTAAACTTAGTGCATCAAGTAATGATGATTTTCCCCATGCATTTTCTCCAATAAGAACAGTTAATTCATCAAATGACAGTGATAGACGTTTGATACCTCGAAAGCCTGCGATCTCAATTCGATCTAAATGCATGAATTTTCCTCATTATTTCTTTACAACATAGCGTAGAGACTATGAGAAAGGGATCGTTTCGCTCACATTATTGATACAATGTTTAAATTAAAAAAGTTACTATACCGAACATGAATATTTAACGAAAACAATTATAAAGGATGATCCAATGGCTAAAATTATTCATTCTATGATTCGTGTTATTGATCTTGACGCATCATTGAAATTTTATAAACAAGCATTAAATTTAGAGATTGCGGAGCGACTTGATTTTGATGGTTTTAGTTTAGTGTATTTACGTAATGACGAAAATGACATGGAACTTGAATTAACATGGAATAAAGGAACGACAGAACCTTATACGCATGGTACAGGTTATGGACATATTGCGATTGCTGTTGATGATCTTGAAGCTGAATATCAAAAGTTAGTAGCACTTCAATATAACCCAGCAGAGATTAAAGAGTTTTTCCGTGAAGGGGTACTCTTGGCTAAATTTTTCTTTGTTCAAGATCCTGATGGTTATAAAATTGAATTTTTACAACGCCATGGTCGTTATCAATAATATCTAATAGCATGATATTTACTGAGTGGGGGAGCGTTAACGTGTTAATGAGATCTTCACTCAGTAATTGTATTGAAAAAAGAGTATATTTTAGTAGAGATCTCATTTTTATGTCGTTTTATGTAATCTTGTTTCTTATTTAATGGCGATCTTTATTTTTGTAATGCAGTGAGCGTTATAAATCAGTCGTTAGTTGATCCCGATGGTTCTGGAGGAACTGAAATTTTTATGACTGTTAATCACGCAGCAACAATCACTTTTGCTCATATTAATGATACACACTCTAATTTTGAGCCTTCTGCGATTTCTTTATCACTCTCACCTGATGTCTTAAATACTGAAACATCGGTTTATGCTAGTTGTGGTGGTTTTTCACGTATTTGTTCTGCGGTTACGGATGTAAAGCATGACGCTTTACTTAATAAACGTGAATTTATGTTTGTGCATGCGGGAGATTGTTTTCAAGGAACATTGTATTTTTCGCTTTATAAAGGTATCGCTAATGCGGTATTACTGAATGCTATTGGTATTGAAGCTATGGCATTGGGTAATCATGAACTTGATATAGGTAATGATGTTGTTGCTGATTTTCTTGATCATACAACATTTCCATTATTAGCGGGTAATTGGGATTTATCGCAAGAAGATCAAACTAAGCGTAATCCATTGCGTAATAAAACGAATATTTATGCTTATGATAACGAAAACCAATCCGCTAAATATTTGATTAAAAATGTTCACGGTGAACCTGTCGCTATTTTCGGTTTAGCGATTGAAAATATGGCAGGCATCGCAAGCCCTGATCCTGATACGTCGTTTCATAATGTTGTTACTGTTGCTAAAAATACAATTGCGCTTCTTAAAACGAAAGGTATTAATAAAGTCGTTGTTTTAAGCCATTTAGGTTATCACCGAGACTTATTATTAGCACAAGAAGTGAATGGTATCGGGGCGATTATTGGTGGTCATTCTCATACCATGCAAGGCGATTTTACGAATATTGGTTATGGCAAAACTGATACTTATGCATTGATGGTTAATAATACCTGTGTGGTACAAGCAGGCTGTAATGCACTGGCTCTTGGTCAGCTAACAATTGCATTTAATGCTGATGGCAGCGTAGAAAGTGCTACTGGGTGTAATCAACTTTTACTTGGCCGTAAATTTACGATTGATGCTGGGCGAACTCAACACCTTGACTATGATAACCACAATAAAGTTCGTGATTATTTGCAGAATCAGCCCAATATTCGGTTTGTGATGAAAGACCCACACATAGAAGATATTCTTAATCAACACTACCGCCCAGCAGTGCGAGCATTACAAACTGATAAAATAGCGCGTATTAATGAGCCGTTGCGTCATATTCGAGTGCCCGATGCAAAAGGATCAAGTGATATAGCGCCATGGGTTGTAAAAAGCTTTGTTTGGCAAGCGAGAGAATTAGGTCATCATATTGATTTTGGTATACATAATGCTGGTGGCGTAAGATGTTCATTTAATCCTGGTGAGATAACGCCAGCAGATATTGCTGGACGATTATTGCCATTCGCTATTGGTATTATGATGTATAGCGTAAAAGGATTACGTGTTCGTCAAGCACTTGAAGGTGCAATTAATAATGCTATAAATAATGATATTGAAGGTACGGGGGATGGTAGTTTTCCTTATGTTGCCGATTTACGTTATGTGTATCGTTGTGGCGCTCCAAACGGTCAGCGGATTGAAAAATTAGAATATTACCGTAATGGACAATGGTTAGCTGTAAACGATGATGATGTTTACACTTCAGTATCATCAGGTTATACCGCCACAGGGAAAGAAGGTTATGCACCGTTACTTGATTATGTGAAAGAACCTCAGGCATTAAACGTCACGATGGCTGATGCTTTTGAGGCATTTGCAAAACAGCATGGTGAGTTTAATAAACCAAGTGAAAATCTCACCGTCTTTATTCCATGTGATAGCCATAAAAACTGATCAATTAGGATTAGATTATCTAATCCTAATAGCTAAATAATGTCATTATTCAGGATGGTCACCGTTACGTTATTATACAGAAAATCTTATTAGTAACGGCTTAATCCGAAGAGGCAGTATGGCACAGGCATTTGATTTTGATTCGATTCCAACATCAGTAATGAATGATCAAAAAACGTACGCATTGACGTTAAAAGGCCTGCTAGTTCATGCCCGTGATATTTTATTTAGTCGTTCTGCTTCAAAACTAGCAGTATGTAATATCTCTGATTTACCGTTACATATTCAAAAAGATATCGGTCTTTATCGCTAATATAATTAAGATATAAGTCTACCGATAAGAGGAAAAAACCAGCCAATGTGCTGGTTTTTTTGTACCTGTAATAACGGCATCCAGTATGATTGAAATTATGATCTGATAACAACGGCTATTTATCTTAGTGATGTCTTACCTATCTTGTTTATAAAGCAATTTCCCATAACAAGAAAAGCATATAGTATTAATCTTGTTGGTATTAAAGAAACTTATCAATGTATTGTTATGATATCGTAACAAAAAATTCGCAATAACGAGTGTATAAATAAAAAATGGAGTAATGATGGGATTATTTTCTTGGCTTTTTGGTAAAAAAAACGCGACTGAAACAGTAACAATTGAACCGATTGAATATAAAGGATATTTGATTTATCCCGAGCCGCAAGCAGAAGGTGGGCAGTTTCGTATTGCAGGGCGTATTTGTAAAGAAATTGACGGAATGATGCAGACTCATCATTTTATTCGTTCTGATATTTTACCCTCTCGTGCTGATGCTGAAACATTTATGCTAAAAAAAGCACAAATGTTTATTGATCAGACGGGTGAACGAATGTTCAAATAAATACTCATATACAACATATTTCATTGCAATCATGCCGTTTGCTGGGTATCTTATTTTTAGCACTAAAAATAGGTAGCAAAGTGTTGTTTCTTTGTTAATGAAAGATGATTTTGAATATATTTTAATCAATACTGATGAAAATATTAACTGAGTCACTTTTTGATTTAGTTAATATAACTAACATTTTGTAATACATGTTTTTTAACCTCTTTATCACGGATGAAAAGGTGCTTATATTTCAATATAAAATGACATGAATGTTATTTATGAATGAAATTTGTGTAATTTTTTGGGTTTAACTGTAAAAGGCTTGCTATTGCTTTTAAGGTTAGATACAAAATATTTATCTATAGCCAATGTTCAGGGAATAATAATGCAGATTGGTGTACCAAAAGAGGTTTTCGCGAATGAAACGCGAGTTGCTGCCACACCGAAAACGGTTGAGCAGTTATTAAAAATGGGGTTCAGCGTTGTTGTTGAACATGGAGCGGGTGCATTAGCAAGTTTTGATGATGCCGCTTTTGAAGCCGCTGGTGCAGAATTAGCGACGACTGAAGCAGTATGGCAAGCGGATCTTATTTTAAAAGTGAATGCTCCGCAGGTAAATCCTGCAACGGGTGTTGACGAGTTTGAACTGATCAAAGATGGCGCAAGTTTAGTGAGCTTTATTTGGCCAGCACAAAATTCTGAGCTATTAGAAAAATTAGCCACAAAAAATATTAATGTGATGGCGATGGATTCAGTGCCACGTATTTCACGTGCGCAAGCCTTAGACGCATTAAGCTCAATGGCGAATATTGCTGGTTATCGTGCTGTTATTGAAGCCGCCCATGAATTTGGTCGCTTCTTTACAGGGCAAATTACCGCAGCAGGTAAAGTGCCACCGGCTAAAGTTTTAGTTGCGGGTGCAGGTGTTGCCGGTCTTGCTGCTATCGGTGCTGCGGGTAGTCTAGGTGCTATTGTTCGCTCGTTTGATGTTCGCCCTGAGGTGAAAGAACAAGTTGAATCGATGGGTGCTGAATTCCTTGAAGTAGATTTTAAAGAAGATACGTCAACGGGTGATGGTTACGCCAAAGAAATGTCGAATGAATTCAACCAAGCGGCTGAGCGTTTATATGCTGAGCAAGCAAAAGATGTTGATATCATTATTACTACTGCGTTAATTCCTGGTCGCCCTGCGCCTAAATTGATCACCAAAGAAATGGTTGATTCGATGAAGTCTGGCAGTGTGATTGTTGATCTAGCTGCTGCTAATGGCGGTAACTGCGCTTATACCGAAGCAAACAAAGTTATCACAACCGCGAATGGCGTTAAAATCATTGGTTATACCGATATGGTGGGGCGTTTACCGACACAAGCCTCGCAACTTTACGGTACTAACTTAGTTAATTTATTAAAACTGCTGTGCAAAGAAAAAGACGGCAATATTGATATTAACTTTGATGATGAAGTTTTACGTGGTTTAACGGTGATCAAAGCGGGTGAAATTACATGGCCTGCACCGCCCATTAAAGTGTCTGCTGTTAAGCAGCAACCCAAAATGGTTGAAAAAGTACAGCTTAAAAAAGCGGAGCCAATGTCACCGCTTAAGAAATACGGCATGATGGCTGCTGGTATTGCATTATTTGCATGGGTTGGTCATTACTCTCCGCCTGAGTTCCTCGCTCACTTTACTGTGTTTATATTGTCATGTGTTGTTGGTTATTACGTGGTATGGAATGTTAGCCATTCTTTACATACACCATTAATGTCAGTAACTAATGCGATTTCAGGCATCATCATTGTTGGTGCATTACTCCAAATAGGACAAGGCTCAGGAATCGTTTCCGTGTTGGCTTTTGTTGCTGTTCTCATTGCTAGTATCAATATTTTTGGTGGTTTTACTGTCACTAAACGGATGCTAGAAATGTTCCGTAAAGATAAATAAGGAGTAATACATGTCTGCAGGAATCGTACAAGCGGCATACATTGTTGCTGCCGTATTGTTTATCATGTCACTTGCTGGATTATCCAAGCAAGAAACCGCACGAAAAGGTAACTATTTCGGTATTGCGGGTATGGCAATCGCGCTTATTGCCACTATTTTTGGCCCAGAATCTCAAGCAACAGTTTGGATCATTTTGGCGATGATTATTGGTGGCGCAATTGGTATTTTCTACGCTAAAAAAGTAGAAATGACTGAAATGCCTGAATTAGTTGCAATGCTACACAGTTTTGTGGGTATGGCAGCGGTACTGGTTGGTTTTAATACATTTTTACATCATCAGCCGCTAGAAGGCGCATTGTTAAACATTCACTTAGTGGAAGTTTTCCTTGGCGTATTCATCGGTGCAGTAACCTTTACTGGTTCGTTGGTGGCTTTTGCTAAACTACGTGGCCTAGTGTCATCATCAGCATTAAAGCTTCCACATCGTCATAAGCTTAATCTTGTCGCATTGATTGTGTCAGCTGGATTGTTAGTGTGGTTTGTACAATCTGAAGGCTCTCTTGCTGCATTGATTTTAGTGACTTTGATTGCGTTTGCATTTGGTTATCACTTGGTTGCATCTATTGGTGGTGCAGATATGCCAGTGGTTGTATCAATGCTGAACTCATACTCAGGTTGGGCAGCAGCTGCGGCAGGCTTTATGTTAGCGAATGATCTATTGATTGTTACGGGCGCATTAGTAGGCTCTTCAGGTGCTATTCTGTCTTACATCATGTGTAAAGCAATGAACCGTTCTTTTGTCAGTGTTATTGCCGGAGGATTTGGTTCAGATGGTGCAGCGCCAGTATCTGATGAAGAGTATGGCGAATACCGTGAAACAACGGCAGAAGAAGTGGCTGAATTATTGAAAGATGCAAGATCAGTAATTATCACTCCAGGATACGGTATGGCAGTGGCACAAGCTCAATATCCTGTCCATGAGATCACGGATAAGTTACGTGCGCAAGGTATTGACGTTCGTTTTGGTATCCATCCTGTAGCTGGACGTTTACCGGGTCATATGAATGTATTACTTGCTGAAGCAAAAGTACCATACGATATTGTATTAGAGATGGATGAGATCAATGATGATTTCCCTAAAACTGATGTGGTATTAGTCATTGGTGCTAATGACACTGTAAACCCAGCCGCGATGGAAGATCCAAACAGTCCAATTGCTGGAATGCCTGTTCTTGAAGTGTGGAATGCAGCCAATGTGATTGTATTTAAACGTTCAATGAATACTGGTTATGCTGGAGTACAAAATCCATTGTTCTTTAAAGAGAATAGCCAAATGCTGTTTGGCGATGCGAAAGCAACTTGTTCTAAAATTTTAGAGCATCTTTAGTGGGTTTTACTGACTAGATGATATTAAAGGGTTCTGATTAGTCAGAGCCCTTTTTTTATAATTATTGATAATGCTGATTACTAGATCTTAGTAATGATGTTACATCAACGGTAATACTGTATTTGATGATATAACAATTAACTTTATTGATGATATCAAGCCAGTAAAAAAACGAGGTAAGTCAGTTGTTAAAGCAAAAATTAAACCAGTTGTTGAGCTTTATAACTGTTTTATATAATCAGTGGTATAAAATAATAGTTGCACAACTAGGTTAATGGTAAGTGATTTATTGAGATTGAGGTCATAATGGTTATTTACTTGATATAGTTAGACATATCAAGTAAGCGAGAAAATAACTGTTCTAGAATTTTAGCGTATCATAGAGAAAAGAAAGGAGAGTATATTCTCCCTTCATTTATTGTTATTCAGTCCCGTGTTTCTTGAAATCATACGCACATAGTAAGCGGCGATAATATGTGTTTTTCTTATCTGGCATTACAAGCAAAAAGGATTCAACTTCATTTAAGTCTAAATGGTCATACCATACAGACCAGATAATTGCGTTAATTTTATTAGCTCCAGTGATACTCTCTTCATCCATGATGTCCGCGATGCGTGTTAGAGTATTTTGAACATTAGAATTCAAAGTTCTAAGATATGTTTCAAGCTTTGCGATCTGTTGTGCTTTCAGTGTCTGCGCTTTAGCGATATCAGGGCATACGTGATGAAATCCAAAGATTGGAAACCATTGAGTGCTAGCAATGTTAATTTCGTTTATTAATGTTAAAAGCTGAACGTTCGCTTCGTCGATGATGTCAAAATAATTACTCATCATACCCGCAGCATCTTGATGAGTGTAAGTAATTGTTTTACTTGAACCGATGGCAAGAATCTTTGCGTTATTATCAAGTGAATCCAAGTCTTCCGTGATGTTGACTTTGATACTGCCACCTGAATAAATTTCTTTAACAATACTTTGTACTTTTCGAATATCCATTGCAGAAACAGGTAAATTTAGGTTAGAAAGGGCTTCGTATATTTCCACGAAATCATCTGTCTTAACCTTGTTAATTCGAATTGTAGCAAAGCCTTCAAGAACAATATCATGCTCGCAGATTACATGTGAAGTTGAACCTTCTTCGTATTCAACTAATAAAAAATTATTGCGAATTCGTTCAGCGTCTTCTGAATTGTGTTCAACGTAAGTGAATATTGTCTTTAACAAGCTTTTAATGTTCTCGTCACCGATACCGTAGCCCAGAAAAATTATTGGGTTATGAATAAAGATAGACAGCAGTTGAGCACGAATAAGCTCGTACTTATCGTTGAATTTACTATAATCCTCTGTTGTGATAATCACTTTTGATGGATTAGTATGGCATCCGTGAATCTTGTACACAGAACCATATGGATTACTTAATAAAATGTCATTACCCACTAATGGCTGAAAACCAAATACATCCTCAACCAAACGGTCATAATTAGTTGTGATAACTGAACCGATGTTTTTACGGATTTTCTTTAGCTCAGCAATTTCATCAGCCATTTCTTCACGATAATCTAGTGTATCTAATAGTTGTGAGATATAGATTTTGAAGCGGCTCAAGTTGTTCTCAATTTCCATCTCTCGATAGAATTTGTCATTCACAGCTTTAAATTTACCGTTACGATCTTCACTTAATGATTGGTTAAATGCACTTTCAAGCTTAGAAGCAACCATCGTGAAGTCGTACTTACCATCAACTTGGCACTGTGACTTAATATCTAGATAGAATTCACCGTTGCCAGTTAGCTCAATAGCAATTTTTTTGAGTAAGCCATCCCATGTGTATGAGTTATTCAAATATCGAAGACTAACGCCAGCACCAATAAAAAGCACTGGATGATTTCGATACTGTCCAATAAATTCGTGTATATCCACGTTAGCCTCTGAAATTAATGAGATTTGCTAGTAGAATAATACGCTAACTATTAGTTGCATAGCGCTAGTTTGTATATTGGTGTTTAAAATGGTTATCTTGTTGGCTGCAAGCAGCTACCAATCGATTTAATCGTGTGGTTGATACAAGATTGATAATGATGGTTTCTACTGACCCATTGATTTTAAAAGGTGAGTGAGTCTATTTTACTTTTGGCAATGCCAAGCATCATACTTATCTATTCTTGAATATTTATAAAAACATCAGTAATATAAATAAGGTCACTCAAGCTTGAGTGGCTTTTTTTTTCGATGAACAATACAATGTATTTTTAATCTAAATGTCATAGATAAAGACTATCGATTCCAGTGATTGTCACTCTGACATTTTATTGACAAAGCACTGTTCTACAATGTTAAGCTACGAGCATGAAAACGTATGTGTTAGCCTTTTCTTTATTCTTTTCTGCTGCGTCATTTGCAGAAGCTCAAACATTTCCAGAACGTTTAAATGCAGTTCGTTCTGAACTATTGAAACATAAGCCTTTAGCAACATACGATTTCCGTAAACTTCAGAGCTTATATCCGGGTCCTTTGTTAGTTCCTGAAACATTATTGCCACAAACAAATGAATACCCGTTGAATGCCTTGCGTCAGTTGTACCATAATTCATTAAACTGTAAAGGGCCATGGCCATTATCTCCACTAGTGACTCAACCTCTTGTATTTACTCGTGCTATTTGTTTTAAAACCAAGCTACCATCGAGTTGGTTTGTACGTTCAGGGTATATTCATCCCGGTGGTGGTAGTTATGCCTATCGTTATATTCAGAAACATCCGAATATGGCGATAAAATACAGTAAATATTTACATATAAAAGAACGTCCGATTGTTGCCGCAACGACGATTTTAGGTCGATTGCAGCGAATGAATAATGATGAGATACACGCATTTATTTCAGGCGCACAATTCTTTATATCAAATAGTGAACTTTGGGTTCGTAATGGTAATGAATATCGTGTTTTTGGTAAGATAACATGGACAAAAATGCTTAATCGCTATCAATTACATTTTAAACATTTAGATCAAAATGATTTTTGTTTAGCGAAAAATGGTAATATTTGTTGGCGTGAAGATAATAAATCTCATGTAACTTATTATTTATTAATAGGTTTACTTGTAATGAATGCTGGTTTGTTATTGAGCTGGATTATTTATCGATATCGGATCCGTCGTCGAACGATGGAAGAGCGGATGTTAGTATTACAAATATTAACCCATGAATTACGAACACCTATTGCTAGTTTAGCTATGACGGTTGAAGGTTTTCGACGCCATTTTGATGAATTACCTGAAGGTTTATATGATGAATTTCGTCGTTTAACGGATGATTCTCGTCGGTTACGTCAATTAGCCGAAGCGAGTAAAGATTATCTTCAAGCGAATCAACAACAGTTAAGCGTTCAAAATGTTGAGTCACTAAATGAATGGCTAGGTTATATTACTGAAAAATATGATGTTATATTAAAACCAGAAGAAGATAGAAGTGTTTTGGTTAATATTTATTGGCTAGGTACTTGTATTGATAACTTACTATCCAATGCTCATAAATATGGCGTAATGCCAGTTAGTTTATCGTCATCGTATAAAAATGGGATTTTGACGCTGGTTGTTCAAGATGAAGGGCAACTTAGTGCAAAAGATTGGTCTCGTTTAAGAAAACCCTTTGTTAGTTCTCAAGGCTTAGGTCTTGGTTTAACAATTGTTGAATCGATGATTCATAGAATGGGAGGGCGAATGAAACTCATTGGTCCACCTACAACATTTATTTTGGAGATTCCGTGTGAATCAAACTCTGCTACTGGTTGAAGATGACCGGAACCTTGCTGATGGTTTACTCGACTGCTTAAAGCAAGCTGGATACAATTGCTTATATGCAGATTGTGCGACTAAAGTTGCTGCTTTATGGCGAGATGCCGATCTTGTTGTACTTGATCGCCAATTACCGGAAGGTGATTCACTTGATTATTTATCAGGTTGGTTAAAAAAGAAATATGTTCCTGTTATTTTATTAACAGCGATGGTTTCAATTAACGACAAAGTGATCGGGTTAGATTCTGGCGCAAAAGACTATTTAACGAAGCCATTTGCTGAAGAAGAGTTATTGGCTCGTGTTCGAGTACATTTACGCGGTGAAGATGGTGATATGGCCGCTATTAATATTATCTCAGTGGGTAATATTACGATTAATCAAGAAAGCCGCGAAGTTTTTCATGGCAGTGATAGTGTAACCTTGACACGCACTGAGTTTGAATTACTGGCATTTTTAGCTAAAAATGCTGGTCGTGTATTTACTCGTGATGAATTGTTAGATCAAGTGTGGGGTTACAATCACTACCCAACAACGCGTACTGTTGATACTCATATTTTGCAATTACGTCAAAAATTGCCTGATATTGAGATTGAAACATTACGTGGTGTTGGATATCGAATGAAGCCATAAGGTTTAGGTACCGTATTCCATGAGAATAAACAAGCAAAAACGCTGGCTTATGGGATTATTGTTAGTGCATTCGACGTTATTTTCGTCGAGTGCATTTGCATCATCTGATTGGTTTGTATCGCAAGATCTTTATACGATGGCGCATAAAGAATTACTTGAAGATAATACAGCTGCTGTTTTTCAAACGATAATTCAAGCATGGCAACAATCCCCTAATAGCGTACAAGCTAATAATCTTGATCAATTACTTAATTTAGCCATCAGTGAAGATTGTGGGCATAGCCTTGAGCGTAAAGTTTTACCTGTTTGGTTACCGAAATTATCAATTGAACGTCAAGTTGAGCAGAACCTGAATCAACAATTATTAAAAATTTCTGTTGTTGGTCTTACTCGCAGTGATATTACGAATATTAGCCTGACGAAATGGCCTAATAAACCGTTATTGCAAGGTGCTCCATCTATTGATGATGGTGGTTTTTTTTCTGTTAAAACAAAGCGTTTAAATGAACCTGTTTCTGCTGGGCTGTATAAACTATCAATTACTGCTGAGAATAAACCCGCTTGGGTTGACTGGATTGTTTTAACAACACCTGCAGATAAACAAGAAATTAGCTGGAAAGACAGTAAAACGTGGCGTATTAGTAATATTGAAAAAAATAATGGTAATTGCCCGTCTCCAACATTAAATATAAAGTTATATGATCTTAATGATACAACATGGCATTCTATTTGGAGTCAAGAGTCTGACTCTGATTGGCCAACAACATTGCCTAAATTAAACGTTCCTGAGGGGCGTTATTGGCTCAGTGTTGGTATGGTAAAGACGCGTTGGCAAGGTGAAATCTCGATTTTAGATATTCAACGTATTACTCGTCCAGTCGATTATATTGGCGATGATGATTAAGATAATTCATAACTAAATGGCTATTACATTTAACTTTTACTGGTTAAATCATGTAATGGTCATTTTTTTCCTTTAAATTCAGATAAATAAAACTAATTAGAGAAAAGATAGAAATAGCACTGTAAACATGTATAATTTATGCATGTTTACAGTGAGGTAGTATGATGCAAATTATAGATCGAGCACAAGAAGAAAAAATCCCACCGTTATTTCGACTCGCATTTCGTCCGTTTTTTATCGGAGCAGCAATTTATGCTGTGATTTCAATTGCATTATGGGGTTTGTTTTGGTCTGGTAATACTCACATTAGCCAATTTATGTATGGTAATCCGTTATGGTGGCATAGCCATGAAATGTTATTTGGATTTACAGGTGCGGTTATTGTTGGATTTTTATTAACGGCAGTACAAACATGGACCGGACAAACAGGAGTAAAAGGGTTCAAGTTAGCCTTTCTATTTAGTTTATGGCTTATTGCACGGTTAGGATTGATTTTTGCTACACCGAGTTATTTATGGATGGTCGTTGATTGTGCTTGGATTGTTGTTGCAACTGTTTTTTTAGCAATACCCATTATTAGAGTGAAACAATGGCGCAATTTGTTTTTTGTACCCGTTTTAATTATGTTTACATTACTCAATGTTAAATATCATTTAATGGTACTCAAGGTTATTCCTTACGATTTAAAAGCAACGGCATTAACAACACTGACTATTATTGCTGCGGTAGTATTAGTTGTGGGCGGAAGAGTGATCCCATTCTTTACCTCACGAGGAACACAGACTGCGACGATCACACGCATTCCAATGCTTGAATACGCCGCATTGGTGCCTATTTGGATATTACTAATACTCACTATTTTTCCTATTACCGTTTCAGCAAATGTATTAGCGACAACCTATATTATTGCTGCTGTGACTAATTTAGTGCGTCTGTGTCGCTGGCGTAGTTATAAAACAAAAACAGTACCGTTATTATGGTCGCTACATGGGGCTTATTTATCAATGATTATTGGTTTAGCATGGCTTGGTGGAAGTTATATTGATCATAATATGAGCTCGGCTATTGGGATCCATCTCATTGCTATTGGTGGTATTGGCGCGATGATACTTGCGATGATGGCACGTGTTTCATTAGGACATACAGGACGAAAATTACAGGTGGGTCGTTGGATGATGATCGCATTTGTTAGCATATTTGGTTCGTTATTAGCGCGAACATTATTAGTGGTTGTAATGCCAATAGCGGCGGTAGATGCATATGTTATTTCAGCCGTTTTATGGGTAATTGCATTTACTATTTTTAGTGTGGTTTATTTTCCAATATTAACAAAAGCTCGTGCTGATGGTCATCCTGGTTAATCTGTATTCAGTAAGGATAAACAGTGACATTGTTTCACTTTACTCCTAGAATACCTACCCGTTTACGAAGTTAAGAAGAATGATATGTATAATCACACGCCGACATTAACGCACTCAGAACAGCAAGTAGCTGCAGAGCGTATTCATGATCTTATGGCTACAGGTATTAGTAGCGGTGAAGCTATCATGATTGTTGCTCATGAGATTCGTGAAGCGGATATGAAGCGTCGTCAGGATGCTGGCGAATTCTCTGCGGATGAAGAAGAATAAAACTAAGTTATCATTCGTAACTATCTAATAAATAAAAAGAGCCTTTATGGCTCTTTTTTTATTTTTGAATAATTTCATTTCAAATAAATGACTAGCAACAAGGAATGTATTACTTCTACAATGAACTAATAAAATAAGAAAGTATCGAGGAAACATTGATGGATAGTCGTTATTTAGTAGCACAAGAATTTGCAAAAAAACGTCACGGTGAGCAAAAATATGGCGAAACCCCATATGCAGTGCATCTTAATACTGTAGCAAAATTGGCTCAACCATTTGGCATCGATGCGATGATTGTTGCTCAATTACATGATGTGATTGAAGATACGGATACTAATTTTAATGAATTAGTTGATCGCTTTGGTTTTACGATTGCTGATGCGGTTAATTCTGTTACTGATGTAAAATTAGAAGATCGTGCGAAAAGAAAATTAGAAATTAACCATCGCCTAGCAGCTTTAAACATTACAGAAGATGCCGCACGTTTAGCTCTGATAGTGAAAGTGTGTGATCGTTTAGCGAATGTGCGTTCAAGTAGTAAAAGCTCACCACGACATTATAAAATGTATCAACATGAACATTCTGCATTTAAAGATGCAGTCTATCGTCCAGGTCTTTGTGATGATTTATGGAGAGAACTAGATGGCCTCATTATTGGTCAACCTGAAGCTACGTTATGTAAGTAATATCTTCACTTTTCGACAAAACAGAGGCCTAACATCGTGTTAGGCCTTTTTATTTATATCAGCACTATTTGGGTCTAGGTCAGTCTTTATCGTAAATAGTCGGGATTGGCTGACGTTTATGCTGAGTTGCACGATAAATACTAATTAAACGCTCACTGACAAATTCATCAACGGGTTTACCTTCAAGGAAGTCATCAATTTGGTCATAAGTAACCAATAATGCCTCTTCATCCGCTTTCTGTGGTGCCAATTCTTCTAAATCAGCGGTAGGTACTTTAGCCACAAGATGTTCAGGCGCGCCTAATTTAGCGGCAATACTACGAATTTGACGTTTATTTAAACCAAAAAGAGGAGCAAGATCACAAGCACCATCACCAAATTTAGTATAGAACCCTGTAATATTTTCTGCTGAATGATCTGTACCAATAACAAGACCACCGACTAAGCCAGCGATTTCATATTGTGCAATCATACGTGCGCGTGCTTTAACATTGCCTTTTACAAAATCGACTTTAGCCGCATCGGTTGGAATTAAAGTTGTGCCTTCTAATCCTAATAAAGCACTGGCATGTAGTCCATCAACACCCGTTTTGATATTTACACTAACAGATTGACTAGGTTGGATAAACTGTAAAGCATGTTGTGCTTCATCTTCATCTTGTTGCTCGCCATAAGGAAGGCGAACAGCGATGAACTGATAATCATTGCTCGTTGTTATTGTATTTAAATCATTGATAGCAAGTTGTGCTAAACGGCCACAAGTTGTTGAGTCAACACCTCCGCTAATACCGAGAACTAAAGATTTACAACCAGATTGCTTAAGTTTTTTCTGGATGAAAGCAATACGGCGCTGGATTTCAAATTCAATATCGATAGTAGGTAGTACGCGCATCTGCTCACGGATAAGTTGTTCCATGGATCATGAATCCTTAAGGCTTTTGCCCAAATATTAATCATTTAAAACGACATAACGGAAAAATGAGAATTCAGCCATTACACCTTTATCAAAATCATGCGATAACTCTAACTAAGGATCAATGCTCAAGCGTGAATTTATATAAAATAATGCCGTTTTAGCGTAAAAACAGTACGATACTAAAGAATATTTCCTAAACTAGGTTGTATTTATAAGGTTGGTAATTAAGAGGGGAGTGATTGAAATATGAAACAGACACTGGCAGTTTTTGGTAGTGCATTTAACCCTCCAAGTTTAGGCCATCGTTCGGTATTAGAGCGACTAAGTCAGTTTGATAAGGTGTTATTGCTTCCTAGCTATCAACATGCGTGGGGGAAAGTGATGCTTGATTATGATGCTCGCTGTGATCTTGTTCGTGCATTTATCAGTGATATTGGACAATCTAATCTAGAATTGTCTACATTAGAACAACAAATTGCCATTGGTGATAACGCTGTCACAACATATTCTGTACTTAAAAACTTACAATTAAAGCACCCAGATACCAATATTACCTTTGTTGTTGGGCCCGATAATTTTCTGAATTTTCAGCGATTTTATAAAGCAGATGAAATCCTAAAACAATGGCAAATTATGGCATGTCCGGAAACAGTTCCAATACGAAGTACTTTAATTCGAGAGGCATTGGCAAGTAATGATGATATTAGCCAATATACAACGCCAACAGTTAAATTAATGCTCATGAATGATGAACGTTTTCTATTTACTCATTAACGAACGGATAGTTAATATTGCGCATGAATACGATGAAAGCAGTGATACTTATTATGATGAGTAACGTAATTTATTCATCATCTGCCTATGCTTATCCATGTAAATTGATATCTCATGAAGTCATTAAAACAGATGATCATTTGTTTCAATTTGATCATGCAGCCTGTCTATCATCGAATAATGCTGACAATATTCCATTTTTACATGTTAAGACTAATTCTTATGATCACGCTCAACAATTCAGTGATTGGAAACAAGATCATAATTATAACACCAGTGATTTTTGGAATTTGTGGAATGATGATTTTTCTGATCATCCTGTTTTTACTGACCATAATGATTCAATGTACTACGGTTTAGGATTTTGGTTGCCAAGAAAATATAATAATGAAGAGGTTGACGATGTGGTTGATGCTGAGCAATGGGTATTAAATCATGGTGTCCAAATGAGTTTAGGTTTTGGTGATCCAAATGATGATAGCACCCAGGTACGATTAGATTATCGCTGGCATACCAAGAGTAATGTTGATGATGGCATTTCATTACAAGTACATGTGCCGTTGAATTAAGAAAGATCCGATGGCGATTTAATATAAAAGCAATCAAACATGAAACGGAAGATAATGCCCATATTCATAATGGGCATTATTTTAAGATCAGGGATTATTAATGAAAGGACTTGCCTAGAATCGCCATCGCAAGCGCTTCAAGTAATACTTCTGATGTATTTAGCTGCGCTGCAATTTGCGGTAATTTTCTTCCTGAACGGATTAATTTCACCGTTTCACGTATGGTAAGACAAGATTCAAATTCTTTTAATGTCATCCCTAATACAGGTTGTATCGTTTTAATTGCTGATGAGTCAGTAACTTTATGACCATTAAGCAATAAGGCTAACGCACTATGATAGTGTTTGCTAATTGCAGGTGATAACGATTGGGTAGAGGCTGATAAGTTTGCTACTTGATCGGCCACGACTTTAAGTAAGCGTCCATCGACACCATTCCAATCATTTTCTTCAACTGGCTGTTTTTCAAGTTCGACCAATAAGGCATTAAGTAACGGGGTTACGATAAAGAACCCTGCATCACGACACAATGGTTGTCGTAAACGGATTGAAAACGCAACTTTAAAAAACTGCGTGCCAGGTAAAATCGTTAATGCATGTAAACAATCAAAGGGTACCCAAAACCCCTGTCCTTTGGACATGAGGTGCTCATGTTTACCTAAACGTATTAATATGCTGCCGCTATTCACAACAATAAAGTAGGCGTTGTGACTTTTACGACGAGAACCAACGAAAAGAAAAGGGTGCTCGTTATTGGAAAACTCAATGGCTTGTTTCATAATGTCTCTCTAACTCGATATCTTATACATATTCGGCTGTTTTTGTTTCATCGTCAACATTGCATAGGCGACAATAATCAAAATCAGTGTATGATTGGTCGTTTTTGCATTAGAACGCACTTTTTATGATTAATAGTGGTTGAAAATTCAACGACTCGCTATGGTTAGATCTTCAACCATATTCCTTATCGATTTAGGTTATTAGGTAAAATAATATTTACCAAAAAATAACTGATTTTTTCAAGATGAAGCCTTATTGTGTGTATAGATAACGATATTTATAAAGAGATCCGCCCTTACAACGATAACGAAGTTAAAGGGGCTATTAAACGCCTTATTGAGGATAAAGATTTTATCAATGCTATTTTAAAATACCGCTTTCCTCATGCTTCCGGTATGTTTGGGTGGTTGCTTATTCCATTAATAAAACGTTTTCTTGTTAAAAAATGGTCAAATGTGGCCAGTGTTAAAGACGTACAAGATTATGTTGCTAAGTATATGCGAGCAACAATAGATCATTCATGTGACGGTGTAACTATAACCGGCTTGGATAAGCTCGACCCAAATAAAGCCTACTTATTTGTTTCTAATCATCGTGATATTGCAATGGATCCTGCGATGGTGAATTGGTGTTTATTCAATAATAATTTCACTACAGTTCGTATTGCGATTGGTGATAATTTACTTAAAAAGCCTTGTGCAACTGAATTGATGCGTTTAAATAAGAGTTTTATTGTTAAACGTTCATCAAAAGGCCCTCGTGAGTTAATGAAGTCATTAGGTCTACTTTCTAGTTATATTTCACATTCTTTAATGACGGGCAATAATATTTGGATAGCACAAAAAGAAGGCCGAGCAAAAGACGGTAACGATAAAACTGATCCTGCTATTTTGAAGATGTTCTTCATGGAAGGACGTAAGCAAAAAATGCCCTTTGCTGAGTTTATGAGTGGCTTAAATATTGTTCCTGTTGCTATTTCATATGAAAATGACCCTTGTGATTTGGCTAAAGCACAAGAGCTTTACCAAAAAGAGACGACGGGAACGTATGAAAAATCTGAATTTGAAGATATTGAAAGTATTGTCCAAGGTATTGTCGGACAGAAACGTAGAATCCATATCAGCTTTGGTGATGTGATCACCAATGCGCCAGAAACACCTGATGAAATGGCTGCAATTATTGACAAGCAAATAACTGAAAATTATCATTTATTCCCATCAAATTATATTGCAGCAGAGATTGAATCGGATCAAGTAACGGCGGAAGAGCAACAGTTGTTTGCACAGAAATTAGCCGATCAACCACAAGGTGTACAAGCGATTTTACGCCGTATGTATGCATTCCCGGCTCAGAAAAAACAGCCCCTAGAATAAATACGTTTATTTTAAAGCCAATAACGCGGCTATTGCTATAATAGCAATAGCCGCGTTATTGTTTGTGGTTATATTTTTACTTAGATTATTTTTGGCTATGATTGCGGTGTTTTATACGGTGCTTGTGCCATACGATCGGCCATAAAATCAATAAAGCAACGTACTTTAGGTGCTAAGTATTTTCGTCGTGGATAAACAGCATAGATGGGTAAATCGACAGTTGTTTTCCACTCAGGAAGTAATTGAATTAATTTGTTATTTTTAATTTCATTGGTCATTAAGTATGTTGATAAATAGGCAATACCTAAGCCACTAACCGCCGCGTCCAATACTGCGGGGGCATTATCTATACGATAATTACCTCGAACACGAATTGATTGTTGTACACCATCACGAGAGAAAGCCCAATTTACATATTTACGTTCGCGGCTTTGATAAGTAATGCAATTGTGGCGGCGTAAATCGCTTGGTGTTTCAGGTTGACCATGCTGAGCAATATAATCTGGCGAAGCAACGACGACAAACTCACAATTAGCTAATTTTCTTGCCACCATACCTTCTGGCGGATGCTCATGAATCGCTATCCAGCAATCAAATCCTTCTTCTAATAAATTAGGTCGATGATCAAATAGACTAATTTCTAATTCTAATTCAGGATTACTTTTTTGAAATTCAGCTAAGGCCGATGTGATGTGAATATTGCCAAAAGATTGTGCAATACCAATTCGTAACACACCTTTGATTTCATTACGATAACCAGCCACCATCGCTTCAGCTTCATTAACGGTATCAACCAGTTGTTGACCATAATCGGCATACTGTAAACCGATTTCAGTTAAGGCCACTGTGCGTGTGCTACGTTGGACTAATTGACAGCCTAAGCGCTCTTCTAAGTAACGTACTTGTTTACTTACTTGAGATTTAGAGATGCCTAATCGTTCTGCTGCTCGAGTGAAATTTTGTTCATGGCCGATAGCTGCCAAAATAACCATTTGTTGAAGATTTTCTAACATAGTATCTACTCGAAAGAGAAAAGCAAAGTAGGGGGACTTTATATAACTTTGCTTGTTATTACATAAGAAGAATATGATTTCTATCATAGAGGATTATGTTCATTATTAAAATGATATGGTGCAATAAAGAAATTAACCATCGATATTAATAATAATATGTATCTGTACAAACGATTTTAGTAATAGATAAACAATCGTTACAATCATCACTTCACTATAGGAGATGTGATTAATGATAACGGTTTTTTGGCAGTTTTTAATCTTAGGGCTGTGTAGTTTCGGTGGTCCAGCTGCACATATAGGTTATTTTCAACAAGCATTTGTTGTAAAAAAGAAATGGCTTAGTGATAAGGATTTCACACAAGCGATTGCATTATGTCAATTTTTACCTGGTCCTGCGAGTAGTCAACTTGGAATGTATATTGGCTATAAAAAAGCAGGTTATCTAGGATCTATTGCCGCTTTTATTGGTTTTACCTTACCTTCTTTTTCATTATTAACTTTTCTTGCTATTGCCAATAATACATTTGGTAATTCTGTTATTGTTGAACATATTATTACAGCAGCAAAATTATTAGCGGTTGTGGTTATTGCTGATGCATTGTGGGGAATGGCAAAGAAGAGTTTAACGTCGATACCCACAGTGGCCACTACGTTATTAACCATGATATGGCTGATGTTTAGTCATGGATTACTTGGACAAATTATACCTATTGTTGTGGCAAGTCTTATTGGCTATTTATGGTCATTTAAAGTCCAAACGACTATTGATAATGTGAGAGTAAAACCTATTCGACCACACATGGGACTATTAAGTGTTTTTGTTGGTTTATTCATTTTATTACCATTAATGCCAGCAACTAATGATAACGTTAAATTATTGACTATTTTTTATCAAGCGGGGAGTTTTGTTTTTGGCGGCGGACATGTTGTTTTACCATTATTACAACCCATGCTCGCCGGAATGGTAACGGATAATACTTTTCTAAGTGCTTATGCTTCGGCACAATTAGTACCAGGACCGATGTTTACCATGGCGAGTTATCTTGGTGCTTCAGCTATGCCTACAATGCCGATTTGGGGAAGCTTGGTTGCGACTATTGCTGTTTTTCTTCCGGGTAGTTTATTGTTATTTGCTTTTTTACCAGCTTGGAAAGCTTTGTTTAGTCATCCTCGTTTAATACACGCTATAGTATTGATAAATGCCTGTGTTGTTGGTTTATTGGGATATGCATTTATTAACCCCGTAATAATAAGTTCGATTAAATCTATAATAGATATTATTGCAGTAATCGTGGGCTATATCTTAATTAAGAAATATCAATCTCCAGTATGGGTGGTCGCCATATTGTTGTTTCTATATGTGTCGATAATTAATCAATAAAACAAAGAGAGTCTATGGCTCTCTTTGTTTTAACTCTAATGCACTATAACTTTATAGCAATTAAACAGATAACACCGTACCATTAAGATTAAGTAAGCTTAAATTAAGAAATGCTTGATAATATATTGTGTTATATTGTCTATGAATTGAATAGGTAAGATGGATAAAAATCAAAGAATGCGTTTAAACATTACTAATTATGATGTATTACGAGCTGTAAAAGCAGAGATTAAACAAAGTGAAGCTCGTATTACTCGGCGAATATATACTGTCGCTATTTTATCAGTAGCAACTATTATTTTTGTACTTATGCTTATTATTACTAGCCAAACGGCTACGACGAGAGATTATGCAGCAGAAGCAATGAAACGATCTTTTGAAGCCGAAAGGGCTGTAAGAATGATTGATGAAACAGTGAATACTCATTTTTTAGAGCTGTCAAAAAATAAACAATAAAAAAGCTCCTAAATAGAGCTTTTATATGAATAGCTATTTTTTACCAATCTAAAATTAATTTATGATTTTCAATGATTAATTCAGGTTTGGTTTTTTTCAAAAGCGCTTGTTCTATTTCATTATCATTAAGTTTATATACTGGTTTTGTTGATAAAACTTGGCTTAAAAAAGAAACAATAGGCGTAATAACCGGTTTAGTTAATACATTGTTTAGCCGCTGAGGTGTAATATCTAATGATTCAATATTAAGGTTTTTTAAATAAATAGCACCTTGGTCTTGGTTATAATAGGGGATAGCACTAAAATTTGCTTTGATTGAGATGTTTTGAGTTGGTTGTCCCATTAACTCTAAATCGGCAGTTGCTGTCGCTGCAACATTTACTTTATTTTTAGCGACACGTCCAATACCAACCTTAATATTATCAAATTTACCGGTAGCATAGGCTAAGCCTTGAATACCAACTGAATGATTAAATTGAGTCTCTTTATTTAAATAAGATTGCATTTCATTTTCAGTGACACCGTAACTAGCACAACCTGAGAAGAACACTACCGAACCCGCAAGTAATAATGATTTTAAATGCATAACAAACCTTAACTATAGCGATAAAAGAGCACCTAATGTGCTCCATTATATAATAGCAAACAATCTATCATCCAGTGCTAGCAAATAGTATCGAGATATAACAATTATCACGAGAAGGTAAGTTGTTTAAATAGAATATGTTATATATCCATGCGATCTAGATAATCATCAGGTTTAACGTGTTTTCCATCGGTAAGAAAGATGGCAAGTGATTATAAATTCTCGTCCAGAATGCTATTAATAGTAAAAATTAACAATTAAAACCTCTATATCATTGATAGGTAGCAGCTATTGATTGTTAATAATTCATAAGTGAAACATAAGCAACCATATTTAACACCTAAATGATATTGATTCTCATTTGTAAATTGAGTAAAGTAACTCCATGACAAAGGAGTCACTTATGAATAAAGCATCTATTAGCCTTGATATGCAGCCAACCCCATTTAGCTTTAAGTTAAAAAAGAAATTACTTTTATTAGGTCCTGCATTCATTGCTGCTATTGGTTACATCGATCCTGGTAATTTCGCAACGAATATTGAGGCAGGTTCAGCCTTCGGTTACCAACTATTATGGGTTGTACTATGGGCTAATTTAATGGCGATGTTGATTCAATATCTGTCTGCAAAATTAGGCATTGTTACAGGTAAAAATTTAGCTGAACATTTACGTGATCATCTTCCTAAATGGGCAATAGCTCCATATTGGGTACAAGCTGAAATAATTGCGATGGCAACCGATCTTGCGGAATTTATTGGTGCGGCCGTTGGCTTTCAATTATTGTTTGGTATTAGCTTAATGGAAGGGGCTGTTATCACGGCAATAGTGACAATGATGATATTAATGCTTAACAATAAAAGTCAAAAACCACTTGAAGTCGTTATTGGTGCTTTATTATTACTCGTTGCTGTTATTTATATTTTTGAATTGTTTATTGCACCGCCAGCATCCCATGCTTTAGTTACTGGATTAATTGTTCCAACATTAAACAGTCCACACCAAATTTATTTAGCTGCAGGTATTCTTGGTGCAACGGTAATGCCTCATGTTATTTATCTACACTCAGCATTATTTAAAAACACGTATGGTGAAAAAGTATCAACACGGTTACGTTCAACAAAATATGATGTATTAATTGCAATGGTTATTGCTGGGTTTGTTAATATAGCCATCGTCGCTATGGCGGCCGCAGTATTCCATTATTCAGGTAATCAAGATATCGCTGAAATAGAAACAGCCTATAAAACATTAACACCATTAGTCGGTAAATCCGCATCAATATTATTTGGTATTTCGCTGGTAGCATCCGGTCTGTCATCAACCGTAGTCGGTACAATGGCTGGTCAAGTTGTAATGCAAGGCTTTGTTAAATTTAGCATTCCAATGTGGTTACGTCGTTCAATTACCATGATCCCATCGTTTGTTGTTATTGCCTTAGCGGTTAATACAACTGAAATTTTAGTCATGAGTCAAGTCGTTCTAAGCTTTGGTATCGCACTCGCAATTATCCCATTACTTTACTTTACCAATAGTAAGTTAATTATGGGTAAATATAAAAATAACCGCGTTATCTCGGTGTTAGGTTTAATTATTGTAGCAATTGTTCTTACCCTTAACATATATTTAAGCTACACATTACTAGCTTGATAATATGTTACTGACTCCTTACTTAACTCCCGTTAATAATATTATTATCGGGAATTTCTTTTGTGACAATTCTTTTGCTTATATAATTTATTAAGTGCTTTATATTCTCGTTTTAATGTTTCTTTCTCTCTTTTAGATGCATTAGATAACATCATTGATGATTGTTTTTCAAAGCTGTTTATTCGTGATTCTAACCCAGTACAAGGTAATAAAGCATATTGCTGAGTATAATGCTTTATTGTTAGAGCAGAGCTAGATATAGAAAAAACAATGAATGTTATTAATAATAATGTACGTATAAATATCAACATAATCAATCCAGTTTGTTATTTTTTATACGATAGCATTCTTCTGAAAATATAACAGAATATAGTACAGCTATTATACTTATGTTATATTTTTAACAACAAATATTGAAACTCACTGTTGTATAGTGTGATCTATTAACGACCCGGTGTAACGCCTTGTAATTCATCATCTGTACGACGGTCATAACGTTGGGTAGTTGTAATACTACTGTGTCCCATAAACTTACTGACTAATAATAAATCATAACCAGAACGTAATAAATTAGTCGCTACAGAGTGACGAAAATCATGGGGCGATATTCGACGTGAAAAACCAAGTTGATAAATATGTTTACAGAGATCATTTAATGTTTGAGTCGTTAAACGTTGTGACGTTAATTGCTGATAACGATTAACCCCACAAAAAAAACTTGAAATTTGTTGTGGATGTTGAGATCGCACCATTATCCATTGCTCAATTGCCGCATAAAGGTCGCTATTTTTTGAAAATGGAACATAACGTTCTTTATTACCTTTACCCAAAACTCGAATTTTACATAAATAAAGATCAATATCATTAACATCCAGTCCAATAACTTCTGCACGACGTAACCCAGATTCATACATTAACCAAAAAATTGCATTATCTCTTAATGCTTTTATCTTGTTCGATTGTGCTAAAGTTAGTGCCGATATTTGGTCAACATCGGTATAACTTAAGTAACGACCACTCGATTGTCGAGAGCCTCTTGGTAGTTTTATTGCTTTGATCCGTTGTAACGTTTCAATAGAAATTGACTCAGATAACCACGCATGATGAGCAACACCTCGTAACATTCTCAATAAATTATCGGCAGTAGCAGGGGCATAATCTTGTTTTCTATCGCTACTTTTCATAGTTAAACGTGATGATAAAAAGGATTGCATTGAGGTTTGCAATACTGGTGCATAAAGAACGCTATACCAATCCATCCTTTCAATACACGGTTTTATACAAAAACAACTGAATGCTTCAAGCATAATCTTAGCTTGTGATGTTAATTCAATCGTTAAAGTTTGTTCTGTATAACTTGGAGGAAGCCAGCCTTGTTCCAACTCTGTCGTTGATTGATTATAGAGTGAAAATTGCTCAATAGAATATTTCCAATTAGTATATTGAGATAGTGAAATCTGTTGCTGTTGATAAAAATAGTCACTGATTATTAATAATGCTTTCTTTAATGGGTTAACATGTAAATTCTTCAGCGATCGCTGTGGATCAAAAAATAATCCTTTCATCTTTGCTTTTGTTTTTGCTCGATGAATTAAAAAAGCAGCCATCGCTTTTTCAATAAGAGAAGGGGTTGTTAATAATACAATCCAATCAATTTTCTCAAATGTTGATGTTAATAGAAATCGACTAAAACGTTCTAATGTGTAACGAGCATTTGCTTGGCCGCCAGTAGTATCTGTCGCGGCAAGCGAATTAATATAAGCTAACGCAGGATTTATAACAAAATTATCACGTTGTCGGATCTGTTGGCTTACTGCTGTTTGTTGACGTAATGAACCAGGCCTAAGATTAAAGTCGTTATGTACTAAAGAATTTGAAGGGATGATCGTCATTGATTATGGTCTTTATTCTTGATCTGCTATAAGAGATATTATATAAGACTGATAAAATAAAGCTATATAAATCTGTTAGTTAGCTAAAAATGAGAAGATCATAGAAATCTGTATACAGAACAATTATCGCTCAAAAAAGCGGCAATATGAATAGGGGGGATTTTTATATTATCAGGTAATCTGTGGCACTTTATAATTATATAAAAGTGTTACGGTGTAACTAAGCGGGGTATTGAGTCTTTGATGAAGATATATTATAAACGAGAATGCGGCGTAATCTTAAAAAGAAAGACTAAACCGCGTTTAGAGCATGTTATTTAATATCATGATCACTGGATTTATATGCTATAAATGTTACATAACAAGATGAGAATTAGTGACTATTATTTACGATATCATCGATAAATGATCGTTTAGAAAGTGAACTACATACAGAGCCAAGACGCATTGCGGCATCAATACTTTTTTCTGTTTCGTTGAGTTCTAATAAACTATTTACATGAGAAGAAAGACATATATAACCACCATTCATTAACGAAACAACCACGCATGCATAATGATAAGCGGTTTCATTTTTAATATTTAATTCTTGTAGAGGACGAAAATGAAGACTTTTTAACGATCCTCCTTCCTTGATATCAATAAATTGTCGCGCAATAAAATAGGGATTAGTAACACCCATCCGTGAAATGGCATATTCAATATCTTCTAATATGGCCTCATCAGGGAGTTTTATGTGTTTATTGATATATTCAACAAGATACTTACTTTGAGAATTTAGAGCAGCAGCCCACGCTGCATAAATTAAATTATCATTATTTAATTCTGTTTGCTTTGTTAATAGCGATGACAGAAGGGCTATTTGATCATCAATTACTGGCATAAACTAATACTCATGATATGAATGTAAATAAATTAAAGAAACGTTGGTTGAATGAACCCAGCTAACGATTTTATATTATTAAGCCAATTTTTAATATTTTTATAATTATCTAAACTGAAAGAAGCTTCATCAATATAAAGCAGTGTTGAAGCGACAGCAATATCAGCAATGGTTGGCATATCAGTAACTAAAAATACGTTATCTTCTAATTGTAGATTTAAGATATTTAAAACGTCATGAGTGATAGTTTCACATTGAGGTAATAATTCTTCAGGTAACATTTTAAAAGCAGTAATTAATCGTGCTTTTTCAATTCCTTCATATAATTCGTTACTGACTAATGATAATAACGTGTCAATCTTAGCCGCTGTTGCAATGTCAGATTCTGGATACCAATGCGTTATTTGAGACTTTCTTGCTAAATAACGTAATATTGCCATAGAATCACTGACAGTCACTTGATCGTCAGTCATTACTGGAATTTTACCTAGAGGGTTAACGGCTAAAAATTCAGGTGACTTTTGTTCATTTTTACTTAAATCAATAACCTGCTCTTCAACATTAAAACCAAGTAATGATGCTGCTAATCGAGTACGGTAGCTAGGGATTGAATATGGGAAGCTATATATTTTCATGTTATTCTCTTTTTACACAAGTCTGTGTAAATTATTATAGGCCACTTTTTTTTAAACACAATCATTTTTACACAGATCTGTGTATAATAAATAAAATTAAAAGTAAGGCGGCACAAAAAATGACTAAGCGACAGAAATTAATCACTGGTTTTCTTGAACTAGCACAAAAAGAAGGGATCACGCTTACCGGTGTTGATACGATTGCAGAACATACTAAAATATCAAAGAAGACTATTTATAATAATTTTGGTAATAAAGAAGGTTTAGTCATAGAGGCATTAACATCATTTAGCAATAACATTCAACAAACCTGGGCGGAAGAATGGAATATTATTGAAGATAAAAAAGAACTAGTTTTAGCTCGGTTCAGTGAATTAGAGCGTTTAATAAACAACCAACAATTTTATGGCTGTATATTTATGGCAGCTTGTCGAGAATTTTCAGATGAACAACATCCATTGCATCAATTAGCGGTAAAGCATAAGCAAGCTTCTTGTATTGAAACACAAAAAAGATTAACTGCATTTGGAATTGAAAATTCTCAGTTAGCTTTCCATATTGAATTACTTTATGAAGGACTTATCGTTAAATTAGTCGCTCATAAAGACGTAACGTTAATTACTGATACTAAAGAAATCTTACGTACTCTTATCAAATAATAACTAAATATAATTAAGTATTATTCTTGTAGAGTACAAACGATATCCATTTAAGATAATAACAATATTGTGCTCTTCCATCTGAATATTAATACGTTTTTCATGCTTGAATATAATCAATACGGTAGCCACAAATACATATAATAATGTTTTTTCCTTCAAGATATTCAGATTTCCCACACTTTGGACATACGAAATTTTTTATTGAAGTAATCATAAATACACCATAGTTTTTAACATATATTCAATATATAGCGTATTAAATTATTGAGTAAGATTAGTTTCGATAACATGCGATAAGAGCCACAAAATAAAAATAAATTATGTGCTCTTTTAGCCAATCGTTCTTAATGCTTCCAAAATGGACTATTAATAAATATCATTCAACAATAGATTTTATAAAAAAGCTCCCACAAAATAAGAGCGAGAGCTTGTTTAATACACTGAATATTAGTTAATAATTACTTATCAACTTCAAAGCCAAATGTTTTGTTTTGAATATATACCATGTCACAGTCAGTGGTATATACCACACTATGAATGCGGTTAGCTTTGATATAACCCGTTTGGCCAGCAGTTAAGATCATTGGCTCGCCATCATTAACTAATTCACCATCAACGCGAAGATGGAATTGAATTGCAATTTCGCCAGTAACGATAATTGACATATCATCATGTGGATGATGATGAGGATCTTCTACTGTACCTGCTTGCCAACGTTCAAGTAATGCTGTTACACAATTGGCATTACTTTCATCAGTATCTCGAAAACTAAATCCAGTGAACTCAGGATCAGCAGTAAAATCAGACCAAATATCTTTTGAAATAAACGTGCTCATAATAAAGATTACCAATAAATAACAATAATTTTATTATAAACACTTATCAGCAACCTAATCAGTATTAAATTAGTAAGCTCAATATGCAATTATAACGTACTACATATCGTAATTTGGCTGTTCTAGCCAATCATCAGCTTCATCAAACATTGCTTCAAGTTCTAATTCGACATGCTGTTTATCTTCTTTTAAACCACCTAATACGCTTAATTCGTTAGCTCCACTTAAGCGTACTCGAACTAATGCATCAGGCCAAGAAATTGCCATACGACGAGTAAATTCAGATTCAACCTGATAAAAAGTATCTTCAGGTACATTGTTTTTATTAACCATTAATTCAATACGCATATAAGTCCATCTATTATACTGGATAAAATAACACTGATTATATATACAGTTTAAGTAGGGATCCAATCTAATCTCTTCATGGTATTGAGTGGTAATGCTTGTTGCCCGTAAATTTGTATCATATAAGGTAACGATTAAAATTAAACAGGATAATAAAAACATTAAGAGTCATAATTACTATAATTAAATGCATTATTGACACTTAAAGGTGGATTTTTTTTAGTTAAAACTCGTATAGTAACGGCATAGACAATTAATACGAGAATATGATCATGTCAACATTTACAATGACAAGTAACAGCATTGCTGAAGAGAAACACCACGACAAACGTTTTTCATTTAATAGCTTTGGTAATGATGGCGATAACATTTCCCCTCAACTTGCTTGGGAAAATGCACCTGAAGGTACGAAAAGTTTCGCGGTAACGTGTTTCGATCCTGATGCACCGACTGATTGTGGTTTTTGGCATTGGCAAGTTATTAATATTCCAGCATCAACACACGAATTGGCGGAAGGTGTATCAACTAATCTTGCCACAGGTTTAGAAATGCGTAATGACTATGGCTTTAATGGTTACGGCGGTGCATGCCCTCCTGAAGGTCATGGTGTTCACCGTTACGTATTCACAGTATGGGCATTACCTTGTGAAAAACTAGAAGTGCCAGATGACGCATCATGTGCATTAGTTAGTTTTATGCTTAATGGTACGGCTTTAGCAAAATCGACTATTACCGCGCATTATCAGCGTTAATAATCATCATGCTCGCGTTAAAGAAAAGTCTCATCAGTAGTTATCTATTATGAGACTTTCTTTTTTGTAGCATAAATAACATCACCTAGGCGAAAAGGGGAATAGCATGTCAGCGCTGGTTCAGTGTATTCATTACACAGGTCAAAAATCACAGCAATTACGCAATGTGCCATTTATCTATCCTTCCATTGTTTGGGTACAAGCCGGTGTGAAAAAATTACAATGGCAAAATGATTGGCTCAATATTGATCCTAAAAATTGGCTACTCACAGCAGGGCACTCACAACAAACCTTTATTAATCAACCATCACAGACTGTATTTTCATCACTGCAATTATGCTTTTTTACTAAACCAACCACTGAACTCATTAACCGTTCTCGCCATCATGCTAGTCACCATATAGCGCCTAATTATCAATTTGATCACGTTGGCGAATATTTGTTTATGAACTTGGTTAATCTGCCAAAATCATTACCGCGTAACGTTCAAGAGTGTATGGTCAATGCATTATTTGAATATTTAGCTAATATTGGTAGGTTGCATCAACTTTTTGGCTCTCAAGATTTATTATGGCGAGACAAATTGGTTGGACTTTTTAGACAGCAGCCTAGCGAGCATCATAGTATTGAATCAGCCTGTCAGCATTTTGGTTTAAGTAAATCGACACTAATCCGTCGTTTGCGTGAAGAATCCACTCAATTTAGAGAAATTTTAGCCGAATTAAGAATGGGGTACGCATTAACGTTACTTCAGCAACAACGTTATACGCAGCTTGATTTAGCACAACTTTGTGGTTATCAGTCAGAGACAAGATTTGCACAACGATTTAAAAAACAGTTTGGTTTATCACTTAAAGAATATCAAAATACAATTGAATCTTAGCTAAGATATATTCTTAAACTTAAATATGTGACAAAGGCAAAAACTCATCAAATTAACGCTATGCTATAAGAGCATTATTTTGTCGTAAACATTGTTTTAAATGTCAGCATATAATACTATAACGACATTATAAAATAATGGCATATCAATAAAATGCATATATTAAAAAAAACGGTTATTGCTATTTCTTGCTTTGTTTGTCCGATTGCAGCACAAGCAAGTGAAAATTATATCTCAGTAGGTGCAACACATTTAGGTGGTAATGGTGTGAGTGCTTCTGGTGGCGGCTTTTCTTGGGCATCTTTTGGCTCAAAAGAACAAAATGTCGGCTTCATCGTTACAAGTTCATTAGCTAAAGAAGATGTAGATGGTACTGGTGACGTGAATAATTTATTCATTCCTTATCGCGGTACATTAAAAGTATTTGATATTAATGTTGGCCCTATCTTTAAAGTTCAAAATTTATCATGGCTTCGTTTATATCCTTTGATTGGTATTTCTCATGCCAATGTTGATATTAATGCTTGTCTAGATCATATCTGTGCTAGCGATAATGAAAGCAAAAATGAATTTAACTATGGGGTAGGCTTACAACTAGACATTCCAACAACAAATATATATACCGAATTTAATATAAAAAGAGTTATGGGTGATTTTAACAAAACCAATATGTACTTTGGTGTTGGTTACCATCTATCTAATACTTTATATTAACTTTTACGCCTATAATTTTAATATACTAAAGTGGTGATTTTTAATTGCTTTAGTATATTAAAAATCATAATGTTAGTAGATATAGCTATTTAAACAGTATCTTATCTAAGAGATAATTGATAAATATTTAATTATCATTTACTCTAATTATTATAATTTTTTGTAATGATAATTAGAGTAAATCATGATCAATCCTCAATGGTTAACGACATTTAAAACATTAATAGAAACAGAACACTTTACTCAAACCGCCGAGTTGTTAAATATGACCCAACCTGGTGTTAGTCAGCATATCAAAAAATTAGAACAAGCCTGTGGCTATCCACTTATCACACGCTATAACAAACAGTTTGAAATTACAGAACAAGGGCAGCTTGTCTATCAATATGCTCAGCAACAAACACTTCAATATCAATTATTAATGAATGATTTACAAACGGACAGCCCCTATGAAGGGACATGTAAACTAGCTTGTTCAGGATCATTTGCATTATCACTATATCCTCAGTTATTACGCTTACAACAACAATATCCCAAACTACATTTTCACTTAGAAGCTGCGCCTAACCATAAAATTTTAGACAGTATTGAAAATAATACGATAGATATAGGCATCGTTACTCAACAACCGATGAACGATCTATTTGAAACTACCATCATAGGGCAAGAACCTTTATGTTTAGTCTTTCCGCTACAATACAAAGATCATGATCTTACTAATGAATTATTAACAACCTGTGGGCTTATTGATCATCCTGATGCACAGTATTATCTTACTAAATATTTTAAACATTGTGGTCATCATAATTTAATCGATATTAAAATTGAACAATTACCGATGACTAGTTATATCAATCAACTAAACCAAATTTTGATCGCCGTAGCTGAAGGTATTGGTTTTACAGTGTTACCGCAAAGTGCGATTGATCATTTTGTTGATAAAAATAGATTATATATAGCACCACCATTAGCTTTAGTTACTGAACAATTATTTATTATTCAAAAGAAATATCGTCATTTACCGATACGTTATCAAACCGTTACTTCATTATTAACATCACTGTGCCAATAACGGATTAAATTGATGATTAAACAAACAAAAATGTATTTATTTTATTATATAATTTGACCTTCTCTATAAAATAGACTTTAAATAGATCACAAATCAGTATTTTACTGAAGAGGATCTCCCATGAAGAAGTCAACGAAATCGGCCTTAGTAGTATTAGGTGGAATAGTAATTTGTAGTCTTGCATTTACAATGATCAAAAGTGAGCAAACCAAAAATAACAACACTACCGCTCAACAAACAACATCGACTACGCTAATAAAAGATAAACCGTATAAATGCAGTGATTTTGATCCTAAAACTGGGGGATTAAAAGGCTGGACGGCAGATATGGGAATAGGGCCTGCAATACCAGAACAATTACTACCGAAAGATTGCCCCGCACTTCAACAATAATCTTTCATACCAAAGCTCTTAATTAGAAGGGCTTTGTTTTATCTCAACACCCATAAAAATACTCATAAACTCCGTGGCATATGTTAGTTGTGATGTTACTTGTACCCAGTGTGTTTATTATTTATAGCTTTTATTGATTTATTTTTTAGATTAAAAATCCTTATTTAATACTATATCAATAAGATACATTATCATTGCGTACATAAAACAACCATATTTTAATATTAAGTTGCGTTTTACTGTAAAAACTTAATAATACAACCTGAAAAATTAAAAACAAAAGAGTCAATATGTCAGGTAAAAATCGTTCAAATATCCACGTTGGTTTAGATGTACAAATAGTATTAAAACAAGATCAACGTAGCGGTAAACTTACAGCGGGCACCGTCGAGAAAATCCTAACAAACTCACCGACCCACCCACACGGCATCAAAGTCCGCTTAACAACGGGTGATGTAGGTCGAGTAAAAGTAATTGTTTCTGAATAAATAAATCACTAAACCTTTTATTCAAAAATAGTCACTAAGCAAAGCGCAATAATACTTTGTCATATCAACACGTCAGTCCATTAATAAATTGACCGCACTACCTAAAAGAGAATTCCGTGAATCGAACTAATATTATTCTACTTAGTGTCGCACTATTGCCGACGCTTGCATTTGCACAGTCGCCACAAGGCAACACCACCAACCAATCATTCAGCAAAGCTAAAAAAATCATGCAAAAGCAGATTTATACTAATCCTGTTGATATGAAGACTATTTATTGCGGTGCAGATTTTAATAATAAAAAATACGTTACGTTACCATCTGGTTTTACTACTGAGGTATATAAAAAACGCATTAAACGTTGGGAGGCTGAACACGTAGTTCCTGCGGAGAACTTTGGTCGTGCATTTACAGAATGGCGTGAAGGAGCGAAAGTTTGTATTGATAGCAAAGGTAAATCATTTAAAGGTCGTAAGTGTGCTGAAAAAGCCAACACTGAATACCGTTTAATGCAATCAGACCTTTATAACCTTTATCCAGCAGTAGGGGCTGTTAACGCTGCTCGTCAAAACTACAACTATGTAATGCTGCCTAAAACCGCCAGCAAAAATTACCGTTCATTTGGTAGTTGTGACATGATCATTGATAAGAAAGATCATGATGCTCAACCACCAGAACGTGCCCGTGGCATTATTGCGCGTACTTACATGTATTTTGATGCAGTATATCCAAGTTACAAAATGAGTCGTCAACAACGTCAATTAATGAGCGCATGGGACAAGCAATACCCAGTATCAAAGTGGGAATGTCAACGAGCAGCTAAAATCCAAAAGATTCAAGGCAATGTTGATCCTATCTTAGTGTCGCGTTGTAAAAATATCGGTTAATATTACTACAATTAATCTTTTAGAATCCACATTGAACGATGTGGATTTTCTATTTATAGCATCACTATATTCAACACATGCGGTTAAATATGACAGCATGATTCAACCTAATATTTACAACGCTATGTATGATCCCCCCGAATTGTTAACTTTTTACAGCACTCGTAGCGTTAATGTTATGATCTTCGTAGGATTATCGACCACTGATAGCGTTAATAATGAGCGCCAGTTATCAAAAGCAAACTAAACTATATTAATATTTCATTATTTGTAGTCTTATATGCTACGCTATAAAGGTAACGAGCTAGAAATACAATAGCATTAACCGTTAAGTTAATTAACCTGTTGTAATGATATATAATTTAATTGTAGTCAAACAGCAAATAACATCATTTATTGGAGTACCATTTATTAATGAGCAGCAATCGTAGAACCCAGAACCAATTAGCCGCACTTACAAAGAAACTTTCTAAGTTACAAGCTATGTCTAAGTCTACTAGAGATGGTGCAAGTAAAGCACGTTACACTGCTGATATTGAAAAAATTGAAATAGAGCTTAATAAGCTTAAAGAAACTGAAGAATAGAATCTTTCTATTTATGACGTTTGGCCTACTACTATTTCTACAATAGTAGTAGGCTAGTCAGCCATGCTAAGCAAAATCCCACCATCACAATTCAGATCACTAATAGCGACTCCCCATACCAAACCGGTTTGACATGTCATCATCTATTCGACCACCTTTCCATCCACCTAAAACAAGCAGATTAAGCACATCCTGTCCGGTGTAATCATTACCTTCAAAGAAATAGTGCGACACATCATTACGTAACAATTTCAGGGTAGGGTTTTCTTCAAAATTAATATCTTGTGGATCAACATACAAAGCGACTGCGATTTGTTGCTGACGGGCACTACACTCACGGGTACTTGCTGTAATTTGACCTAAAGAGAAAAAAACTCGACTGCCATAACCCTTTATCAACCTTGCAGAAAGCAACTTGATAACCTTTTTGATTCGGCGATGCTGAATAACTCTAAGCAATGTGATCCCCTTCATTATTGGCATTATCAACAACATCAGCTTTAAATGACTAAAACCAATGGAGAAGCTATCATCTTACTTACAATAGGCTCTTTCGTAAAATCAGTGACACAAATCATAATAAATTTAAAGGAATACATTATAAAGCATGTTGTCTAGACAGGTTCTGTAAGTGTAATTTATCTGTTTGCTCATTATCAGGTAATCGTAAAAATTCTAAACGACCATAGCAGAACTGAATTTTATTTAGAGTAACAACATGATCTTCATGTTGATTCATCCAATCTCTCATACCATCTAATAATATTACATCTTTCGAACGTGATGTTTTAAATTCACCATTACCTGTAAACACAACTAATGACTTAATTTGCTCTACTGGTACAAAGTCGAATAGAGCTTGAATTGCTTTGATATGTTTATAATTTTGATGAATAGGATTCTGAAATTGCGAACGCTTTTTGAATAATACTTGTAGCCACTTCTTGTCCTTAGCATTGCCATAAATCAAACCACTATAATGTTTGGTTTCAATAACAAACACACCTTTAGTACAAATCAAAATATGATCTATTTGAGTAGTTCCACCATCAACAGATAAAGTGACGTTATTTACAACAATACCTATTACTTGCTCATTGATTAAATAGGAATTCAATTTTTTTGAAACCAATTCTTCACCAATATTACCTTTTGATTGTTGCTTCTTTTTTGTTTTTTTTTCGAAATTATTGTTTGTTTTTTTTCCGAAAAAAATACCGCCTAAAATAAAACAAAAAAACAATCCAAAGATGTAAAGAAAAGCTAGCATAAATACCCCCTAAAATTAGGCGTAAATTTATCACTATGCAACATGTTTTAAAAGTGCTTTATACTTGAGTAACAACAAGAAATTTAACAGGGGATGATTTGACCGCTAGTTTGATTAATCCAGAGCAGGATAATCAGTATAACCGTGTTCATTCCCACCAAATAGCGTAGTGCCATCCAAGTCAGCTAACGGTTGTTGGTGCTGTAACCGCGAAACAAAATCAGGGTTAGCAATAAACGGACGCCCGAACGCAACCAAATCAGCGTAGCCTTTGTTAAGCATTTCATCAGCACGCGCTTGAGTATAACGGCCCGCGACAATGATCGTATTGGTGAAATACTCACGCAACTCAATTCTAAATGGCTCAGGGATCACTGGCGCATCATCCCAATCCGCTTCCGATAAATGCAAATAGCCAATATCACGGGCTTGAAGCTGTTTTGCAGCCTCTAAAATAGTCGGCACAATATCAGGGCAATTCATGTCTTTAAAGGTAATGAAAGGCGCAAGTCGAACCCCCACTTTATGCGCACCAATCACATTACTTACCGCATCAACCACCTCTAATAAGAAGCGAATACGGTTCTCTCTAGTGACACCGTAACTATCTGTACGATGATTAGAATTAGTACGTAAGAACTGATCGATAAGATAACCGTTACCACCGTGAATTTCGACACCATCAAAGCCAGCATCAATCGCACATTTCGCGGCATGAGCAAAATCAGCCACCACCCGATCAATATCAGCTTGGGTCATAGCTCTTGGTTCAACACAATCGACCATGTTGCCATTACCTTGTTCATCAGCAATCCACACTTTGGTTTCTACTGGTTTAAGTGCTGATGGCGCAATAGGTTTATCACCTCGCTGAAAGGTAGGATGAGACACGCGGCCTACATGCCATAACTGACAAAACATTGCCGCACCTTGCGCTTTTGCCGCTTGAGTCACTGTTTTCCAGCCAGCGACTTGCTCATTAGTATAAACACCCGGAGTGAATGAATAGCCTTGTGAATCATCTGAAATCTGGGTTGCTTCCGAGATAATTAATCCCGCACTAGCACGTTGTTGGTAATAGTTCGCCATCATCGCGTTTGGAATATTACCCGGTTGGCTACTACGCGCTCGTGTCATCGGTGCCATCACAATACGGTTTTGTAAATTCAGTGATTTAAGCTGTGTTGGTTCAAAAAGCTTGCTCATCATCGACATCTTCATTTCCTTTCTGTCTAATCTTGTTTTGATGATGTCAGTATATTGATTTGATAGAATTTGATAATTAGGTAAAATTTAAAATGATTATTCGGGTGAGCTGAATAATAAACACAAGGAAAGGGCATGGATAAGTTTTCTGATATGACATTATTTATCAGCATCGTTAAAAATCAGGGCTTAGCGGCAGCAGGAAGAGAGCTAGGATTATCACCTGCAACCGTCACCGCAAGGCTGCAAGCATTAGAAGAACGCTATGGGGTTAAGTTACTCAATCGCAGTACAAGGCATCTCTCTTTAACGGAATCTGGCGCAATGTATCATCAGGCCAGCTTAGACATTATCGACAGCGTTAAAGAGACAGAAAACTTACTCCAAACCGGTAGCCAAGAAGTGCGTGGAACGATAAAGATCGCAGCGCCCCGAGACATAGGCAAACAATACATATCACCAATAATTTCAGCATTTTGCGAATTATATCCAGACGTTGTGCCATACTTATATTTAGACGATAAACTCACCAACCTAGCGGAATCAGGCATAGATATTGTTATCCGTTATGGTGAACTGGCAGACAGTAACCTAATCTCCCGCAAACTAGCATCCAGCAGACGCGTATTGTGTGCAACGCCCCAATATTTAGCCAATAAAGGCACACCGATCACACCGCAAGATCTCGCTGATCATCATTGTTTAGCCATGATACGCAGTAATGAAGAACTGAAAACATGGCATTTTAGCGACGATACCCAACACAACGTTATAACCGTATTACCCAAACGATTTTCAGATGATGGCGAAGTGATTCGTCAATGGGCATTAGATAGCGCAGGTATAGCGTTAAAGTCAATATTAGATATTGAGCAAGACATAAAACAACAGCGACTGGTCACCGTACTTGATGGATACATGAAGAACTTCAATGCATCGACATCATCAGCCAGTGCAGATTTAAATGTGATTTACCAAAGCCGCCAATACCAACCCAAACGGCTACGATTGTTTATTGATTTCTTGATAGCGCGATTTGCGGGTAGGTTAGGGTAGTTGTCGTTATTTTTATCAGCGATAGTGAGTGACATGTTTAATAAAAATGTATGCTTATCATGAATTATGACCGACAAGTATCTAAGGGAAAGCTGATTACCCCTGATGGCTGGCCGTTAACACCAGATAGGATAATCTCTTATAGAGATAGAAGCGCCTGATGTACTTCGATTATATGTTAACATTGTAGAACCTGTGGATTAGGCAGGTTCTCAGTGCAATTTAATATTAAATGAATCAGATGCTTTGGCTTTCAAAATCACACTGAACCTTTAATCGCTAACTCTATAAGTTCTAATTTTAACTGTTTTTTTACATTTTGATTAGTGGTTTGCTTTAAGGCCGCCGCTAATAAGAAAATCTTTTCATCTATGGAGTCATCAGTACCAAATCCCGAAAATTTATAAAACCTATTGAGATTACAAATTTCAATTGTTTTAACACCTTTTTCAGTTTTAGGTATATAAAAAAAGCCAGGTTTTATCGGTTGTAAATTCTCTTCATATACGTCTAGATGGGGATGAATTATCAAAAATAAATTGCTTTTGATTGGATATTTTTTTTAGCAGTACTTGTTGTAATTTTTTTTGCTGACTTTGCTGTATTACAATCAACACAGGCCATACATAAGTTCTTAGGTTCAAACATAAAATTATCTTGAAGAGAGCGAGGAATAATATGTTCAATATCCCAATATCGTCCATGAGTCGTTTGTAAATCACGTAAGCAATATGGACAAATTGTTTTTTGTTCTGATAGATAATGATTTTTTATTTTATCTTTAATGTTGAATATATCTGAATCCCCCCAACTAGTACTATTAAATCCTTTTGAGGCTAATTTTTTATTTATTTGTTTAATTTCATCATCATTAAATAAAATGGCTTTTATCATTGTCCATCAACCTCTAGCGCATCCAACGCTAAATTTAACACATCAATTAAATCAATAAGAGTAGAGTTATTAATTAATTTATCATACAAAGAAATTAATAATATATATTCATCTTTTTCTTGATAATTTAATTTTCCATTTTTACTTAAACTACAAAGTAACTTTACACAAATTCTGTTTAAATACTCATTATTATAACCAGGAGATTCGAATATTTTAGCTAACTGATAATCTACAGACTTATATTTATATTCATTTGAAGTTATTAATTTATTCTCATCCATTTTTAAAATATAGGAATTGTCATCTTCTAAATTAGACGTTATATGTGGAGAGTGTGTTGCTATGATAAAATGACAACCTTGATAACGATTATAAATACTACTTAATAAAGGAATAAACTTACATTGCCACTCAGGATGTAAACTAATTTCAGGCTCATCAATACAAATCAAAGAATTATCCTCAATCTTACCTGCAATTCCAAGTAACATTAAAGTAAGACACTGCTCCCCAGAACTAGCTTCCCCAAAATCTATAAAACGACGATTATCATCCTTTTGTGATAACTTAAAACTATCAATAGATAAAATCCCAAAATTTAAAAGACGACTAATATCTACTAGATAACCATAATCATTATCATCAGAGTCAACTTTTATCGTAAATGTGATTTTTTTCCCCCACTGACCATCTAAATAAGAAGATAACCTCAAAATAGAATCTGAAATAATATTTCGCTTATATCCCCAATCATTGCCATAACGCATTTCATGTAATAGCTCATCACTAATCGATTTTATTTTAGTCAAAAATAAATCATCTACACCTTGCTTATTCTTGATTTTCAGTAGATCTTTCTTGGAAAGATAATTATTAACACTAAATCTAAATCTATTTCCATACCCAAGAAATGAAAGGGTATCTTTTATTATATTAAAATTACAGTCAATACGATTAGGATCATCTAATAAAGATTGAATCACACTTTTAATTAAATTATTTACAGATGATATTTTTCCACCATCCTTAAGTCCTATATAAGTATATATACTAGGATGAACCGTTAAATCATTACGGTTTAATGGGTATTTATTTTGTCGAGGAAATCGATCAAATGGACTTGTAGATAAACAAATTAATTGTTTAGGTAAACTATCTTTATAATTATCAGATATATTTTTTGATTCAAATGAGGAAGACAAATTTTCATTAATCGAATTAACTTTTATTTCATTACCATTTATAGTATATGTAAAATATTCACGACCACTCGAGACAGGAATTGTTGTTAGCTCATCCCACCTATGTGGCTGTTCTCGTAGTAACTGATCAGATACCGCAAAACTATTAGATATAAGCCTTAGAAGCCGACTTTTCCCACAACCATTTTTACCGACTAAAATAGTAAAACAATTTGACTTAGAACAATTATCCTTTAACAACTCATATGTTGAGTCATTAAAATGTACCTTTTTTATTTTTAACATTAATATACACCAAAACTAAATTTTAAGATCACGATAGTCTTAACTCATATCATTGAATGGTACTAATATCAAAGCACTCAACCAATTGCATTTAAACAATAATAAGTAATAATTTTATTGATTACTCTGACAACTTAGTGGTTAAATTTTAACCTTTATCAATACCGATAACTGATTATTGATCTATCTATCTGATGTAGAGCCAAACAATGTGCCGATAAACGGTATGTCTTTTAAAATCGGTACACCTGTATCATTATTCTTCACCAACCAAGTCACCAAGTATAATTGATTGGCCGTCTTTAGCCTGAATCACTGTTTATATCTGGCGGTTATTGATGCTGAATTATTTGAGGAATCATCATTTCTAATAGGACTTACATGAGGGATGTTGAATAAGTCATTTATGCAAAAACAATTTAAATGTTACTTTAATGACTTTTTATGCTTGATGATATTTTATATATTGTGATATTTGTCACGTCAAATAGCCAATTTTAATACCGTGGCATTCAATCAATTTTTCTCGTGCCAATTTAGGTACGAGATCTGAATAATATTCATAGATAAAAATCATCACTTATCCCTTACAGCGGATAACTTGCAAATATCCCTTGTAGCGGATAATGTTAAAATATGCCTTTCAAAAGATAATTTAAGTATGGTGATGAAATGCAAATAACATCGGCAAAAATGCTAGCAAATGCAGTAAGAGATCAACGTAAAGCACAGAATATAACTCAAAGTAATACCGCCAAATTAGTAGGTATAAAACAAACTACTGTATCAGCATTCGAGAATACGCCAGAAGGCACTAAACTCGATACGCTATTTAAATTATTGGCGGCTTTAGATCTCGAATTGCATGTTCAGCCTCGTAATAGTACCGCAGAGACACAGAGTAACAATCAGCAATGGAATGAGGAATGGTAACTATGGAAAGGTTATCCGTCGCAATGAATGGGATTTTAGTTGGTACATTATCAAAAGCATCATCAGGTGCCATCAATATCATTTAACACGGCACTTTTTAAGTACAGCTAAAGCTATTGGGTTTTCAGAGCAACGCGCCAGTGAGCTAATGGCAGAAATAAAAATCCAAACACCAACCGTCACAGCACAGTTCGTCAGCAATTACCGAATGACTTTCCTGATTATATTAGTAAGATTGTAAACTACATCTTGCAATAATTAATTAATTTGATGAGTGACAATATTAACGAACTTATTAATATTAAATATTAGTTTACTCGTCGACTTATAGAGATCAATAAAAAATATCACAGTTTTAGATGTTCACTAATATAATCGTTCTGATTCATTCGATGTTAATCCTCCATTTTTACTTCAAAATAATTTCTATTAATATTCTACATTAATAATGTAGAACAATATAAAAATTAAATTAGTATTTTTGCGCCATCATCAATATAAAGTTAAGTTTTTATTGTCAGCATTGTTACATATCAATCAATCTATCAATTAAATTACTTAACTTAAATTTTAGTAAAATAAATTGATAAGGATAACATTTTCATCGTTTTATTATATTACCTTTTTATTGTGGCATTGATAACACTTCATGAAATTAGTATAAGATTTAGAGGGATATGTGATTTTAGCAGCAGATTTAGTTAAGTGGATCCATTTAAATTAATACTAAATTTTTACTAAATTTTTACTTAACTCACTTTCAATCTAAGGATGCACTCATGAATACTGTTATTTTTGATCCTGAATTTATTGAGGAATTATACAAAGAAAAAGATCATGTGCCAGCTGTCATGGAAGATCATCGTATTAATGGCATCAATAAACTTCCACCAAGACCTTATACATTTCCTTTTACAAGTAGTCATCTTGCTATCGCTAATTTTCCTGAAAAAGCAACTAACTATCTTTCTTTAAATGGTCTATGGCAATTTCACTGCGCTTTAAATCCAGCATTACGCCCAAAAACATTCTTTGAGAATAACTATGATGTGTCTGATTGGAGCGTTATAAAAGTCCCCGGAAACTGGGAGGCTCAAGGTTTTGATCATGCAATTTATATTGATGAACATTTCCCTTTTAATACTGAATGTCCTCAAATACCAAGAGATTACAATACCGTAGGTTCATATCGGCGTACATTTGAGGTCGATGATAATTGGGAGGGACGTGAGATTTTTCTTCATCTAGCAGGAGCAAGAACAGCTTCTTTTATTTGGATTAATGGTGAGCGTGTTGGTTATAGTCAAAATGCGAAAAGCCCAGCTGAATTTAATATCACACCCTATATTCAAATAGGGGAGAACACTATTTCTGTTCAAATCTATCGTTGGTCAAATGCTAGCTATGTGGAAAAACAAGACATGCTTGATATGTCAGGATTTGAACGTGAAATTTTCATATATTCAACTGAAAAAACACGTATTTATGATTTTTATTGTAAATATGAATTAAACGAGACTTATAACAAATGCGCAATTGATTTGACGGTCTCTCTTAAACATTTTAATACAGAATCCACAACGTTATGTTTGAATGCACAATTACTCAATGATAAAAATCATTTCGTACCTATATTTACTCAAGATAAAACATTTACTAAAGAAGGAACAGACCAATCTTTTTCTTTTTATTACGATGTTGATGATCCTCGTCTTTGGACTGCTGAAACGCCGAACTTATATACTTTACTGCTAACCTTAAGTAATGAACAAGGAAAAGTTCTTGAGTCAACCAGTCACAAAATTGGATTTCGTAATATCAAAATTATAAACGGACAATTAAAAGTTAACGGTATTGCTATCAAGATAAAAGGAGTTAATCGACATGAACTACATCCAACGTTAGGTCATGTGCCAACAGAAGAAAATATGTTAACTGATATTCGTTTAATGAAAGAACATAATATCAATGCTGTTCGTACAAGTCATTTTCCTTGTCATCCTCGTTGGTACCAACTTTGTGATCAGTATGGTCTTTATATTATTGACGAAGCTAATATTGAATCACATCCATTAGCTTTAAAAGAAGAAACACAAATTGGTAACACTAAATCTTGGATCCCTGCGCACCTTGATCGCATTCAAGCGATGGTTGAACGTGATAAAAATAATGCTTGTGTGATTATTTGGTCGATGGGTAATGAAGCAGGTACTGGCTGTGTTTTTGAAGCTCTGTATCAGTGGATAAAAGAAAAAGATCAGTCTCGACCAGTACAATACCAACCTGCAGGCGAAGCAGCTTATACTGATATTGTTTGCCCTATGTACCCAACTCTTGAGCGCTTAAAAGAATTCTCTCAACAAGACGATCACCGTCCCATGATCATGATTGAATACGCACATGCAATGGGAAACTCAATTGGTATTTTACGTGATTATTGGAATATCATTGATAATAGTGACAAATTGCAAGGTGGGTTTATTTGGGAATGGATGGATCACTCATTAGAACTTACGAATAATCGTAGTCAAAAATACTGGGGTTACGGTAAAGATTACCATCCTGATATGCCAACAGATGGTAATTTTATGAATGATGGGTTGGTAGCAGCAGATCGTACACCACATCCTCACATGTCTGAAGTGAAAACAGTATATCAACCAGTACGTTTCTATCAAATTGACGCTATTAGCGGTATTTTTGAAATTGAAAACCGTTACGATTTTATCAACTTAGATCATCTTTCTATTCAGTATCATATTACTAAAGATGGACATCAGATATATTCTGGTACATTCGGGACGATTGATATTGAAGCAGGGCAACGAGAAAAAATTCAAATCCCACTTTACCATGAGTATCTTAAAGAATCTTGTGAATATATAGTTACATTAAGCGCTATAACTAAAAATGAAGAAGCCTTTATTGGATCCGGTTATGAAATAGCGTGGGATCAATTCTATATTACTGAAAGGCATTCAATTCAACCCAAACAACCTGAGGATCATCTTTCACTGAATATAAATAAAACTGACTCACAGCTTTCCATTATAGGAGATGATCTCATTGTCGAATTTAACTGTAAAACTGGTGAGTTAGTTAATTATACAGTAGGTGGAAACAGCTTCATTCGTACAGGTTTAGTTCCTAACTTTTGGCGTGGACTAACAGACAATGATTTAGGTGCTAAGTTATATAAAACATCACTGGTATGGAAAGACGCTAGTGTATTGCGTAAATTAACGTCATTTACTTATGAAACGACACCGTTGTGTATATCGGTTTATACCCAATTCACATTACCAACCATTGAAAGTTATTATCATCTTGTATATGAAATTTATCCAAGTGGTGATATTCGAGTAAAAGCTAATTTCACACCGGGTTCAGCTGAACTTCCTCTTATGCTACGAATGGGATTGCAATTGACTATTCCATCTGAATATCACTTTGTGCAATGGTTTGGGCGTGGTCCTGTAGAAACTTATTCCGATCGTAAAGGTGCTAAAATTGGTATTTATGGTGGGACCACGATTGATCAATATCATGCTTATCCCCGTCCACAAGAAACGGGTAATAAAACTGATGTGCGTTGGGTACGATTAATAAATAGTAAAGGTATTGGTATTGAAGCGATTGCAGAAGATAAGTTATTAAATACAAGTGTTTGGCCTTTTAAAGCGGAAGAACTAGATTTCGTTGCAGACACCGATGGTATGGGTGCATCCGGTCTAACTCCAATTTCTTGTAAACATGGTGCTGATATTCAACATTGTGATTTTACCACCTGGAATATTGATTTATGTCAATTAGGCACCGGAGGTCAAAACTCTTGGGGTTCTTTGCCACCACTTGATTACCAATTAACTATAAAAACATACGACTATTCATTTTTATTGCGGCCGATTCGCATGACTAAATAATAAGTTGCTCCCTCAATATTAGTTTTGGTATTGAGGGTTTTATTTATCATTAATAACAAAGGAAATTGTTATGTCTGTAAATACTGATCATCGCCATCAAATGTCTTTAGTAACATTTTTATTCTTTTCTATTGCAGGTGGTGGATTTATTCTCCGAAGCATTATTAATCAATACACCAATTGGGGATACAATTCATGGATATTGTATTTGGTAGCCACACTCATTTATGCTATTCCCTATACTTTCATGGTCATAGAACTTTCGTCTATAAAACAACTTCGAGAATCTGAAAGTGGTTATCAAACTTGGCTTAATCTTATCCTAGGTAGGAAAATGGGATTTATTGCAGGTTTTTTTTACTTTTACGTTAATATTTTTTACTTTGTTGATTTATTACCAAATGTTTTGACCTACGGACTTTATACTATTTATGCTGATGTTGAATATGTTACGGCGTTAACGACGCAAGCATGGTTTAAACCGATTATTAGTATTTCATCTATCTCGTTATTTTGGTTAGCGACATATGTATCAATGAAAGGACCTAAATGGTTGGCAACTTTACTTTCTTTCGCTGGATATGCTGGCTTCTCATTAACTATTGTCTTTTTGGTTTCTGCTGTATTCAAATTATCAACAGGAACAATTATGTCTGATGGCGTTCCTGTCGTACCTAAATATTATGAAGCTATGGATTTATCTTGGGGAATGATTGCGTCAATGTCTTGGGCTTTGCAATCTCTTGGTGGTTTAGAAGCCCTTGCGGCTTATAAACGTAACATCCGTGGTGGTGAGCGTAGTTTTCGCATAGGTTTATTACTTAACGTTACACTTTTTTCAATCGTAATGATTGCTTGTGCGTTACTTACTAATATGATTTTACCCGCAGAACAAGCGGCTAAATTAGGGTTGTTGTCAGCTATTTATGTTGTTTTCCAACAACTTGGTTTCCCAATGTGGTGGACTAATGTAATTGCTTTTTTCCTATTATTAACGACACTTTGTGGTTCTTTAATGCTATGGACTGCCGCACCAGTGAAAATGTTATTTGTTGATGCACCGAAAGGAATTTTTGGTGCTAAATTATCGGAAACAAATCATGAAGGTACACCTATCAATGCGTTAAAATTACAAGGTATCTTAGTTACTATCATTATTATTATATTTATGTTGGGACAAATGAACGCAGAGTCCGGAATTAATTCAATTCTAGTTGCGGTAAAAAATCTTAATGGTGGTGCTGCAACGTTACCTGTTTTATTTATGTTAGCTGGTTATATTAAGTTACGTTGGGATTCAAATAATCCAGAATATGCCCGTGATTTTTATTTCCTAGGAAAAGGACGACTATTTGCATCCTTAGCCGTTATTCCTATTGTCATCATTTTCAGCGCAGCAACCTTTACTGCACTAGTGCCGGCTCCTGAACTTTGGATTGAGAATTTTGGTGGTACACTTATTCAATTTATCCTTGGCCCAATGAGCATTATTGCGGTAACCATTTATTGTAGTATCATTTTTGATCGTTGGCGTGTGAAGAACCCACATGATAATTCTCATTTTAATGTTATATCTACAGAAAACACAAAAGAAGATAAAATTAAACTTGAAACACAGGAGTTGATGTAATCAAAAAATAATCAATATTAAAATATAATATTTTATATTAAGTCGAGGTTTTCCTCGGCTTTTTTATTAAAA